>JBNMNV010000040.1:0-16648 GCA_051278125.1 Polaribacter sp. | reverse complement strand
ACACATGGCAAACTAGCGAAACTGTTGTGACTGGTGTTATGGCATTGGTTTTATGTATCAGTTCAAAAGCAAATCTAGGCAAGGTGTTTTTATCAGCATAACTATCTTCTTCCATATCTGGAATGATTGCATGCTTATCTTCTTCAATCTCTACGGCGTCTCCAAAGCGAATTGCCGCACGACCATAATCATTTCCTAATTTTTTAATGTAGTTTACAGCTTCTTTTACGTTTTCTGCTTTTTTCTCTTGTCCTTTGCCTTCTTCGGTCATTTCCTTGACATCAGGAATTAAATCATATACAATGGAAACAGGAACATACTTTATAGATCTTGAACTTTGCAATTCTCCTTCTTTTATATATTTTAAAATTCCCATTTTTGGGTAAATAATTTTTCCTGTTCTAGAACGTGTGCCTTCAATATTCCATGTCAGGTGATCACCTTTATCGATTATGGTTGCTATATAATGACGTAATGCTGCCTTATAAATTAAATCGTCTTTAAAACTGCGACGAATAAAAATGAGTCCCGCATTATTTCCTATTTGTTTCAAACCAGGAAACGCCAAATTACTTCCACCAAATGAATATGGAATCGGCATTCCATAGCGCGCTAATGTTGAAATTAAAACTAAAGTATCCAGATATGTTTTGTGCGTCATTATAAATGCAACGGAGTTCTGTTGCATAAGCTTCATCAGCTTTTTTATACCTTTTGGATCAACATCTATTTTATCACTATACGCTCTGGACAATATATAATCAAAACTTTTCACAGATAACAATTTAGCAATAGGATGCTGTTTTGTGTACAACTCCTTAATACATTTTGCTCCTTGTTTTTTCACATCTTCAAGATCCATGTCTTGCTCAATTGCGATTTGCTTTAAAGCTTCCTGAAATTTATGATGTTCAATAATATGATCCATAATTTATGATTTTAAAACTTGGACAATTGACTTATTTGTTTTAAAGGCTTTTCTTGCCTTATTCCAATAATTTGGATAAAGGAACCGTTCGATATTTGAAGTGACATCTTGTATTTCTTCTCCATTAATATTTGCACTTAAGGCATTTGCTGTAATTAATAAAATACTCGCATTGGCGCCCATTCCCATATGGCTTCCATAAACTTCAATATTTTTAATACCCTTTCTGAAGGTTTCTGCTTCCATACAATGTTTCCAAGGCACTAGGCCGTCTGTTTTAGTATAAATGCAAGTTATAGGAACCTTTGGTATAGGCTCTAGTTCAGCTAGAAACCTTTCGTTTCGTTCCTTTAATGATTTTCCTCTAAAAAACTCCAACAAACCATAAACAGGTGTTTTCATATCCATAACTCCCCATATAGGAGAACCCATAGTTAAAATTTGCTCAACTTGATCGGGATGTCTGTTTGCCATGATTTTTGCAAATATACCTCCACCACTCCAACCTACGATGCTTACTTTTTCTTGATGTTTATTATAAATTTCAGCTAATTTCTCTTCTAATCTTGGAATGTAATGAGACTTAACCATATTAAATCCAAGTTCCCATTTATAAGGAGTAAAACCTAACGATTTTAAATATTTTCTCACGAAAGATTTAGAGAAATCGTCTCCTAAATATGGCGGAATTAACAAAACAGGTCTTCCTTTACCCTTAATTCGCTTGGGAATAAACGGATAAAGACAATAAATCGATGACCATTCAAGTAACGATCTACTCTCCATTACTATATTAAAAAATGGTGGTGATGGAATTTTATTATTAATGAAAGTAATTTCTTTTTCAAACCTCTCAATGATTGAATTTGTGTATTTATATTCATTTTGCTCATGGCCGTCTGTGATAGCATCACCTATTTTTTTTAATATACTTACTAAGGTAACATATTCTCTACTAGGCCCCAATTCGTCACAAACTAGAATAATTTTATCGAACAATTCTTCTATGCCATCATGTTCCTCTTTATCAATTTGTTTAATCAGATCTTTTGCTTCTTGTTCAAAAGGATGGTTTTTAAAATGTTTGCTTACTAGCTTTCTAGCTTCTTTCAAAGTTAAGCCATTTAAAACACCTAAAGCTACTGCCAAACGTGAGAAAATTTGATATAAAGTTTGGGTTTCTTCCATTATATGTTTTTACAATTTTATACGCGTATTAAGCCAAACCAGTATATCTTTCTTCACAGCTTCTCCATTCGTTTCATTTAACATTTCATGTCTTCCCCCCGGATACAAATTAAAAGTAAGATCACGCATTCCTCTTTTTTTATATTGTTCTGCCACTCGAGTTACACCTTTACCCATTTCACCGACAGGATCTTTATCCCCTGAGAAAATTAGAATAGGCAAATCTCTTGGTGTGGCTTTAAATGCTTCTGGTTTATTCAGTTTTTTTGAGTTCTTGATAACATCTAAAAATACGCCCAAGGAAAAATCTTCAATACGGTAAGGGTCTTTAGCAAATAAATCGACTTGCCTCTCATCGCTACTAATCCAATCTAATTTTGTTCTGTTCGGTTTAAACTTCTTATTGAATTCACCAAAAAAGAAAGATTTCAATAATTCATTTGGTCGAGCTTTTCCTCGAAATGTTGTAACCGCTGTAGCTGTTACAAGACCAATATTACCCAGTCCTTTGATAAAACTTGCAGTTCCAGATAAGATTAAAGCATCTAATTCTTCACCATATTTTGTGACATATTTTCTACTTAAAAGCGACCCCATACTATGCCCAAATAATACGAATTTAGCTTTTGGATGTTCATCTCTCATCAGCTCGGATAAGATATGCATGTCATCTACACAATCTTCAAAGTACGCACTACCATCATAATACCCAAACAAGCGTTTTATTTCAGCAGTTTTACCATGCGCTCTATGATCGTTAGCATAGACTTCAAAACCTTCATCTTGTAAAAGATGTGCCATATCATCGTATCGTCCTGCATGCTCCCCTAATCCATGAGCTATTTGCACAACACCTTTAAAAGGTACTTTTGGATTAACTAACCATTTGTAATAGCAAAAAGATTCACCATCTTTTGATGTTAGAATAGATGTCGTATAATACATTAATTATCGTTCTAAAAAGGCTGTAAGTAACTTCATGATTTTTGCTTTACTAACTGAGTTTCCTGTTACTTTAATTCGTCCTTGAATCTTCAATTCCTCTAAAATCAATTTGCCTTTGTATAGTGCAAATAGATTTTTATCTTCAATTTCTACTAAAACTTTAGCATCTAAGTTCTTCTTTTTAATAACTTTTGCTACTTCATTTGTAAGATCTATTTCCCAGCCATCTGATGTATCCCCTAAATCTACTTGAATCTGATAAATCCCTTTATACTTTTTAAGTTCTTTTTGATTCGTTTTTAAGTACCTTTTTAATGCCGTAAAAAATGGTCCGCTTTTGCTTTTTACTTTTGTTATGCTTTTAATTGACAATCTATCTTTTGATAAATTTTTAATTAGATGCTCTAACTCATTTGCAGATTCTCTAATATATCTTGAAAATAAATCAGCATCAGGCATTGTTTTAGCATCTGATGTCGTAGTAATACTCACTTGACCATTATAACTAAATGCCGCAATTATTAATCCGAAACCATCTACAACGGGTGTTAAGCCAAATATAGAAACTACTTTATGACCATTTAAGTACAAAGGTCCTCTAGGTCCAGGTACATTTGTAATAGTTACATTAAAAGGGGGTCTGTGTAAATCTTTAATATTGTACTTACTATATATCCCCGCAGCTAGATTAGCCAAACCAAATGGCACAACATCCGCCATTTTAGCCAAAGTCTTGGCTCCAAGTGTATTATGCCTTGACTTTCCTAGCATGGTTTGTTCTTGAATATATTCTAAACGTTCTAATGGATCTTCAATATGTGTTGCTAACTGAATCATCATATTAGCAATTTGATTGTTCATCTCCGTGCTATTTTCGTTTCGTATTGAAATTGGTACATTAGCTACTAATGGATCTAATGGTAATTTCTCTTTTTCTGCTAAATAACGACGAATGGCCCCAGCACAAATGGCAAGTATCATATCGTTAATACTCCCACCCACTACTTTTTTTAGTGAATTAATACGATCGAAAGATAAAATAGCAGTTCCCCATGTTCTCTTTGCAGAAATTGAACCATTAAATATTGATATTGGAACAGGAAATTTTGTTGCGCTAAACTCTTTTTGAATGCTCAGTGTATTGGCTGCTTTACTCTTTACAAAGTTGAATACCGTTTCACCAATAGTTTTTGGAATTTTAAAAGGATTTTTTAAAAATCCATAACCACTTTTTAATAATAAGCTAAGCTCATCTGGCAATGGGTCTGGGTCGAATGGTTTTGGTTTAGATCGCTTTATTTTGTTCGCATCTGCAACACTGTCATATAAAACGCCCATTATACCAACTCCAGAGCTTCCATCAATCATAACATGGTGAACCTTTGTAACAATAGCAACAGAACCTTTTGGTACTTGCGCTATTTCATCGATACCTTCAATAAAATGCACCGACCATAAGGGCCTGCGCAAATCTAATGACGCACTAAATAATTTAGATGTTAAGTATCTTAAAGTTTTCCAGTTCGAAGGATCTGGTAGCTTCATGCGGTTTAAATGCAAGTCTATGTCAAAATTAGGGTCGTCCACCCAATATGGATAATCTAAATTCATAGGCACATTTAATAATCGCTGTCTGAATTTTGGAATTAAATGAAGCTTTGATGCTATAATCTCCTTAAAGTCTTCATATTTTAATGAGCCTTCTACAATATTCAAAGTCGCAACATGCATTGGGCTTGTCGCGGACTCTGCATATAAGAATGCAGCATCGTAACCCGAAATCTGCTCGATTGAAGAATCGAATGCATCTTGAACTATGTCCTTTAAATCATTTTTTTTTGCCATTCTTAATTACTTATAGTTAAGCAGTATTTTATCCTATATCAATGTAAAAAAAATCGTGTTTTTAACAAAAAAAGTCTAAAAATTTACACGGTTTGTTTCATCCTTGCAAGATACGATATTTTCACAACATACTATGCGTGCATAATACATTTACTTTGTTATAACTGTCTTTTAATTTAGTCTCTGTCTCCAATGATTCTATAATTATTAATTTTGACGCCTTTAGCTTTTAAATCGAACATTAAACTGAACAGCCCAAAAAAGGTTCTATTCATATAGATAAAATGTCTTGAACCTCTAGAAGCATCCATTTTTTTCGATCTTGTACTTTTAAAATATTGCTCTCCGATAGCTGAAATATTCCCGAAGAAATCTGCATCAGAAAAATCGAAAGTATCTTCTCTAAAAGGCTGGGTAAAGAAGCTTAACACATCGTGAAACATTTTAGTGAAAAAATTAATCTCTTCCTCAGTATCGTCTTTTCTTAAGATTTCTAATTCTAATAATTTATTCTGAAACAGTTCTGAATCATCGAGAACATCTTTATTAAACAACTCAAAATATGGTATATAAAAATCTTCTGGCAGGATTTTCATACACCCAAAGTCTAAAGCAATTAGTCGTCCTTTTTCAGATACTAAAAAATTCCCAGGATGCGGATCTGCATGCACTTTTTTAAGCGTATGTATTTGGTACGAGTAAAAATCCCATAAGGCCTGCCCTAAGATGTTTGCTAACTCTTGATTGCTATTTATGCTTGTAAATTCTGAAAGGTGTATCCCTTCCATCCAATCCATAGTAATAATTTGTTTTGAGGACAAGGCTTTATAATACTTTGGAAATTGCAAATTAGGAATATGCTCGCACGCAGCTGCAACTTCCTGACTTTGATCAAACTCCAATAAATAGTTGGTTTCTTCTAGCAACTTGCCTTCTACTTCTTTAAAATACACATCAGAATGCTCTCCTTTGATCTTAAACATTTTCATAGCAATTGGCTTAACCATCGCCAAATCTGATAGAATGCTATCTGCAACTCCGGGATATTGGATTTTCACAGCAAGCTGTTTTCCATCTAAACTTGCCTGATGAACTTGCCCTATACTTGCCGCATTTTTTGCTTCGGAATTAAACGTATCAAATATCTCATTAGGAAATTTTCCGAAAGATTTTTTAAATGTCTTCAATACCAAAGGTGCGGATAACGGTGGTACTGAAAACTGTGAAAGCGAAAATTTATCAACATAAGATTGAGGTAAAATATTTTTCTCCATGCTTAGCATTTGCGCTAATTTTAATGCAGACCCTTTTAAATCTTTCAAGCTATCGTAAATATCAGTGGCATTAGATTCATTTAGGCGTCCTTTGGCATCTTCTTCAGAACTGACCATTTTATCACCATAATATTTCAGATAATTTACACCAACTTTTGCTCCTGTTTGCACCAGTTTTGATGCACGCTGAATCTTAGAAATTGGTATGTTTTTTAGTGTTTTCATAGCTTCTAATTCCTCCTAGTTCATTTTCTCTTGATATAAAAACTTAGCAAGATCAATAATATTATGCAATGACTTCGTCTCTAACAATTCAAAACTTGTATTGATAGATTTTTCAATAAAAATATCTGTTTTTTCATGAGCTTCTGAAGTATCATCTAGCCAAAACTTCATTGTGAATAAAAATTGTACCCATGCAGATTCCTTAATGGTTTTTTTCTGAATGTTTTCAATGCTATCAATATTTAAATTAAAGGTTCCTAAATCTAACTCGTCAAAAAAAGCAATAAAACTCTGCCTAAATTTTGAAAAGACAGCTAGCGCTTTCAGTTGGTTCTCTAATCCTTTTAAAGTGATTTCAATATATGCTCTATTAAGAGCTAGGTTTCCGAAAAATGTAAAATATAAACTCAGTAACTTATCTTTTTTACTGAAACTATGGTATTCTGGGCTTTCCTTTAATATAACTAAAGAGTTTTCAAAAAGAACATTGTAAATCGTCTTCTCTAAATCCTTAAATGATACAAAGTAGTTGTAAAAAACAACATCATCGAACTGGTGTAATTGGGCAAAGTCTTCAACCGAGTTTGGTTTACAGCCATGTTCCACCACATAATCCATATATGATGTTATTATTTCTTCTTCTGAAATTTCACTACTCATCTACCAAATTAATTTTTAAATGTATTATTAAAAATTTGAAATATTATTTGTCTAATTTAAGAATAAAATATAAGCATATCCATAGATATGGGTCTTTTTTACACCAGCAAATGAACGAAAAAAACCGGTCCCCAATCTGTTTCTATAAAACTAATTTTTTACACCATTGAACAGATAAACTAGTACTAAAAACTGCCAAATAGCGCGTAATTTAGGCAGTAAAATGACCTTAAATAATTTGGATTTCCATACTGCCTTTACTCCGCGCAGTCGAAGTGAGCACAGTCGAAATGAGCGCAGTCGAAGTGCTAAGTTTCCACTTTTTTATTAATTGCTAGAACACCTGAAATACACAAAGTGAACTGAATTAAACTAAAACTATAAACCAAAAAAACCAAGCTACACCTATGATGCAACTTGGTTTTAATAATTAAACAATTTCTACGTAAATACTTTTACCTATGCCATAAGCTTAGTAATTCTTTTTTTACTCAAAACAACGTGATCCTTTACCCCCGTTAAAATGTCAAAAACGATGTCTTGCTGCTTAGCTGCTAATTTTAAACTGCCTTGTAACGCTTTATTAGCGACCGCTTGCCATTGTTCAGCTACCATAATTCCTTCAGAAACCACTTCTTCTGTTGTATTGAGTGCGTAACCATTAGCCGTGTTTAAAGTGCCTTTTGTTTTATCTAATGCCTTACATGCCATCTCTTTTGGTACATCTAGAATTGATTTTTTTGTGCTCATAGTAAATAATTTTATAAATTGTGAAATCTAGTTATTTTGTTTCTTCAGTATTAACCTCTGCAACTTTGGCTGTTTCAGTTTTCTTAACCTCTACTGTTTCCAGTTTTGCCTTAGTTGCTACTACTTCTTTAGCTTCTACTTTAGGCGCCGCTTTTGTTGCTGTAGCCTTAACCGGAGTTGCTTTTTTTACAACCGCTTTCTTTGGTGCGGTCTTAGCTACAGCTTTGGTAGCTGTTGCTTTAGTAGCATTTACTTTTTTAACAACTATTTTCTTAGGTGCTACTTTTACAGTACTCGTTTTAGCTGCCGTTGCTTTGGTCACAGTTACTTTTTTAGCAACCGTTTTCTTCGGAGCTGCTTTTTTAGTCACTTTAGCTTTTGGCGTAGATCTGGCATCTTCTATTATAGCTTCACCTTTATCAAGGATTTTTGAAGCCTGCTTTAAAACATCACCTTTTAATTCATTAAACTTAGCCATTCCCATGTCCTTTAAACCCTCCGTAGCTTTTTCTGCTTTCTGAACCATTGGATTTTCAGAGACTTTTTCAGTAATTTCTCCCACAAGACCTATTACTTTTTTACTTACTGGATTATTAGTTGCCATGTCTTTAGCTTTTTCAACTAATTCAGCATCATAACCAACTAAATCTTTTATTCTATCAGTCCCAGAGATAAACTGTCCCTTTAAAGCTTCAGCTGTATCAAAAACCATATTGATCTGTTGTTCTCTTACTTTTTCTGACTTCTTGATTAATTTAGAACCCAATTTTTGCCATTTTTCACCATTATCAATGGTAGTATTAATTGCTGCTATCGATGCATTAACTAAACTTGTGTTTACTTTTTTTGCAACACTTGTTTTCTTATTTTTTTTCGTCGTTTTTTTTGTTTTAGCTGCCATAATATATTGTTTAATTGATCCGTTATTATTTTAATTCTTGTACAAATTTAATGTCCGTGAGTTACAAATGAGTTGCACTTAAGTTTTAGTGATAATTATTTAAATTTTGTTGAAAACTTTGCAGCCTTTCCTTATTACTGTTTCTAATTTATTAAACACCAATTCTTGGTTTTTTGATGACGCTTTTAAACCTTTCTTTACAACTTTAGAAGAAATTCCTATACATTTTTCAGTTAAACTAATTGACTTCATCGCTACCTTTTCAGTTGTACTTAAAGCTATATCATTTGCTTTAGTTGCCAATCCTAATACTTTGTTTGCAGCAGTATCAATAATCGTTGCCTGTGTTTTTTTCGTTTTAGTTGCCATAATTTTATATTATTTTAATGATACTATTATTAATTTATAACGCAAACTTACAACTAGGTAGTTACAAATGAGTTGCAATTAATATTTTGAGGTAAAATTAATGAAAAATTTCCTGAGTTTTGAAAAGCAATAAAACGAATTCATTTGATAACCTAATCCTTATAGATGATTTATACCAATGAATGAAATCATTCTTATATATTTTGAATTAGCTGTGTTGTTAGCGGTGTCGAACTGCCTGTACCGATCCCAGTCGAAGTGATCCTGATGCAGTAAGACGAAGTAAATCGGAGCATCGGCCTATTTTATTTGTCAATTGGTAGTGCTCCTTAAAAATACAAAATGAACTCGATTAAACTAAAACAAAAAAACCAAGCCACACCTCATATGCAACCTGGCTTTAACAAACTAATCAAACTCTAACTAAATACCTTTATCTATGCAATAAGCTGACTGATTCTTTTTTTACTTAAAATAACATGATTTTTTACGCCAGTTAAAGTATCAAAAACAATGTCTTGCTGCTTTGCTGCTAATGTTAAACTACCTTTTAATGCTTTATTAGCGACTGTTTGCCATTGTTCTACTGCAATTATTCCTTCAGAAACTATTTCTTCTGTTGTGTTGATTGCAAGGCCATTAACAGACTTTAAAGTCCATTTTGTTTTATCTATTGCTTTAAACATCATTTCCTTTGGTGCAGCTAGAATTGATTTTTTTGTACTCATAGTTAATTATTTTTTAAGTTATTAAAACTCGTTATTTCGATGCTTCAGTTTTAACTTCTGCAACGTTGGCTGTTTCTACTTTCTTAACCTCTGTTATAGCCACTTTTGCTGCAGGTGCTACTTTGGTTGCAGTAGCTTTAGTAGGAGTTGCTTTAATAGAAGTTGCTTTTTTCACAACCGCTGTCTTAGGTGCAGTCTTAGCTTCTACTTTAGTAACAGTTGCCTTAGTTGTGTTTACTTTTTTAGCCATTGTTTTCTTGGGTGCTACTTTAACAGTTGCCTTAGTTGCTTTTGCCTTAGTCGCTGTTACTTTTTTTGTAATCGCTTTCTTTGAAGTGCCTTTTTTAGTCACTTTAGCTTTTGGAGTAGATTTAGCATCCTCAATAATAGCTTCACCTTTATCAAGAATTTTTGAAGCCTGATCTAAAACATCTTCTTTCAATTCCATATATCTAGCTACCCCCATTTTTTTCAAATCGTCAGTAGCTTTTTCTGCTTTCTGCACCATTGCATTTTCAGAGACTTTTTCAGAAATTTCTCCTATGACACCCATTACTTTTTTACTTACTGGGTTATTAGTTGCCATATCCTTGGCTTTTCCAACTAATTCGAAATCATAACCAACTAAATCCTTTATTCTATCAGTTCCAGAAACAAATTGTCCCTTTACAGCTTCAGCTGTATCAAAAACCATATTGATTTGTTCTTGTCTTACTTTTTCTGACTTCTTAATTAATTTCGAAGCTAATTTTTGCCATTTTTCACCATTATCAACAGTTGTATTAATTGCTGCCATTGATGCATTAACTAAACTTGTGTTTACCTTTTTTGCAACACTTTGTTTGTTAATTTTTGTCGTTGTTTTTTTTGTTTTAGTTGCCATAATATATTTTATTTTTAATTTAATTCTGCTACAAACATACTCTCAGTCAGTTACAAATGAGTTGCAACTAAGTACCCTTACTAATAATTATTTAGATTTTGATAAAACCTTTGCAGCCTTTCCTTTTACAGTGTCTAATGTATTGAATACCAATTCTTGGTTTTTTGCTGAAGCTTTTAAGCCTTTCTTTATAATTTTCGAAGAAAGTCTTACTCCTTTTTCTGTTAAACTAATTGACTTCATCGCAACTTTTTCAGTTGTTTTGAAAGCTAAATCATTTGCTTTAGTAGCTAATCCTAAGGCTTTGTTAGCAGTAGTATCGATAATGGTTATTTCTGCTTTTTTAGTTTTGGTTGCCATAATTTTATATTGTTATAATGTGTTATTCTTAATTTATGGTACAAACGTACAACCAGACAGTTACAAATGAGTTGCAATTAAGGTTATGAGGTGAAAACTTTAAAGAACACCTACAATTTTGAAGAAAAAAAATAAGATAGAACTCAGTATTAATAATGGTCTATAGTGTTTTTAACTATATCTAAGCCCGAAAAAATAAATGATATTTTTTGGCTCTAATGAATATTTTCTATCTCTTTAAGAAGACTTTTAGTAGCTGGAAGAGGATCAATACCATATTCTTGATCTAAAACATCCACACATTTTTGATATGCCTTGATCGCTTGTGGCCGATTGCCTTTAATAATGTAGGCTTGCATTTGTAAACGGTAGGCATCTTCCCAAGTATTATCGATGGCTATTGCACATTGTGCTAACCTTATACTCTCTAAAGGATTGTCTTTTAGTAAGATTTCAGCAAGTATTACATACGCACCTAAAATAAGAATTTGTATTTTTTCGCGTTCTTCCGATGACCAATCTTCAAAAATACGGTTAGGTAAATACACACCTTGATATAAAGCAATTGCAGATTTGTAGGCTTCTTTAGAAATAACTGGATCTTGACCAAAAGCTTCATTTCCTATGATAACATATTGCTCCAAAGCAGCAGCATCAATCCAAACTTTTTCTAAATCCAATTGATAACTAACACCTTGCCTAATCACAAAACTTGGTTCAGTTCTAGAAGGTCTATTAGGCTCTAAAACTTTATTAACTCCATGCAAAGCAACTTTAAAATCGCGATCATCTCCATCTTCCCAAAGGTGATCCATTATTTTTTCTTTATGGAGTGCATGCCGCTGTCTATTAGAAATTAAATATTGTAACAATTGTACACTTTTATCTCTTCCCCATTGTTTGGAATCAACTTTCTCCTTCTCGCGCCACAAATTAAACTGCCCCAAGGTTTGAATACATATAATAGCATCTTCTTGAAATTGTTTAAGTTCAGTCAGTTTGTCCTTCAGATCGGTCATTTAAGGTTTACTTCTTTTTAGATGCACTGGTTGTTTTTGAAGGTTTTGTAGCACGACTGGTTTTAACAGGTTTACTAATTGCATCAACTTTTGCATTCAGATTTTTCATTTCATGGGTCAATGCAGAAATCGCCTCTTTTATAGAATTAAAATCAGATCTTGAAGCATTTCTCCATTCATCAATATGCACTTTATCCATCAAGTCCTCACTTAAATGACTAATTTGATCTTGTAAATTAGAAACTTGCTTCCTTGGATCTTTTATCGTCTCCATAAAAACTTTAGGCCCTTCTTTCGCTACGGTTTTCCATAAAGAAAAGCTCTTTTTTAATAAAGAATCCTGTTGTTCTTGCGATTGATGTTTAGTTGCCTCTATAGTTAGGTCAGCTAATCTTTCTTGAATAAACTTTACTGCATCATTAAAGTCTGAAAAACTCTGATCTTCACCACCCTGCACATGAGACACTTTTCCACGCCATTGCACCTTAGATTCGCCATCTTCCTCAAATATAATCTGGTTAAACCGAACCATAAATGAAGCTGTTTGATCTGCTTTTTTAGCCATAATTTTAAAATTTGAATCGCAGACAAATTACAAATATTTTTTGATTATCTATTTGTCTATATCATCACAATGCTATCAATGAAACTAACAATAGATTCCTCTGAATACTTAATGTTTTAAGTATTTTAGGTTCTTCTTTTTAAAACCAAAGAAAGCGACTACATAATTATTGATAAAAGCCATGAATAAAAAAACAACATTATTTATGATAAAGTCACTGTAATTCATAATAGTACATTGTACTTCCAACTAATAAAAAATTGCTATTCTTTCTAATATCTATAAATCGACCCTTAAGTTCTGAATAATTCGCTTTTTTTAGTTAATTTGGAATTGAAAAAAATATTAGAGGATGAATAAATCCAAACCCGGCATGCGATGAGTTTTGCCGAGTGACTTTACAACCTCACCATAAGTATATTATAAATACGCAGTTACACCTCCCTAAAACGAAAATTATGAAAAAATATATTTTAGCTTTAGTAATTATTTCTTTTGGACAAACGGCACTAAGTCAAAACCCAAGAGCAAGAGATTTGGGTATTCCTTTCGTAGGCCTAACTGGTGAATTTAATGCTATTACAGATGTAAAAGGAGTCGAAGTTGGATATAGCACTATTATTGAAGGAAATGGCGTCAACATTGTTGGAAAAGGTCCTATTAGAACCGGAGTGACAGCTATATTCCCTAGAGGAAAAGCTAAGAAATTTAGTCCAGTATATGCCAATTGGTACAGTTTAAACGGAAACGGAGAAATGACTGGAACCACGTGGGTTACTGAGTCTGGGTTCTTAGAAACCCCAATCATGATTACCAATACTAATAGTGTAGGTGCCGTAAGACAAGCAGTTTTGAAATGGTATGTCGATACCGATTGGTATAGTGGAGAAGATTGGTGGTACACCTACCCTGTAGTAGCCGAAACGTATGATGGTTTCCTGAACGATATTTATGGTTTTCACGTCAAAGAAGAGCATGTTTTAGAGGCTATAAGAAATTCATCAAGCGGTGTAGTTGCTGAAGGCAATGTAGGTGGCGGAACAGGAATGATGTGTTTGGGGTTTAAAGGTGGAACGGGCACTTCTTCTAGAGTTATTCATATTAATGATTCTACCTATACTGTGGGTGTTCTGGTTCAGTCCAATTTTGGATCGAAAAAGAATCTAACAATTGCCGGAGTGCCGGTTGGAATGGAACTAATGAATGTGGAAAGCACACTATATAAAGGAGCCCCGCAATCTAGCAGAAAAGAAGGTGATGGATCCATTATTGTGATAGTAGCGACGGATGCACCTTTATTACCCCATCAATTAAAGCGGATAGCTCAAAGAATTCCTCTGGGAATAGGGAATGTAGGCGGACGCGGAAGCAATGGTTCTGGCGATATTTTCATGGCTTTTTCAACAGCAAATGAAAATGCCTTTAATCGTAAAGACAATTCGTCAATAATTAGCCTTTCTAATGATATGATTAGTCCCCTATTTGAAGCCACAGTTCAAGGTGTAGAAGAAGCAATAATAAATGCAATGGTAGCCGCCGAAACTATGGAAGGTATTAATGGGAATACTAGTTATAGTCTGCCGCACTACGACACCGTTGAAGTGCTAAAAAAATACAATAGATTTCAACCTAAAGTAATAATAGACAATGATATACTTGAAAAATACCTTGGTAAATATGAACTTGAACCTGAACTCTATCTAACTATTTTTAAAGAAGGTGGGAAATTATTTGCTCAAGCCACTAATCAGCGTAAATTAGAAATTACACCAATTAATAGGAATACATTCAATGTATTTGATATTGGTGGACGAATAATTTTTAACCTTAACGATAAACAAAATGTCATCGAACTAACCTTTATAAAAAATGGAGAGCGGGTAGCGAAAAAAGTTAAATAGTGGCTTATAAATAATTGAGTGGTTTGAATAAATGTCAATAAATTTGTCTTCCATAAAACTAGAACTCGCCCGCCTTACTTATCTCCCTCATAGCAGTTAAGTTCGATCCTTTTCTTACTCCTGATGTATCCGGGTTCAAACCGCATGCTCTTTCAGGAGACACAAATCTCGCACAAAATCGTTTTAAACAAATTAATGAGAGACAAAATTTATTTTATATTATTTTTCGTGATTGCTTCTTGTCAATCTAGTAAAACCATAAACTTTCAGAATGATGTTTTCTTATCTAAAAATAATGGGACAATAGTACTTAATAAAGACAGGTATAAACTTTATGAAATAAAGGGAAATGGCCATGTTTTGATCTACAGCGGATCTTCAGAAGGCAATTTTAAACAAGTTTCAAAAACTATTTTAAAATTTAATTCAGACAGAAATATCAATTGGTGGGTAGGAATGGAAGAACTTTCATTTGACATCAAACAATCAATTTCAAAAACAGACTCAATAATTATAAAAATAAAAAACCTTTCAGAATTCAAAAGTGCTTTCAAAAGTCCAATTGATATTAAATATATTGTGGAAGTTGATGGTCAAGTATTAAATGAATCTTTGCAAGTATTGAATAAGGACGTGCTGGTTATACCTTATAAATTAAAAAATTATTCGGTTGTTAATCTAAGTCTGCAGTTTGAGTATAACAATCGATGGATAGCTGCTTTACAATCTAATTCGGACTTTAATTTCAACTCGTTCGAGATTAACCTTCCTAAACTGAAAGAAGAAGACTTCACATATATTTATCTCGATGGAGACTATGTACTTATTCAAAATGATATAATTTCTTGGAATGGGCAAGAATACGAAAAACAGAAAAACTAACGCCTTGCAACTATATATAAAGTTTGTAGCGGTTTTGTATCATTAATTGAGTAGTTCGACCAAATATTAGTACATTGTCTAAGTACTAAATATGGACTCGTTTGAGTCGCTGATCTCGCGCTACCAAGAGCCAAATCGACAAGTCATACCTGCTGGGTACATTCATGTAGTTTTGCACCTTCGATGTGTCGGAATTTAAGCTTCTAGCTAAACCATGAATCTGGTTTAAAATCGTTATGATTCAACAGCAATTTGAAAGGTTAATTAAGAAACTGAAACATTTATGAAAAAGGAGGTCTTGATAATTTTAGGCAGTCCCAATTCTCCCTCTGGAAAATTAAGTGATATTTCAATAAGTAGGTTGAATTACTGCGTCAAGCTATACCAGACGGGCAATCTTATACTTTGCACTGGAGGATGGGGAGAACATTTTAACAAGTCAAAAAAATCACATGCAGCATTTGCAAAACAATACTTAATTGAGAATGGACTTTTAGAAGAAGATTTCTTAGAGTTTGCTTTGTCAGGAAATACGGTTGACGATGCAGTAAAAATAAAGCCAATTATATCAAAATTAGAGAGTGTTAAGTTAACAGTAATTACTTCTGATTATCATTTAAATAGAGTGAAAATCATTTTTAATGAAATTTTGAATGATTATGACATAGGGTTTATTGGTGTGCAAAGTAATTTGGAGCAGGAAGAGTATGATTTACTCATGCTGCACGAAAAAAAATCAATAAATATTATTGTACAAAATGGCCTCTATTATTAAGAAAAATATCTGTTCCGACTGTATATAGTTTATTTTTAGTCCACTCCTACTAGTAAAAAAAAAGCTGGAGATTTCTATCTGTGATTTGTTAACTAAATTAGTGGTTTAAACAAAGTCAAAATCCTCAAACCAATTGTTGTTCTTCATAATCACAAACAAATAAGACTCCCGATTTCTCGAGAAATAAGTATCATTAAATTATTCAAAAAAACACGATATGATTTTATTCTAAACAATAAAACAGGCAAGTACTACAAATATACTATCGGGGTAATAACCCTAGTGATTAGTGGAATTTTGACAGCCCTACAGATTAATAATGCAAAATAGAATTAGTACCAATATAGAACTGAAAATGATAAAAGCCTGAAAGGTGGTATAAGAAACAGATCGTACAGGTTTCCTCTTGAATATAAATAGTATTGAATGGAATATGTCATCTGCGAATAA
>JBNMNV010000039.1:0-16753 GCA_051278125.1 Polaribacter sp. | reverse complement strand
TTTTTGCACTAAATATTATTCCAAATCCGTTTGGTGAAATTATTACCTTGCTGTTTTTAGTTGTTTTTATTCTTTAACTTTAATTATCTTATCATCTGTTATTATTACTCTGCTCCACGCATTTTCTGCGGTGATATACAAAGATTTATATGCTGCTATAATACCTCCTAAAAATTGTATGAAAGCAATCATAGCAAATCCTATCATTGCCCAAGTTTTTTCGGATGTAAGAATCAATTCACTTTCAGTAATGTAATATCTTCGTTCAATATAAACACCTGTTAGCATTAATATAAATAGAATGCAGTATAAAATTAATGGTGTTACAAACGGACTCAAAAAACCTTTTACAGCTACTTTTGCTGTTGGAATATACGGGACTTTTTTGTTAATTATGGATAAATAAAATGCATATGTAAAAACGGGCCAACAAGAATATTTTAAAACCATTGCTCTCCAATGAATGCCTCTTTCTGTTTTTTTATCGCACAAAAAACTTTGAGCATGTGCATAAATCAACATTGCAATTAATACAATACGGCTACCAAGTATAATAAATTCAGTAAAGTCCATATTGGCAGGACCTATTTTTGTTGTAAAAAAAAGTAAAGGTACAAAAATAAAGAAGGCAGTCATTGGGCCCACTAAATAATAGGTTCCTATGGATAAATAAGATACTTTTTGCCAGAAAGTTAATGTTTTTGATGCTTTTGGGAATTCATCAAATAGCATTTCAAATACCCCTCTTGCCCACTTTAATTGTTGTTTACAAAATGAAGTAAAGTCTTCAGGAACTAAACCACGACTTACAATTACAGGGTTGTATATAGATTTCCAGCCTTTTGAATGAATTCTAATTGAAGTATTTAAATCTTCTGACAATCCTTTAGCATGACCTCCAATACTTTCTAACGCTTTCCTTCTAAAAGTACAATTAGCGCCAATAGCTACAGCACCACCATAACCGAACAAACCCATTTGGGTAGGCCCGTAAAATGCATAGGTTTGTTCTGCTGCACCGTGTGCGGTAAAAGAACGATACATATTGTAATAACCTTGACTTACCTGCACAAAGCCCACTTTTTCATCTTGAAAAAAACCTAGTGTTTGATCTAAAAAATTAGGAAAAACAATATGGTCTGGGTCTAATACTAAAATAAAGTCTTCTTTTGTTATTTTCAATGCCTCGTTAATCTTACCAGCTTTGGCTCCAGGTATATTGGGTAAATTTAACCATACTACTCCATGCTCTTCTGCTAACTCTTTAAAGGCAATATCTTGTGTATCATCTAGTAAATAAGTTGTGTGAGGGTAATCTAAGTTCTTTAGCGCTTTAAAAGTTTTTTCGAACATAGATAGGGGTTCCCCGGGAGAAGATGTTGTAAAAACAGCAACACTTAAATTTTTTTCTGGAACAGGTACCTCTTTTGGTTTTTGTATGCGTAAATAATTGATCCAGATTAAGGCTATCCTAATATTTCCGTAGCCAAAAAAAAGACTTAAAATAATAAATAAAAAAAGATTTTCAATATGTTCCGCTCTAAACCACCATTCCGTTAAATTAAACATGCTTAATAATCCTGCAAGTGTTAACCCTAAAAAGATTGCTTTATCAAAGCTAGTTACTTTTTTAGCTTCCTTAAATACCCATAAATCATCTCGTAATTTTGAATTCATTAATTGTTGAAATTTAATCCTAGGTTAATATTTTCTCTTTTGTAGAAAAATGTTTCTTGGTTTATATACGTGATTTTTGCAGAAAAACGATTTGAAAAACTGTAATTAATGATTCCTGTATACTCTACCGGAGTAAAAGTCTCATCGTATAACCCGCCAACTTCAATTTTTGTTGCTGTTATTTGAATAGGGTACGGATTTCTTATTGTTCCAATAAAACCGTAATTTACCTTTGCTTCAAGCGATAATTTTTTTGTGGGTTTGTAATTTACAATCAATAAACCCGAGTGAATTTCTTGCTCTTTTGGAGTAAAATAAGGATCATAGACACCAACGCCCTGATTGTCATAGAAAAACAAAACATCTTTTGAGTCTGTATAATTGTAGCTATATCCAAATTGAATATGAAACTTTTTAATTTTTATAGGTTGTGACAGCATCCAAGCGCCAAATGTTTGAATTTGATTGTTGTCTTTAAAAAATTGCTCAGTATACCAAGCATGTAATAGTACCCATTTATTGTTGTAATCTATTTCGCCAAAAACATTTTCATGTGTTAAGTTGAAAGTGGAACTTATAATTGTACCAATTAATCTATTTTTAGAATAGCCAAAATTTAATGAGGTGTTTTTAAATAACTTTTTCGAAAAAGTAAGCCCGCCAACCCAATCAGCAGTGGTAGCTAAATTTAGGTACACACCACTAGTTAAATTTGCGCTAAGTTTTAATTTATCAAAATGAAATTGATTGCTTAATTTAATCGCCAATGCTCTTTCTTCTTGACTAGAAAAACGATAGTTTGATATTTCTAATTGTGGATTTAAAAATCGAGAGACATATTTTGATAAAACAATATGACGGCCAAAGATATCTAATGGTTGAGAGTCTGTTTGATATTCAAAATTGGTGCTAACATAAAGCGCTGTTAATTCTTTTATTTGGTCTTCTAAACTCTTTGTGATTTCTTTATCCGGAGAAATGTCTTGAATTCTTTTAATTTTTATTTCAGCATTTTTAATATCTCCTTTCCAAAAACGAATGTGAGCTTGCATCAGCAAAAATTCTACATTTGAAGAATTTTCATTTAAAAATCGAGATAAAATAGTGTCTACTTTATTTATTTTTCCAATTTTATATAAAAATCTAGCATAATCTAACTGAAGATTCTGATTTTTCGCATCAATCGAAATTGCTTTGTTGAATTTTTTTTCCGCTTGTTTGTCATTGTTATTCATTGACAGGGCGTGCGCGTACAGCCAGTTTACATATAAGTTTTCAGAAAATTTAGTGTAGTATTTTGATAAAAAAAATAATGCGTTATCGTAGTCTTTTTTTGAAATATACTCTTTTGAAATTCTTAAGAGTTCATCTATATTTTTAGGGGAAATAGCATCTTTATTTATTGATGATTTAATGGGCTGGTCTTGTGAAAAAACAGAAATATTCAAAAAAATAAAAAAGCAAAAAATAGTAGTTTTAAAGAGCTTAAAGACTTTGTCTACCCTTGTTAAGTTCATGATTTTTTAAGTTTTTTGTATGTGACCTCAAGGTTTATAAATAATGACATCCAATTTCATGAGCTTTTTTTTAAAAATGCAAATATATATATATATATATATTTAATGTCGATTTTATTTGAGAAAAGTTTTGCCTCCTTTAAATACTGTAAAACTTTTGTCTACTCTTGATTATAAAAGCTGTTCGCCTTTGAAAATACTGCTACTTGTTATATTATTTAGATTTTTTTTGCTGATAATTTTTTCCCTTTTGAAGAGTTGTTTCTAATGTTTTTTGTACGAAATGATAATTGTAAATTAATGATTAAGAGTCATAAACTTAAAGATATAACTTTATGACTCTTGTTTTGTGTGGACTTTTAAATAGATTGCTTAGCAATTGGTGTTAATAAAAAAGTTACCTAAAAATTATTTTCAGGTGACCTCTTTAAAATTGTGTTTAAAATACACGTAATTAGATTATTGCCTCTCAATTTCAGAAATGACTACAATGCAATGGTTGAACCAAAATCTTTCCAAACATTCGTGGTTTCATAACTTGGTATTGAAGCAGCAGGTACTTTTAAAGTAACACCACTCAACGTAACATATTCAAAAACATTTGCATCTATGTTTAAAGGTGATGCTAAATTTACAGATATGTTTTGCAACGCACCGCAATTGTAAAAAGCTTGATTTCCTATACTTGTTATACTATTCGGTATAATAATCTCTGTTAAACTAGTACAATTGTAGAAAGTGTTTTCTGAAATTGCTGTCACGGTATTTGGAATTTCAAAACTAGTTAAACTTCCACAATTTCCAAAAGCAAAGTTTTCTATTGCGGTTAAATTATTTGGAAAAATAATTGTGGTTAGGCTGCTGCAATTATAAAATGCATTTACAGGTAAAGAAGTTACACCATCCGGAATTGTTATTTCGGTTATACTACTACAACCACCAAAAGCACTATCTCCAATATTTGTGACACCACTAGGAATATTAATTTCAGTAAAACTACTACAGTTCCAAAAAACACTCGCCTCTATTCTTGTTAAATTGCTTGGTATAACAATATTGTTTAAGCTAAAACAATTGCCAAAAGCTGCACTTCCAATACTTGTTATACTGTTTGATAAACTAATATTTTCTAAACTAGCACATCCATAAAAAGCACTACTTCCTATGCTTGTAACAGCACTTGGTATGTTGAAACCTGGCAGCTTATCACAATAAATAAACAAATTGTCTGGTAAACTTGTGAAATTATTTGGAATTACTGCTTGCGTTAAATTAATACATAAACCAAAGGCAGATGCACCAATAGTAGTTACAGTTATTGGAACATTAATCTCTTTTAAAGCACCACAGCCATAGAAAGCAGAAGCACCGATGTTGGTTATATTGCTTGGTATTGTATAGCTCTCTAAACTATTACAATCGAAAAATGTGTCGTTAGGAATTTTTGTAAAAGCAGATGGAAAAGTTACATTGGTTAAACTTGCATTCGAACTAAAGACAGCAGTTCCCATATTTGCATTAACTACACTATCTGGTATTGTGACATTATTTAAACTACTACAGTCGAAAAAAACAGCATTGCCTATACTTGTTACGGTATTGGGTATCGTTATAGTAGCTAAACTTTTACAACTTGCAAATAAACTTTCAGATAAATGACTAGTTCCAGAAGGAATATTAATAGCTGTTAAACTAGTGCATTCGCCAAAAGCGCCATTTTCTATAGAGGTAACAGTATCTGAGATACTAATACTAGTTATACTGTAGTCAAGATAAAAAGCTTCTCCTCCGATGCTTGCAAAGCTACTAGGGATATTTACACTGGTGATGTTATAACAATATGCAAAACCCCGATATGCTATACTAGTTATTGTATAAGTTGAATCAAATTTTTCGATGGTTTGAGGTAGGTCTAATACGCCTGAAGGACCCTCCTCTGTATATTTTTCTATGGATACCTCTTTATTGGTTGCGTTCGTGATGGTATATTTGAATATACCATCATTAAAGATAGTTCCAGCAGTTGGTGGAGTCACCGTTACAGTTACAGTGGCTGTAGAAGTGTCACCATTGCTGTCAGAAATAGAATAGTCAAAAGTATCTGTTCCGTCAAAATTAGTTTCAGGAGTATAATCTATAGTATCATCTTTAGGGTCATTAGGAGTTCCTTCATTATTTACTGTAATAGTACCTCCATTAGCAGAAGTTCCGGACTGAATAGAGATTGCACCTGAATTAGGGCCGTCACTGCCAAAATCATCATTGGCTGCAACTCCAATATTCACAGAAGTGTCTTTGCTCGTAAATGCCGAGTCATCCTTAGCACTGGGAGTGCCATTCATAACTTCTAATGCTGGACTGCCGCAGGATGAAAAGACAAGAGAAAGAATTACGATTGAGTAAAATATTTTTTTCATTTTATTATTTAAGAAGAGTAAACAAAGGTATCCAAAAATATTTCAAAATCAAATTTTTTAAAAATTATTTGTTTTGCTTAAAAAAGGAGTGGTAGGTACTTTTTTTTGTTTTTAATTAGGTTTAATTTTACGGTAAAATTGTCTCGAGAATAAAAGTGTCGCTTGCAGGTGCAGAGCGAATTTCTTCTCTTTTTTTAATCCTATTACCAATTTCTATATGTGTTTTCTAAGCTAAAATCTCTTGTTGAATTTTAGTAAATTACATCGATGTCTAAATTTAATGCAATTTCTTTTTGATTTTATTGAATTTAAAAAAAAACATTAATTTACTGTTAAGTTTTTATTATTTTGGCCAAAATCCTTTTAGAGAAATATCATTTTTTTTCTTAATTTGGGTCGTTTAGTTTAACTAAAAATAACCTTACCCTAAAGTTATTTCAAAAAAAATTTTATGAAAATTTCGAATATAAATAAGTATCTGGTTATTCTGTTTTTAATGTTATTGTCATTGAATGTCTTTTCTCAAGATATTACAATCAACGAAATTATGACTGCAAATACGATTGCTATAGCTGATGAAGATGGTACTTTTGAAGATTGGATCGAAGTGAACAATTACGGCACCGTTTCGGTAGATTTATCGGGTTATCGATTGTCTGATGAGTTCGATCTTTTAAATGGGTTTTTACGAGTGTAACAATTCCTGCAAAAGGATTTCTTTTAATCTGGGCATCAGACAAAAATAAAATAATAGCGAACCAGCCATTACACACAAACTTTAAATTGAAATCTGGTGGAGAGGCAATTCGATTAACAAATACAAGTGGCGTTATTGTTAGTGGCTCACCATCCGTAGCAATAGATTCAGATGTTTCTTATGAAAAACAGCCAGATGGAAGAGGCTCTTGTTTCTTTTTTAATTCACCAACTCCTTTAGCAGCAAATACAAATTCAGGTTCAGTTAGTTTGCCAAAAGCTCCAACATTTTCTCTTGATTCTGGTTTGTATTCAGATGCTTTTAGCTTAACGCTTACAAATGAACAAGAGGGCGCAGCTATTGAGTATACAATTGATGGTTCTGAATCTGATATCAATAATTTATCAGGTGCAAGTTTTACTTATAAAAATGATATCCTTATGAAATTGGAGAAAGTGTTGGCCCGCTTTTAAACGAAACTTATATGTCTAAAACATATAGTTCTCCGATTGAAATTAGAGATATATCTAATGACCCTGATAGATTAGCAAGAACATTTTTAAATGGAGTTGGTTTAAAAACAATAGCAAAAACATTTTTTGTGTGGAGTGGGGTAAACCCATATAATACCCCAATTATTTCTATGCAAGCTAACGAAAAGGACCTATTTGGTTATGAAAACGGAATTTACACGGCAGGTATAGATTTTGATACTTGGAGAGCAGAAAATCCAGATGGTAATCAACCCTCAAGACCTTCATGGAATAACTATTGGAGAAGTGAAAGAGAGTGGGAGAAACCTGTAAATGCGGGTTTAAGAATTCATAGTAACACTTCTAGAGCAGACATTATAAAGAACCTTGGTTTATACGCAAGAAGTGAATATGATGATAAAAATGAATTTAGGAGAATATTGCTTAGGGGTAATGGTACTGGAGGTTATATAGCAAATAACGATATCCCTTATGCAACTCAAATGATGAGAGGTTTGCAAATAAAACAGCCTTTCAAGTCAGGTAGTTTAGAAAATACGTTGCAAATAAATACATCAACTTATAATTATACAGACATTAAAATATCATTTGCTGTAAGTTCTAATGGTGCTGCAGAATCGATTGTGGTAGACTATTGGAATGGTTCTACTTGGGTTTCTAGTGGTATTTCGTATGAACCCTCAATAACTACAGAGTATCAAGTAAAAGAAATTGATTTTTCTATTGTAGATTATGCAACTAATAACGAGGATTTTAAAGTAAGAATTCGTTTTACTGGTGCAAATATGTTTGCTGATGAAGGTGAAATTGTTCAACTAAATAACATGGCTATTAGTGGTAAAGAAGATACATTACTTTATACAGAAATATTTGATGCCATACAAGATTTAAAAGTTTTTCCTAATCCTACCAATGATCAAATAAAAATTCAAGGAAGTCAAGTTGTCGATGAAGTATCTATTTATAATGTTTTTGGTAAGTTAGTTTACACGGATGCTGCTGATTCTTCAAATTTATTGATTGACATGAGTACTTTATCAAGCGGTGCTTATCTATTAAAAATATCGTCTAATAACACGTCTATGAATAGAAAAATAATAAAAAAATAAAAAAATAAGGAACAAAAAAAATGTATTATTGTAAGGGTGTAGGCATTATAATTTTGATTCATAGAATTCATGGAGGCTAAAAAAGAAAATACAGTACTAGAAAAAATTTCTGCTACAATTAATCCTTTTGAAAGTATTTCTCTAGAAGGTATGAATGCTGTTTATTTTGATAATTTTAAAGTTAAATTCTATTTTGATCATCATAATGGAAGGGTGCATAGAACCAAAATAAGACAACGTAAATATGTAGATTCTGATCTAACTTTTTTAGAAGTAAAGCAGAAAAATGGAAAGGGAGAAACAAATAAATCGAGGATAAGAATTCCAGATTTTGATTTAGATTTATCGCAAGAGTTAAAAGAATAATGCTTGCTAATTTTAAAGATAATGAAAGAGCTACGATTGATCTAAATTTATCATATTCCATAAAAGATCAAGAAAAAAAGTATAATAATTTAGTTGTAATAGAAGTAAAATAGCGCAAATTTGACCGAAAGTCTAAGGTTGTTAAAGTATTAAAAAAATATAGATATAATCCCTATAGTATCAATAAGTATTGTAGAGGAATAGTTAATTTGTATAAAGAATTGAAGTATAATTTGTTCAAACAAAAATTAATTAAAATAGATAAAATTTCTGCCTAACTATGGAGTTTCTTAATGTCCCTTTATTTGATGATGATTTTTTTAAATTAGCATTTTTATTCACTGTTAATATTGCGTTCTTAACCCTAATTATTAGGTGGTTATATTATTCTGTAACTGGCGATAAAAGTTATGTATTTACATATTACTTAATTGGTATTGTCGTTTTCCTTCTTTGCTTTACATTAAAAAAATATAAATTGGATATTGGCTTAGCCTTGGGGCTTTTTGCTATTTTTGGTATCATTCGGTATCGAACAGATTCCATAGCCATCAAAGAAATGACGTATTTATTTGTGGTCATTGGTGTTTCTATCATGAATGCTTTTGTAAATAAAAAAATGAGTTATTTTGAGGTTTTATTTGGAAACTTGATGGTTGTTGCTGCAATCGCAATTTTAGAAAAAGTTTGGCATTCTAAACATCAGATTTATAAAGACATCGTTTACGAGAATATAGATAATATTAAACCAGAAAATTACGATTTATTGAAAGAGGATTTAGAAAACAGAACAGGTTTGGTTATTAATAAATTAACCATTGGGAAAGTTGATTTTTTGAAAGATTCTGCTGAAATAAGAATATATCACTACAATAAATAATTCTAAGCAAGAATATGAGAATTGCAAAATATTTTAAATTAACATTTTTACAGGTTCTATTTTGTTTGTTGGTATGCACAAACACTGCTTTTTCTCAATTAGAAGACACGAATGACTTTGCATTTTGGAGTTCAGTTGGTGTAGATTATTCTATTGGAAAAAAGTTAAAAATCGGTGTAGAACAAAATATTAGATTAAAAGATAATGCCACAACAATAGAAGAGTATTTCTCTCAATTTAATATAGAATATGAGCTATTTGATAACTTTGAAATAGGTGTTGGTCTAAGGTATATAAATGAGAACGATGATCAAGGTAAAATACAAGGCTATGAGAATCATTTTAGATACAATTTAGATCTATCTTATAAATATGATATAAACCAGTTTGAGATTTCACATAGATTTCGATATCAAAACAAGAACCAGTTGGGTGTTGGTGAAGCAGAAGGAGATATTCCTAGTGAAAACTTACGATTTAAAACAGGTTTAGAATATAATATTAGAAAATGGCCTTTAGATCCGGAGTTTTCAGTCGAAGCTTTTCACAGGTTCCGTAAAGGTGAAGCTATGCGTTATAGTAAATACAGATTAACTTTTGGGACTAGTTATGATTTAAAGAAGTTAGGAAAATTTGGAATATATTATCGTTATGAACGAAGTATTATCGTTAGATTACCACGAGATCTTACCATATTCGGTTTAGATTATAGCTACTCTATAAATTAAAATATTTTAAATTATTGACCAATTCTTTTCATTTACTTTAGAATTTAAAACAAAATTAGAATGAGTGTACTTATTAAAGAAGCAGAAAAACATATTTTTGATTTATTTAGTAAAAAGCTAAATCATAAATTTGTGTATCACAATTTAGCACATACGCAAACAGTTGTTAAAAAGGTTCAAGATTTTATTGATTCCCTAAAACTACCTGAAATAGATGCTGAAAACTTATTAATTGCCGCATGGTTTCATGATGCAGGTTTTGTAAAAGGAGCAGAAAACCATGAACAGGAAAGTGTGAAAATTCTTACTCAATTTTTACAAGAAAAAAAGATAGAAGTTAAAAGAATCGAAGCAATTTCAGCTTTCATTTTGGCTACTAAAATAGGTCATACACCCACAAATGATTTAGAAAAAATAATTATGGATTCAGATTGTGCGCACCTAGGAGATAAAACTTTTGATGACAAAACAGCATTGCTAAGAAGAGAGTGGGAAACACAAGTAAATAAAAAATTTACGGATGCTGAATGGATTGCTATTAATATTGATTTTTTCACAAAAGGACATCAATATTATTCAGATTATGCTTTAAAAAACTGGACCAAAGGAAAAGATAAGAATTTATCTAAATTGCTTAAAAATCAAAAGAAAATAGAAGACGAATTAACAAAGAATAAAAATAAAAAAGAAGGTTTAGACCTTAAAAAAAATAAAAGCAACGTTCCAGAAAGAGGTGTAGAAACGATGTTTAGGGTTGCTTTAAAAAACCATATGACGTTAAGTAATATTGCAGATACTAAAGCCAATATTTTACTTTCTGTAAACGCCATTATAGTTTCTTTGGCGCTCTCTAATTTATTACCAAAACTAGATAATCCTTCAAATAATTACTTAATATTACCAACAGTTGTCTTTATAACTTTCACGGTTGCCTCTATTATTTTGTCAATTTTAGCAACAAGACCCAATGTAACGGAAGGTAAGTTTACAAAGGAAGATGTTGCCAATAAAAAAGTAAACTTATTGTTCTTTGGTAATTTTCATCAAATGGAATTACCAGATTTTGAGTGGGGTATTTCAGAAATGATGCAAGATCGAGATTATTTATATGGATCTCTAACCAAAGATTTATATTTTTTAGGCTTAGTTTTAAATAGAAAATATAAAATATTAAGACTTACCTATACAGTCTTTATGATTGGAATTATTGTAAGTGTTTTAACGTTTGCAATTGCTTTTAAAATACAAGAAACAGGAACGTTTTTATAAATTTAAGCTTCAATTTCTTTAATTAAATCATTAAAAGTAATAGTATTTTTCTCGTCAAAACCTTCTGGATACAGAACTTCAACCCTCAACGCTTTTAAACCAGAAACGCCTTGTAAATCCTCTAGTTCCAAAAATTCAATGGTACCTAATTGGTTTTTAGATTGCAAAAAGTTGATGTATTTTACATACTCTAACGCATCTTTATCTTGTGAGTACACAATGGCCAATTTGCCCGGAGTAGTTAAACGTTCATCAGTTCCTTTTAAATGCGCTTTATCAATTCTTTTCTTAATAATTTCATAACGAATGTTATAGGCACCATCAACATCAAATTGCTTTTCATCCATTCTAAATTTTATAGCCATAGGAGCGCTATGCAACAAAATAAGGGAAGCAACTCTTAATTCTTGCTCCATGTTTTTAAGTTCATTAAAAGCAATGTTTTCCATTTCACACATGGTTTGCAATTGCCATAAACGTAAATTGTAGAGATAAATATCATCATAAGTATCTTCTCTAGTAATAGATTGCCCTATGTACATATTAAATTCAATACCATCGGTTATGTATCTTTCAAAATAATGAGGATACATTTTTTGTGCTTCTTTCTGTTTTTTATCGATGTATTTGGCAAGCTTACTATTTAAAATATTTACACTGTTTTCGTAATTTTTTCTTTTCTCATAAACAACACCTAATTCTTTGTCTAAACGCTCCATATAAACACTTACTTTTTTAGAAAGCGTACTATTTAGTTTTTTGATATGATTAAAAACAGGATAAATATCTCGTTTTAAAAACGCTAAAATATTTATTTCGTCGCCAGCATGTAAACCTTTTTTTGCATCCTTTGAATACGCAGATACTCTAAACATCAATTCATTGTAAATTGGTAAAGATTCACTTTTGCAGGCATCTTTTAAAACACTGATAGCCAAAGATAGTTGCGTGCTCAAATCTTCTTGAATTGCATTATTTCTTGCTTCCGATGAGCCTCTTATGTCACTCTGTCCGTATAAAGGATATACATCGTCAAATACAATTTGCTCTAATTTTACGTTTTCATTGGTTTTATGCTCTTCATGATACTTCTCTGCAGCATCATAAAAACGCCATTTTACGGCATTATGGATGCTTGTATAATGTTCTTGAATTGTAGCTTCTAAAATATTTTGATGTTCCTCTGAAGTTCTTTTCACTGCAGCTTCAAAAACAGGAATAATATCTTTTAATTTATTAATGTTTACGGAGTTTAAGTCATAAGCTCTTGGAGATGCAATTTCTAGCAACGCTAAATTTCCATTAATACTAGATTGAATAGGAATTAAAAGGATACTTTTTATACCTGAATTATGTAGGTTTTTATAAAAAGGATTTTTATCAGTGTTATTACCATATTCTTCTACATCAGAAATAATGAAAGTTTCATTATTGGTGAAAACTTTCTGTATAATTCCGTCACAAAAATAACGCTTATCACAACTGATTTCTGCATCCTGCTCTAGGATAAGACTATTTGTTTTTTTGGTAACAGTTTTACAAATTTTTGAGTTGATTTTATCAAAAATTGAAAATCCTAGTTTTAAATCTTTTAAGCCATAAAAATCTCTTAAATTATTTTGTAACCTTTGCACTAAATTAGCACCGCCCGCTAATAAGTTTGCTTTAATAGAAGAGAGCATTTCTTCTGAAGTAACATCAAATAAACTAATGAGACCAAAGCCTTTGAATATGTAACTATTTGGAGGAAATTTTTCTTTCCATAATTCAATATTATCGAAGTTGTTTAGTAGTTCTTTAAAATCTTCTTCAGTAATTTTAGGAGCATCTTTTGTTGCAAAAATTTCAGAAAAATCTGCATTATAAGTAGCTCTGTAATATTTCATAGTACCAATGGTTTTGTCTGGTATATTAAAATAAAATGGTCTTTTTATATCAACATTATAACCATGCACATACGCTAAAATAAAGGTACATGCTACAATGTACATACTATCATCTTCAAAATTAGTTACTTTTAACCTATAATCGTCACTAGCATTATTTATAATACTTTCAAAACGATCTGTAAATTTAAAAGAGATAAATGAAAAAGGCACAGTGACTGCTTTTATTTCATTAAGTAATAAAGGTTCAGGAAATAATGGGTTGAGCAATAAATCTATCTGTTCTTTATAGGTTTCTAGCAAAGAGTAATCAGAAAAACCTTCGTTTAATTCAGGGTGTTTTTCAAAAAGTAGTAACATTTTTTTTGCGGCACTATGATAAGGATGCTGCAAAAATTCTGAACCAGCATATTTTTTAAATAACAAAAAAACTTTTTGAAAAGATATTTTTAATTGCAAGGGTAATTCCTTTTCTGAATCTGAATGAGATTTTATGATTTTCATATACTGTAAATGAAGTTGATAAAATGCGATTTCAATGTTAGTCGTAAAAAGGTACTAAACGTTACGCACTAAAACAATTTTTATTTGTCCTGATGGTTTTGTAAATTTAATAAATACCTAAAAAAGATAAACAGGAATAAATTTGCGTTTATTTTTGTCTAAAATAAATAGTAATTGGCACGCCTGAAAAATCGTAAATTTCTCTTAATTTATTCTCTAAAAAACGTTTGTAGGAATCTCTAACATATTGCGGTAAGTTACAGAAAAATGCAAATTGAGGCGTTTTTGTGGGCAGTTGCATGCAATATTTAATCTTTACATATTTCCCTTTCGTTGCCGGTGGCGGATTGTTTTTAATGATTTCTAACATGATATCATTTAACTTGCTAGTAGGTATTTTCTTTTTTCTCTTTTCAAAAACCTCAACAGCCGTTTCCATGGCTTTGAACAAACGTTGCTTTGTTAGCGCAGAAATAAATACAATGGGTACATCTGTAAATGGCTCAATTTGTTTTCTAACCATCGCTTCAAAATCACGCAATGTGTTGGTTTCTTTTTCAATTAAATCCCATTTATTAATAAGGATTACGATTCCTTTTCGGTTTTTTTCTGCCAACCAAAAAATACTTTGATCTTGTCCTTCAAACCCTCTAGTGGCATCAACTACTAAAATAATGACATCAGAATATTCAATAGAACGCACCGCACGCATTACAGAATAGAACTCTAAATCTTCCTTTACTTTAGATTTTTTACGGATTCCTGCTGTATCCACTAAATTAAAATCGAAACCAAAACGGTTGTATTTGGTATCAATAGAATCTCTTGTAGTTCCTGCAATATTCGTAACAATATTTCGGTCTTGACCAATTAATGCATTTATAAAAGAAGATTTTCCTGCGTTGGGTCTACCAACAACAGCGAATCTTGGTAGTTCTTCTGCCTCTAAATCTATTTCTTCATTGGCTGGCATTTTTTCGGCTAAAGCATCCAATAAATCTCCTGTACCACTTCCGTTAATAGAGGCGATGGTAAAGTAATCTCCCAAACCTAAATTGTAAAATTCTACGGCATCTGGCTCTCTCATCGCATTGTCAACCTTATTCACCACCGTAAAAATTGGTTTTTTTACTTTACGTAAAACCTTAGCAACTTCAGCGTCCATTGGGGTAATTCCGTCTTCTACATTTACCACAAAAACAATTAAATCGGCTTCTTCAATGGCAAGTTTTACTTGTTTTCTAATTTCTTCTTCAAAAATATCGTCAGAACCAATTATATATCCCCCAGTATCGATTACAGAAAACTCTTTTCCGTTCCAATCAGATTTCCCGTAATGTCTATCTCTTGTAACTCCGCTTACAGAATCTACAATAGCTTCTCTTCTTTGAACCAGTCTATTAAAAAGTGTTGACTTCCCTACATTTGGTCTTCCTACAATGGCAACAATGCTATTCATTTGAATTGAAATTTTTTGCAAAGATACAATTTACTATATGATAAATAATTGTAAATTTAAACTGTTATAAAATAGGTTTTTATGAATGATCAATTAAATGTTTTAATAGAGAAACAAAATAGCGAAATTTTCCTTCGCCCCAGGTTTTCAATAGATTTGGAAGAAAATAATCAAGAAATTATACAAAGATTTTCTAAAGAGTTTACAAATGACAAATGTTTGTTTATTGGTAACATTATTGATGATCATATTTTTATTTCGGTTGCTAAAAAGGACGAGCATTTTTGGTCGCCACAACTGCATTTGGAGATTTTAGAACAAACAGCCGAAACATCACTTTTAAAAGGTTTATTTGGACCAAAACCCCAAGTTTGGACTTTGTTTATGTTTGTTCATTTTGTAATCGGAATTTCATTTTTAGCTTTTGTCGCATTGCTATATACTCGATTTTCTTTAAATGAATCTATTTTTTTTCCGCTTGCGATGGTCATTGCCTTACCATTACTATGGATTTTACTCTATTTTTTAGGGAAAATAGGGAAAGATACTGGTAAAAAACAAATGAAATACTTGCACGATTTTATGATTAAAGTGATTGGTACCTAATTTGGGATTATCAAAATTAATGTACTTTATCAAGATTTTTTAAAGACAGGAAATATGAAAAATATTTGATGGTCTAACCTTGATTATAACCAAAACGTTTCAATTGGTTTTTATCGCTACGCCAGTTTTTATTCACTTTAACATACAATTCTATAAAGACTTTTTTCTCAAAGAATTTCTCTAAATCTTTTCTTGCTTCTGCGCCAACTCTTTTTAGTGCACTTCCTTTATGACCTATGATAATGCCTTTTTGAGTTTCACGTTCTACCATGATGATAGATCGGATTCTTACAATGTTTTCTTCTTCAGTAAATTCTTCTGTTTCAACTTCTACTGCATATGGAATTTCTTTTTTGTAATGAATTAGTATTTTTTCTCTAATTTTTTCATTCACAAAAAAACGTTCTGGTTTATCTGTTAGTTGGTCTTTTGGGTAGTAGGCAGGGCCTTCTGGCAATAACTCTTTTATTTTTTCTAAAGCAGCAGCAACGTTAAATCCCTCTAAAGCAGAAATAACAAATACATCGGCGTTTGGTACTTTTTCTTTCCAGTATTCAACCTTTTCTTCAACTTCATCTTGTGAGGATTTGTCAATTTTATTCAACAATAGCATTATCGGAATTTTACTATTGATTATTTTGTTAAAAAAGGCTTCATTTTTCAGTTCTTTCTCACCAATTTCTACCATATAAATAAGAATATCTGCGTCTTCTAGTGCAGATTTTACAAAATCCATCATAGAAGATTGCAATTCGTACGCAGGTTTTATGATTCCTGGAGTGTCAGAAAAAACAATTTGATAGTTTTCTTCATTTACAATCCCTAAAATACGATGTCTGGTAGTTTGCGCTTTTGGTGTTATAATCGATAGTTTTTCGCCTACTAAAGCATTCATCAACGTAGACTTACCAACATTTGGATTTCCAATAATATTTACAAAACCTGATTTGTGTACCATACGGCAAAGATAGTTTCTTTTTCATTTTTAGTATAAATTTTGATTGAATAAAAAATAAATGAAATAATGCTTGGCAAATACTTTAATTATGTCGTATATTTGCAATCGAAATCGCGGGATAGAGCAGTAGGTAGCTCGTTGGGCTCATAACCCAAAGGTCACTGGTTCGAGTCCAGTTCCCGCTAC
>JBNMNV010000038.1:0-16837 GCA_051278125.1 Polaribacter sp. | reverse complement strand
CCACAAGCGGGAATTGTTGGAATTATTGGACCCAACGGTGCTGGTAAAACCACAATTTTTAAAATGATAATGGGTGAAGAAAAGCCTGATACAGGAAGTTTTAAGGTTGGTGAAACAGCAAAAATAGCCTATGTAGATCAGGCACATTCAAATATTAACCCTGATAAATCTATTTGGGAAAACTTTTCTGACGGACAAGATTTAGTCATGATGGGAGGGAAGCAAGTGAATTCTAGAGCGTATTTAAGTCGCTTTAATTTTTCTGGAAGTGAGCAAAATAAAAAAGTGGACACACTTTCTGGTGGAGAAAGAAATAGATTGCATTTAGCCATGACTTTAAAAGAAGAAGGAAACGTACTTTTATTAGATGAGCCCACAAATGATTTAGATGTAAATACATTAAGAGCATTAGAAGAAGGTTTAGAAAATTTTGCAGGTTGTGCAGTTGTAATTTCTCACGACAGATGGTTTTTAGATAGGGTTTGTACCCATATTTTAGCTTTTGAAGGCAATAGTGAAGTTTATTTCTTTGAAGGTTCATTCTCCGAGTATGAAGAAAATAAGAAAAAACGTTTGGGTGGAGATTTAATGCCTAAGAGAATTAAATACAAGAAATTAATTCGGTAAATTTTATTTTTTTTCTTGTTTTTTTAGAAGAATTTTTTATGATTATTGTCATATAAAAGTTGAATAGTAATAAGTAACTTTATCGCTAATTAACCTTTTAACACAATTTAAATTATGAAAAAATACTTTTTAAATTTTGCGTTTCTAATCCTTTCAGGATTAGTTTATGGACAAGCTGGTCATATTATGCAAGGTGTGGGAGCAGTTAACATGTCCATGGGGGGAGCATCAGTGGCACAACCACTAGATATTTCTGGAGCATTGCAATGGAATCCGGCAACGATTTCAACTTTTGATAGTAAAATAATAGATTTTAATATTGGTTTATTTTCTTCTTCGCCAGAATTAAGTTCTAGCTTACCAGCAGGAATGTTAGGTCCGGGTGCTCCAGGAGTTTCTGGTGTTACCAAAGATGATAGGGGTTTATCTCCTATGCCTGCATTAGCTATGGTTTGGGGAAAAGAAGGTAGCAAACACACTTTTGGTGTCTCTGCTTTTGGTATTAGTGGTTTTGGAGTTACTTTTCCTGAAGAGCCAAACAATCCGATGAATTCAACTTTTAACCCATCAGAAAACTCAAACCCAGTTAATTATCCTCAGGCGGCTAGAGGTTTTGGTCATGTAGAATCTGATTATATGTTGCTACAAGTGGGGTTTGCGTGGTCTTATGAAATTACTGAAACTTTTTCTATTGGCGTGCAACCTACATTTAATTATGGGGCTTTAGAATTGGCTCCAAGTCCGTTATCATCTCCTAGTCAAACTTTAGGATATCCAACTTCTGATAAAGCGAGTTCGCTTGGTTTTGGAGCGCAATTTGGAGTGTTTTACAACTCTCCAAATGGAATTAAGTTAGGAGCATCGTATAAAACTGCACAATCTTTTTCAGATTTAGAGTTTAAGAACACCTATTTAGATGGCACATCAGCGCCTGATACGGCATTCAATATGGATTATCCAGCAATTTTATCATTTGGTTTAGGATACTCAAAAGGCGATTTTGATTTAGCCATTGATTATAGGATGGTAGATTATGAAAACACTGACGGTTTTGCAGATAATGGATGGGAAATTGCAGCAAGTGGTCCTGGTGCAGGTTTTCCAACAGGAGCAGTAAAAGGATTTGGATGGAAAAACATCAATATTATATCAATAGGGTTACAATATAAAGGAATTGAAAAGTTACCTTTAAGAGTAGGATATACAAATAGTAGCAATCCTATTACCAACGAATTGGCATTTTTCTCTATTCCCGCAACGGCTGTAATTGCCAATGCTTTCCAATTTGGTTTTAGTTATCCTTTAACAGATAGTTTAATGTTAAATGGTGTTTATCATTATGGAACTAGTGATGGTAAAACCGAAGGGAGTCTGTTAGATCCTACTCCAGATGTTATGGGAGGTACTTGGAATGCAAATACAAACCCTTTAGGAGCTATTCCTGGAAGTACGGTTGGGTATGAAATGACTACAAGTATGATTCAGTTTGGCGTTTCATATACCTTTAAAAAATAACAGCATCTATAAATAAAGTTAAAAAAAGAGACTGCCTAAAAAGGCAGTCTTTTTTTAACTTCTGTGTTTTTATTAGTCGATCTTTTTTCTACTTTTCTATTTGAATTACCATAAGTCTGTTTGACGTTTCTAGCATCTTTTTTAATTCTATTTTTACGGTTTATAGGTTTTCTTCTACTTTCTATACTAGGTTGTTTATCTGAATTTCTATTGATTGTATTAGGACTTCTAGTTGCTCTTTTAACATTGGTAGTTGCGCTTCGAACTCCTTGTATAGTTCTTCCTGTTGTATGTTTTCTGTAAGATTCATTAGAATTTCTAGTGGCTGTATTTCTTGCACCATTGTTTATAGAAACTTGTTTTCTTCTTTTTAAAATAGTACTTCTTTTTCCTATTCTTGTATTCGGATTTGATCTATAATAATAGAAATTTCTATCTTCTCTAAATTGAGTGTAATTTGTCCTAAAGTCATTTCCATAGAAAAAACGATCGTTAAAATTATACGTTACTCCAAGATTTAAGTTGAATCTTATGCCATTATCAAAATAATAGTTGTCTCTAACAAATCCACTAAAAATTGGTTCATTCCATCTATTATAATTAACTCTTAAGTTTCCAACGCTAATTAATTGACCTCGACTATAACTTAAAAATATATTTCCAATTCTAGTTACATTATTAAATCGATCATAAGAAATTCTAACAGCACCAATTCTTCTAATTTGTCCTCTAAAATTTCTATCAATATTTAAATTGAATCGATTATTGCTTAATACATCGAAATCAAACTCTCCATTCGGAAATATGAAGAACTCTACATCTCTTTCAACAAAGTTAACGGCATTGTTATAAGAATAATAAAACCCATTGTTGTTTGGTAAATTGTTACCTTTTTTGGCTTCAACAGTAGAAACCATCATGAACATTCCTAATAAAATAAGTATCCCTTTTTTCATAATATATGGTTTTAAGGTTTTGTCTACTCTTTATGCTTTTCGACCTCCGCATTTGTATAATTAAATTCAAAGAGCGTGCCAAAAAATATAATATAGGTTAAGCAGAAATAAAATAAAAAGGTAAATAACTAATAAATAAGGTGTTATTTGATTTGTGGAATGTAGAAAATCTAAAGTAAGTAGATTATGAAATTAAAGTTTTAAAATTAAACTTGAAATTATTTTGAGTTAGGAAAACTTCTTTACAATTTGTTGAGTATATAAATTGATGTTTTTTTTGAATATTAAATAGTGAATTTTCAGAGATAAATATATTTTCAAAATCTTTTTTACCTTTGTTATTATATCGTGCAATTCTAAAGGTATTTGCATTCAATTGCTCTTCAATATGAAACCATGCCCCACTGCCAATTCCACCTAACCAAGTTGCATTTTTAAGTGGTAAGTATTTTGAATTTGGTAATTCATTTCCATATCTACAAAGTTCTATATTAATTATCTTGAAAATGGAGTTCATAAGTTCTTTTAAAATAAATCTATTGTTATAATTAGAGATTTTTTGATGCTCTACAGAAAATATGATCTTATTCGTAGTGCCTTTAATTACAATACCAATAGGGCTAGGAGTAATTAATTTAGATTTTTTTAAAAGTAGATTTACTTTAAAATCATTTGACGATGCTAAAATAGTATCTGTTACAAAACGAGCACAGTTTGAGCCGTTTTTTAAGAAAGCTCCATAAGGAATTTCTTTTTTTTGAATTAGGTGATTTAGAAAGTTCAATGCTTTTTGGTAGTCAATTTTTTCATGAAAGCCTACAATCATTCTGCCCTTTCCATGGGTTTTATTGGAGTTGTTTTCCAACCATAATAAAATTTCTTTTTCATTTAAAAGGGTAGCATCACTAAAAATTGCTTTTATTGGAATCGTTACCTCAGGATCTGTTTCTTTGCTTCTAACACGTCCAAAACCATAGGAAGTAATATACCTTCCAAAATCGAAATAATTGATATGTGTTTGTCCTTTTTTTATTAAAAGAAGTGCTGAATGTCCAGCTTTAATAGCATGTTCCCCACCAATACCAAATCGGTGTAAAACCTTACTAGAATTTTCCCAATAAGCGGGTCTAACAATCGTATCAGGATACCCTAGAATTATTATAATTCCATCATTAATTTCACTTCTATTTGATTTGAACTTCAGCAATTACTAACCATTAATTTTCTTATCGTCATTAAAAAAAGCGTCTTGTAAAGTTTTAAAAGTTTTAAAAGCGTAATAAATTGTAAAAATCAAAAGTAAAATACTAAACACAACAAATACATAGGCAAAATAAATGTTTGGAGCTTCATTAAATTTATCAATAGCTTTAAAACTCATTGTTAATAAAACTGGCGAAGCAATAAATAATAATAAAAGAAAGCCAAGTTTAATCAAGGCTTTTCCCAGTAAATTTACATCAGTACTCATTTTTGATAATTTTTTATAGCTTCTCTAACACTTCCAAACTCTTTTAACAAGTCGCTTGCCGTCTTTTGGTCGATATGAAGCTCATTAACTAACATTTTTTCTCCTCTATCTACCAATTTATCATTAGATAATTGCATATCAACCATTTTATTGCCTTTTATTTTACCCAGCTGAACCATGGTTGCGGTAGAAATCATGTTTAAAACAAGTTTTTGTGCGGTTCCGGCTTTCATTCTAGAGCTTCCTGTAACAAATTCAGGCCCTACAATTACTTCGATTGGAAATTGCGCAGTAGCAGATAACGGACTATTTTTATTGCAAGAAATAGCACCTGTAGTAATATTATGTTCGTTACATTTTTCTAATGCCGCGATTACATAGGGTGTAGTGCCTGAGGCAGCAATACCTACTACAACATCTTTATCAGAAATTTGATGCTTTTGTAAATCTAACCAACCTTGTGTTTTAGAATCTTCAGCGAATTCGACTGCTTTTCTAATCGCATTATCACCTCCTGCTATTAATCCGATGACCAATTCATGAGAAACACCAAAAGTTGGTGGACACTCAGAAGCATCTAAAATACCCAATCTACCTGAAGTACCAGCACCAATATAAAGAAGTCTTCCCCCGTTTTTAAGTTTGGCGATAACTTGTTCTGTTAATTTTGTTATTTGTGGTAAAGATTTTTGAACTGCCATGGGCACTTCTTTGTCTTCCTGATTTATATTTCTTAATAATGAAGATACAGACATCATTTCTAGATGATTGTATTTAGAATCTTGTTCTGTTGTTTTTATAAAAGTCATCTATCAAAAATACTGATTTTTTACAGTTCTAGCTTAAGATCTCAAAAACCTTTTAAGAAAGTAATAGTTTAAAATGATCTCTACTAAAATTTGAAATATGGAGATACATTAAACTTATTAGATTTAAAGGGTAATGCTTGTTACTATTTATTTTTATCAACTAAAACTAAGGTAAAAGTATCAGTTTCCGCAATATGAAAATAGCCTAAAGGAAAATTATCGTCATTTGTGGTATTGATCATATTACCTAATAAAGAAGATGGAACAGTTTCAAAAGGACCTCCAGAATTTTGACCACTCTGACCTACCAAAATTCTAAAATACGTGTAATAGTCTTTAGACATTCCTGACATTTTTATGGTGACCGCCGTTGGTAAATCAATATCATCCTCACCATAAAAATAAGAGAAATTATAATCAACATTATTAAAGAAACGGTCTTCAATAGAGGTAAATAAATTATTTGTAAAGTCGAACAAATAAAAATTTTCTTCTGGACCTACATCTGTAAAATTTACTTTTAATTCGGTTTCATTTCCAGAAAATAAAGTTTCATCTCCTTGAATAACACTTGTTAATGGCGTAGATTTTATTTTTATAGCTTTTCCTTTATAGGTTTCATTATCATGAATTACAGTTAATTCATACGCTATATTATCAAGTGGGATAAACGCTATTACTGGCTCATAACTTCCGTCTGCATTGGTATCAGCATAGTTAATAATCGTATTGTCTGATAAATTGGTCACAAAAACAGTAGCATTGGTAACGGTTGGAATTACTTCATCAAAATAATCAGCGGATAATTTTAATTTTACAGTTGTATTTGCTGTTACCGGACTTTCATCAAAATAAACTTCAAAAGAAGCATCTATGATTAATTTTGGTTCGATAGAAGGAACATTAATATCAACTACTTTTTCGCAATTTGCAAAAAAGATTAGCATTAATAAAGGTAGTATATATATCTTTTTCATTGCTCTAAAATTTAAAATTGTACGTTACAGAGGGTACTAAACCAAAAATAGAAGTCTGAATTGCTTCATTTCTAAAGGTTTCTGTATTTTGTCTAAAATTGATAGAAGCCGCATTTTGTCTTCCATATAAATTATAGAGGCCAAAAACCCATTCTCCCTGCCATTCTCTATTTTTATTCTTTTCAGGAGTTAAAGTAGCAGATACATCTAATCTGTGATAGGCTGGCAATCTATCTGCATTTCTTCTATTATCATCAAAAATAGGAACATTTAAACCTTGCACTTCATATTGCCCAACAGGGTAATTTGTAGGTTGTCCGGTTTGTAGTAAAAAGTTTGCATTAAACGACCATTTTTTAGATAATTCATAACTTGTATTAATAGAAATATCATGTGTTTTATCAAAAGGAGAATGATACCATTCGCCATTATTAATACCAGGCTCATTAGCCGTTCTGCCTAGAGTTTGTTGTTCTGATCTTGACAAAGTGTATGCAAACCAACCTTGAAAATTTCCTACATTCTTTTTGAATAAAACCTCTAAACCATAAGCTCTTGCTTGTCCGTTTAAAATTACAGTTTCAATCTCGTTGTTAGCAACTAAATTTGCACCGTTTATATAATCGATTCTATTTTGAATATCTTTATAAAAAACTTCAGTTTCTAAAGAATAATCACCGTTTTTTATAGACTTAAAATATCCCAACGCATATTGATCTAATAATTGGGGTTTTATAAAACGACCACTTGGCGCCCAAACATCTAATGGAGTAGGAGATGCGGTGTTCGTTAGTAAATGTAAATATTGCGCCATTCTGTTATAGCTTGCTTTTATTGAGGTAGCATCATTCAGCACATAAGACAAAGAAAATCTTGGCTCAAAATTACTAAAGGTTGCTAATGCATCGCTTCTTTTAAAAGATTCGGTGGCAATAGCTTCTGCAGACTCATATTTTTTAAATTGTTCGTTATATATTACAGGTTGATTATTTTCGTATACATTTAATTCATCTTGCCCTAAACGTGTAAAATTACTAAAACGAATCCCGTACTGTAAGTTTAATTTGTCGCTTACTTTGTGTTCAGCATCTATATAAGCCGCAAACTCGTTGGCATATTTGTCTATTAATTTTTCTGGTTGAATGCCTGAATCTTCCCTGTTAGGAATAATTTCTCCTGGATTAAATCTGTTGTATATATTATTGATACCGTAACCCAATGTAAATTTATCATTTAAATAATGTTTAAAATCATATTTTAAATTATAGTTTGTAATACCAGAATCCCATTCAAAACCAACAAAATCAAGAATTAACCCGTAAAAATAATCAGAATAGATTAAAGATAAATTAGAGAAAATTTTATCAGAAAAAAGATGATTCCAACGCAAGTTTAATACATTATTACCATATTCATTAACGAAGCTATCACTCACTCCAAATATATCTTTTCCAAAATAAGTAGATAAGAATACATTGTTTTTATCATTAATTCGATAATTAAATTTACCATTTAAATCGTAAAAATAGGCTTTGTTATCATTGTCAAAAAGCGGTAAAAATAAATGAGCATAAGAGGCTCTACCTGCAACAACGAAAGAACTTTTTTCTTTTTCAATGGGGCCTTCTATTAATAATCTAGAAGAAACCAAGCCAATGCCACCATTTATATTAAATTCTTTACTGTTTCCTTCTTTCTGATAAATATCTAAAACGGATGATAATCTTCCTCCAAAACGAGCAGGAATTCCTCCTTTGTATAATTTTACGTCTTTGATAACATCAGGATTAAAAACAGAGAAAAAACCAAATAAATGCGATGAGTTAAAAACGATAGCTTCATCTAATAAAATTAAGTTTTGATCTGCAGCACCGCCTCTTACATTAAATCCAGAGGCGCCTTCACCAGCGCTCGTAACTCCGGGTAACAAAATCAAAGATTTAATAATATCAGCTTCGCCCAAAACAACAGGAATTTTTTTGATGGTTGCCGATGTTAATTTATTTACACTCATTTGAGGAGAACGAACATTTATTTTTTCAATATCAGCCTCAATAATAATTTCATCTAAACTTTCAGATGCCTCTTTTAAATTGAAGTTTATGATTAATTTTTCTGATAAGTTTATAGTTTCAATAATAGTAGTAAAACCCAAGTAACTTATTTGAACTTTATAAGTGCCTTCAGGAATTGTAATCGAATAAAAACCGTATTCATTTGTGGTTGTGCCTGCGTTTAATTCGGGGAAATAAACAGATACACCAATTAAGGTTTCGTTGCTAAAATCATCGTAAACAGTGCCACTAACTGTAAATTTTTCTTGGCTATAAGCGGAAAGTGATAGTAAAAAAAATAGAAAGTAAATCTTTTTCAAATTATTTTTTTTTGTTTAATGCATTCGTTGAATAAGTCTACAAAAGTACTATTATAAAGTGATAAGAAAACGTTAAAATAAAGAGACTAATCGTAAATAATATCTGCAACTTCAATTTTTCTATTTTTGATAAAATCAAATAAAGTTAATTGTCTTAAAATGTAATAATCTGTCCAAAATTTCTCTAAAGAATTTAAATATTGTAAAACAGACCTGTCTTGTTCTTGCAAGGCAATGTTTAAATCAGTAATATTTATCTTTCCCAGAACAAACCTCTTTTTAGCAATTTCATACCTTTTTAAAGCAATTTCTTGCGCTTTTTTGGCTGTATTTAAAAAATTTCGCTGGTTTTGCCAGTTTAAAACATGTAAGTAAATTTCTTGCTCGAATTCTTGTTCTTGGATTTCGATATTGGTATTTGCTAAATCTTTATTTGCTTCCACCAATTTTCTACGAGATTTAGAAACACCCCAATCTAAAATAGGAATACCTAAAGATAATGTTACATTTTGTTGTTGATTATAATCATTAAATAAGTTGTCAAACTGATTTCCTTGTTGAGAAATACCAAAGTTTGCTCTCAAACTCATTTGTATTCTATTGTTTCCTCTTACTTCTGCAACATCTCTCTCTGCTTGCAAACGTCTTCTTCTAAATTCTATAACGGCTTTTCTGTTAGATTTTGCTTCTTTCAAAGCTTTTTCTACAGTTACTGTAAACAATGTTAGTTCTTTAGGTGTTGATAAAAGAATATCTTCTGTATCTAAAACCAAGTATCTTGATAGATTTTGAGAAGATCTTTTAAAATTAATTTCATTAGTAATAACATCATTCTCTGAGTTTAAAACTGATAATTCTATTTGAAGTAAATCATTTTCGGCAATTTTACCCATTTTAAATCTTCCTTTAGAAATTTGGAATAAAGTATCTTGATTTGAAAAATTAGATTTTGCAATTTTACTTTGAATCTGAGCTTTTAACAAAGCAAAATAGCGTCTGCTTGTGTTGAAAGAAATTTGCTCCATGGTTTCAATAAAGTCTCTTTTAGCTTCTTCGTAAATTAAAGGTTCTATTCTTTTTTGCCATTTAAAGTCATTATAAAATAAGGAGTTTTGGCTATAATTCAAAGAAAAAGGAATTACTGCAAAATTGGTAGCCTCAAATGGTTCAGAAACATCTACTCTCTCAAATTGCGAACTTATAGAAACGGTACCACCAGTTAATGGAATATTTTGATTCAAAGACAAAGTACCATCAAACCTAATTTGATTGGTTCTTCTAAAACCATCAGAACCATCATCTAACAAAATTCTATTGACCGAATTTCTATATTGAGGCAACGTTGCATCAAATCTTAATTGAGGTAAAAATCCTGCTTTAAATCTTCTATATCTCCAATAACTTGCTTGATTTTGATTTAATAAAGCTTTGTAATCTGGAGAGTTTTTTTGAGCAATATCAATAGCTTCTTCTAAACTTATTTCTTGTTGAAAAGTTAATTGTTCTTGGCTAAAAATGGTTATTGTTAGCAAAAAGCAAATAGTTGTAAAAATATTTTTCATAGTTATTCGTGTCTAATAGCTTCAATTGGGCTTTTGCTTGCTGCCGATTTTGCAGGAGCAATTCCAAAAATTAATCCAATAAAGGTGGCAACAAAAAAAGAAAGCAGAATGGAACTTAAAGTTAAAATAGTTTCTATACCGGTTGTTATTTCTAAAATATAGGAGGCAAAAATGCCTAGCAAAATTCCAACAATGCCGCCTCCAATACTTACTAAAACAGATTCTGTTAAGAATTGTAAAATAACATCTTCTTGCGTAGCGCCGATGGCCCTAATAATTCCGATTTCTTTTGTACGCTCTAAAACAGAAGCTAACATGATGTTCATAATTCCGATACCTCCAATTAACAAAGAAATACCAGCAATAATACTTAAAACAATATTAAATATCTGCTTGGTTTTTTGTTGCTGTTTTAAAAGTTGAATGGGTATAGAAATCTCAAAATCCAACATATCATTATGTCTTCTTTTTAGCATTCTGCTTAATACATCTGCGGTTGAATTTAATTCTGCTGAATTATTAACTTGAATCGTTAATTTATCGATTTGATGATAATTACCTCTGGGGATTTTCTTTTTTGGACCTTGTTGATCTCCACTGATAAAAATCATACCACCTCCAGTTTCTATAGGTTTATCGCTAATAATTTTACGATCTTTATAACGCACTAAAAAAGTAGTAATTGGTATATAAACATCTTTGTTTAAATCTCGAATCCCTAAATTTTCTTGAGCATTTTCTGATATAAATTTTTCTTCGATAACTCCAATGACTTGCAACCAAACATCTTTCACTTTTATTTGTTTGCCAATAGCACTTTCTCCAGTAAATAGTTTTTTCTCAATTTTTTTACCAATAATACAAACTGGTAAAGAATACGCTGTTTGTGCATCAGAAAAGTTTTTACCACTCTCAATTTCGATATTTGAGGTAGCAAAAAAGTCTGAAGAAATACCAATTAATTTTACAGGACTTTGCCTTCCTTTTTTAATCACGTAGGTTTCTAGAATAATTTCTGGACTTACTTTTTTTACAGAGGGTAGATTTTTTTTGATGCTATTCACATCTAACATATCTAATCCTTTAGAAAACCTTTTGGGAGAAATTCCTCCAGCATCTGTTTCTTCTTCATTACTCTCATTTTCTGCTTCATCAGGAATAGGAGTAATCACAATATTGTTAACACCCACCAACTCTAATTGTGCTAAAATTTCTTTTTCTGCACCACTACCAATTGCTAGCATTGTAATCACTGCCGCAACACCAAAAATAATTCCTAGAGATGTTAATAGTGTTCTAATTTTATTGGCTAAAATTACACGAACAGCTTCGCTAAAATTAGATTTTAGTTTTTCTATATAGATTTTATCAATCATAAAAAAACTAATTTAATTTTGCTATTTGGTCATCATCTAAGCCTTCTGGTTTGTTTAAATACACAACATCTTCTGCAGTTAAACCTTCTAATATTATAACAGAGTCGTTATTAGAATCGCCAATCTTAACTTGTTTTTTAGCTATAGAAAATCCAGTTTTTTTATAAACATAGGTTATTGAATCTTTAGAGAAAATAGCTTCTAAAGGAATACTTAAAACATCTTTTCTTTTAAAAGTTAATATTTTGTTTGATGTTGTCATTCCTGGTCTTATATTGGTGTTAGATCCATTTAATTTTATCAAAACTTGAAAAACCTTTATATCGGATCCTCTTTTATTTTCACCGACATTGGCAACGTCCGTAACGACTCCTTCCATTTCAATATCAGGAAATGCATCAAAACCAACTTTTACAGGCAAATCTTTTTTAATTTTTCTGATATCAACTTCATTTGCGTAGGTTTTAGATTCCATTTTAGTTAAATCGGGCAAACTAGCAATTGTCGGATTCCAAGGACTTATAGAAGAACCTACTTTTTTCTTGGTACCATCCCATTCTTTATCATAGGTAATCATTCCGTTTCCATTAGAATAGATTGTAAAAGATTTTAATAAATCTAATAAATCATTCAGTTCGTTTGTAATTTTAGAAACTTTTGTACCAACTTCTACCATTTTTGCGTTGGCTTGTCTTTTCTTTATGCTATAATTTTCTAGTTTTTCTCTTAAATCACGTTCAGATTTCTCTAAATTTATTTCTAATTTTTTAATGGTTGCAGGTGGTTCGTAAATAGATTGTTTTAACTCTAGCTTAGTTTCTTCCATAGAAAAACGTAAATCTTTTATAGAGTTTCGCTCTTGCTTTAAAGATAAAGTAGTGTCTAATTGTTCTTGAGTATATTTAGATTCTGCTGTCTCTAAGTTTAAACGAGCGTCTAAAACTTGCTCATTAACTGCACTTGGATCTAATCTACCAACATAATCGCCTTCTTTAACAATAGTACCTTCAGCAACTAAATCTTGAATTTTAAGATTGTTTAAACGAAACTTTCTTAAATTATCTGGACCATTAATTTTTTTTAAACTTGTAGATTGTGCTTCTCCAGAAGTAATTACCTCACTTATAAAATCTCCTTTTTTAACTTTAGTTGTTAAATATATTTCTCCATCCGAAGAGGGTGAGAAGTAACGATAAATAAAGTAAATTAGAATTAATACTATAGAAATAATAATAGCAATACGCTTCTTGTTCATAGGTTCATAGATTGATTAGAACTCAAAACTAACTAAAAAAGAGTGCTAAATAGCACTCTTTTTTGTTAATCTTTTAAGAAAATTTATGCAAAAATTTAACTAAAAAAACTGTTTAAAGTGCTATTAGGTCTCATAGCATTGTTGGCTAGTTCTTCATTAGGCATAAAATAACCTTGCATATTTACAGGAATACCTTGAATTTTATTTAATTCAGAAATTATTTTATCTTCATTTTTACTTAAAGATGCTGCTAACTTCGTAAATTCATTTTTTAGTTCGATGTTTTTATTTTGATTCGCCAAACCTTGAGCCCAATATAGGGCTAAATAAAAATGAGAACCTCTATTATCTATTTCACCTACCTTTCTTGATGGTGATTTATTATTATCTAAAAACGTATCTGTTGCCTCATCTAAGGTTTCTGCCAATACTAACGCTTTCGGATTATTCGTTGTGTTTCCTAAATGCTCTAAAGAAACTGCCAGTGCTAAAAACTCACCAAGAGAATCCCAACGTAAATGGTTTTCTTCTAAAAATTGTTGTACATGTTTTGGAGCAGAACCACCAGCACCAGTTTCAAACAAACCGCCCCCATTCATTAATGGCACAATAGATAACATTTTTGCAGAAGTACCTACTTCTAAAATAGGAAATAGATCTGTTAAATAATCACGCAGAACATTACCCGAAACAGAAATAGTATCTTGACCCTTTACAATTCTTTCTAAAGTAAATATAGTAGCTTTTAAAGGTGATAAGATTCTGATATCTAAACCGGTAGTGTCATGATTTGGTAGGTATAAATTTATTTTTTTAATGATTTCTGCATCATGTGCTCTTTTTTTATCTAGCCAAAAAACGGCCGGAGTATTTGAGGCTCTAGCTCTTGCTACCGCTAATTTTACCCAATCTTGAATTGGAAAATCTTTCGTTTGGCACATTCTCCAAATATCTCCTTCTTCTACGGCATGCTCTATTAAAATTTTTCCCTTGGTATCATCTACCACAATTACTTTTCCTGCTTTTGCAATTTCAAAAGTTTTATCATGAGAACCGTATTCCTCTGCTTTTTGAGCCATTAAACCAACATTAGGAACTGTTCCCATAGTTGTTGGATTAAAAGCACCGTTCTTTTTACAAAAATCTATGGTCGCTGCATAAATTCCTGCGTAAGCACTATCAGGAATAATTGCTTTGGTGTCTTGTAATTTTCCCTGTGAGTTGTACATTTTACCAGAAGTTCTTATCATGGCAGGCATAGAAGCATCTATAATGATGTCTGAAGGTACATGCAAATTAGTAATTCCTTTATCAGAATTTACCATAGCTAATTCAGGACCGTGATCAAAAGCATATCTTATATCTTTTCTAACTTCATCCCGTTTCTCTTTTGGTAATTCACTTAATTTACTAAGAAGATTTCCAAGACCATTATTCACATCAACACCAATTTTTTTAAAAGTCTTTCCATGTTTTTTAAATAAGTCAGAGAAAAACACTTTCACTGCATGACCAAAAATTATAGGGTCGCTTACTTTCATCATAGTTCCTTTCATGTGCAACGAAAACAATACATTTTTATCTAAAGAATCTTCATATTGTTCTTCTAAAAAATCTATTAATGCTTTCTTACTCATTATGGTAGCATCAATAATTTCTCCTTCTAACAAGTCAAAGCTTTGTTTTAAAACTTTTATTGTTCCGTTTTCTGCAATATGCTGTATACTTATGGATGTAGGTTTCTTTACTGTAATAGATTTCTCGTTATTAAAAAAATCACCACTAGACATTGTGGATACATGCGATTTAGAATCCGCACTCCAAGCACCCATAGAATGTGGGTTTTTACGAGCGTAATTTTTAATAGCGTTTGGAGCTCTCCTGTCTGAATTTCCTTCCCTTAAGACTGGGTTTACGGCAGAACCTTTCACTTTATTATAAGTTGCTAAAATATTTTTTTCTTCCTCTGTTTCAGGATCTTCAGGGAAATTAGGTAAAGCGTAGCCTAAGGTTTGTAATTCGTGAATAGCTGCCTTTAATTGCGCTACTGAAGCACTAATATTTGGTAATTTTATAATATTTGCTTCTGGATTTTTTACTAAATCTCCCAAAATAGCTAAAGCATCTTCAACTTTTTGTTCTTCTGTTAAATAATCAGAAAAATTTGAAAGAATTCTAGCTGCTAAAGAAATATCTTTAACTTCAAATTCTATGTTAGAAGATTTTGTAAATGCTTTTACAATAGGCAAGAAAGAACGTGTTGCTAAAGCTGGAGCTTCATCTGTTTTAGTATATATAATTTTAGCTGTTTTGCTCATTTAAATTGTATTTTAAATAATTGTAAGAAAAATTTACTTTCAAAACAAATCTAGTTTGTTTTGAAAGCGAACAAATTTATGAATTTAAGTTGGCATTTTTATTGGTAAAATGCTATTAATTAGGACGATTTATTGCATTTATTATAATTTTTGAAATCGATTTCGAAGAAGTAAAAAATAAAAGCCATATCAAACAAATATTTGTAATCATAGGGCTTTTTAAAAATAGTTTTGAAACTATTTTGTGTGGATGCAAAATAAATAATAGTACACGTACATTTCTTTTTTTCGGAGGAAATTATCCTTCTCTCGTTTACTTTTTTATATGGAACACTTGTAAAAAGAGATTTTTGTTTAAGGTTATATATCTTTTAAAAATGGATTATTGATGAGTAGCAATATAAAGAGCGTTTCTTTATAAATTTACATTTCTTTTTAATTTTTATATAATTTTAGTCATACAAAACCAAATAAACATCAAAATAACTGACTAAATTCGTTTCTATTTTGCTTACATTTTAATATAAAATGCAACAGTAACTCACGCAATTCATCTATATTTTTTAAAATCTAAAGAAAATATATTTCAAATTTTAGAGGTCAGTATATAAATACTTATAAATTTAAATCTTTAGATCATTTAAAGTCAGTTGTTTTTTAAGATATTAGTTGTCAGTTCTAGCGCAGTCGAGAACTATTCGAATGCTCTAAGTAGATTTAGACTGCGTTCAGCCTGACATTCGTTAAACATTTATATTTAATTCTAAGTAACTAACTACTCACCTCTACAAATTTATAAGAAATTATTTGGAAGTCCAATGGGTATTATGTCATTTTAGGCATATAATGCCGCAATAAATCGTTTATTTTTCGCCTACTTGTTGTTAAAAAAAAATGACCATAACGAAAGCTACGCTAATTCTTTTTTTATTTCAATGAATCTAAAAATAATTCAATTTATTTACACGACATCATAAACCTAAACTGGCATTAGTTCAATTAAATTGTTAATTCCGTTAAAGGTGATGATACTATGTAAAACAGCAAAGTTTTTAATTAATTAGAAATCAACATGATATTAACCGAAGTTATGAACATTTGTGAACAACCGAGTGTAAACTCAACTTTACCTGAATAAAAAAAACGCTGTGAATTTCACAACGCTTTACAATATAATTTTTTAAAAAGAGATTATCTTCTTTTTTCAGTAATTCTAGCTTTTTTACCAGTAAGACCTCTAAAGTAGTAAATACGAGCTCTACGTACTTTTCCTCTTTTATTAACTTCAATTTTTTGAATAGAAGGTAAGTTTACAGGAAAAATTCTTTCTACACCAACGGTACCAGACATTTTTCTGATTGTAAATGTTTCAGACGCTGCAACTCCTTTTCTTTGAATTACCACACCTCTAAAAAACTGAGTACGAACTTTTTCGCCTTCCTTAATTTCGTAATACACTGTAATGGTATCACCTGCAGCAAATTCTGCAAATTCTTTTTTTGTTATAAATTCGTCTTGAACAAATTTTATTAAAGATTCCATATCTTATAATTTATAGTTTTGTAAAACAACATTCACGATTTTTTCGTCAGAGGTT
>JBNMNV010000037.1:0-17148 GCA_051278125.1 Polaribacter sp. | reverse complement strand
AAGAAAGACAAAAATCCTGAAAATTTAGAAAATATTTTTGGTTTATACGTGGCTTTAAAAGACAGACAAGAAATTATAAAACCATTACTTCCTTTACCGATTTTAAAGAAAAATAAGAATGCAAAATTTCTATTCAATAACTACGATGAAGAAATTATAAGTACTAAAAATCAATTGTCAAATTTTTTATATCAAAAGGTAAATAAACTCCTTAACAACAATAATAAGTTTGATTATAGAAATGCTTATGAAGAATTGGCATATCTAGAAAAGATAAATCCTAATTTTAAAGATGTTCTTGATTTAATGGCACTTGCGCAACAAAAAGGGATGGCTTTTGTTTTCGTTTCGATGAAAAATGAAACAGAAAAAGTGATTCCGAAAAGATTGGAAGAAGATTTATTAAATTTTGATACCTATGGTTTAAATGATTTATGGACCATTTATCACAGTAAAAAAGATGCTAAAATTACGTATGATTTTGGTTTAGAATTAAATTTAAGAGCTATCGAAGTTTCACCAGAACAAGTAAGAGAAAAGCAAATTATCAAAGAAAAACAGATCGTAAACGGATTTAAATATTTGTTAGATGATGATGGAAATCAGGTAAAAGATAGTTTAGGAAATAAGATTAAAGTTGATAAATTACTGAATGTTGGTTGTGAACTTTATCAATTTACACAATTTAAAACAGCCAAAGTTTCTGGGCAAGTAAAGTATGTCGATTTTTATACAAATCAAACCGTGCAAGTTTATCCCATTAAAAGCGAATTTGTATTTGAGCATTTGTATGCAAGATTTGATGGGGATAAAAGAGCTTTAGAAGAATCTCTTTTAGATTTATTAACCCTAAAAGCAATTGCATTTCCAACCAATGAACAAATGATTTACGATACAGGAAACGATTTAAAACAGCAGTTAAAATCGATTATTACTCGAAATAGGTTTAGAGATTAAAATTTCAATATCATTTAAAATTGTATCAATCGTCTTTAAAAATATTTTCAGAAGATTTTTTTATGCTAAATTTAGAGTATAGTATTAGAGAACTCAATATAATTCATTTTTAATTTCTTTTTTAAAACAAATTTATCGTTTGTAAACTTCAGTTCATCGATATATAAAGGTCATCTAAATAATAAGTAGAAACAAATATTTGTATAAATAGTACTTTAAGTATCTAAAATATATTAATTATGTTAATTCAATCTTTTAATTTAGTTCTTTTAAAAACTTTAGCATTTCAATTTTTTGAGTATTCAGTTTTAGTTTTGGTGTTGTTTTCTTTATTAGTGCTGATAAGCAATGTGAAAAATCGAGTAAAAAAGTTAAAAGTTGTTAAAATAAAATCAATATCATAACAATTTTTTTAAGAATAGATTTCTATAAAGTACTATGCAAGAAAGAATTTTTAGAAATCTCAATTTCCTTTAATTCTAATCCATAAATCGGATAATAATTTTTTACCTTCTTGTTTTTCTTTAGGCTCCTCAATAAAAAAGGGTGTTCCTTTTTCATCTAACTCAATTTTATATTTAAAGACAAAATTTTTGGCATTCGTTTGAGTGCTTAAAACACCAAATCTTAAATCATTAAAATATAAGAAGCTATTTACCTGGTTAACGGTGTAAAAACCTTTAGAAATTTTAATCATTCTTTTTATTTTTGGATGATTCGCTAAATCGCCCAATAAATGATGATTTTTTGGATACCTAGAAAATTGAATCGGATTTTTATCAAAAAAAGAACTATATCCAATTAAAAAAGAATTTTCAGTTTCTACATTTGCAGTCCATAAAATAGTGTTTAAAGGCGATGGTTTTACTGTAAATGTTTTATACTGGATATTTTGGTTTTTAAGTTCTTGACTAAAATTTTGATAAGCAAACCACTTTAGAAATAAAGTAAGTATTAAATAACTGCTGCTAACAAATAGCCCTAAATTATTATAAACACGTCTTTTTTTCGCTTCCTTTTTTTGACGCATTGCTAAAATTAAAAAAACTAAAAAGGGAATTGTATATAAAGGATCCACGACAAAAATATTTTTAAAAGCTAATCTGATATCTAAAGGCCAAAAAAGTTGTGTTCCCCAAGTTGTTTGCGCATCTAAAATAGGATGTGTTAAAAATGCCCAAAAGAAAAGCCAAGTCCAATCTTTTATGTTTTTATAACGCTCGTATCTACTTACCATAAAAGCAAAAATGGGTGCAAAAACAACCGAGAAAAAAATAGAGTGGGTAAAACCTCTGTGCACTTCTAATGCAGTAACTGTATCTGTAAAAAATGAGGATATGACATCTAAATCCGGAATTGTACCTGCAATTGCACCATATAGCATGGCTTTGTTGCCAATTTTTCTACCTAAAACAGCCTCGCCAACAGCGGCACCTAAAACAATTTGAGTTAATGAGTCCAATAAATAGAAATATTTTTTAAGTTTATGTAATTTTTTTAGTGGAGTAAAGACAACAACAGAAGATTTTTTTTTTAAATCTAAATAAGAATATTAATAACTTTTTTTAAATTCTTTTTCTACTGAAAAATGAATCAGTTTCATGAAATTGTCATGAACTCCTAGATTTTTCGATAACTTTAATGCGTTAATCAGTTTTAATATTTGTGCGGGCTTAAATTGTAAATCTGGCACAGAAACATATTTTTCGAAAATAAATCCAATGGTTTTATAATATAATTGCTCGAAAGTATTAAGATTTTCTGGTTTATCATTCACATATTTAAAAGAATTAATTTTAAAATAGTCTAAATAATTCTCTACATAGTCTGTATGCAATATTTGTTCAGGATTTACAATATTAAGTTCCTTGATCGTTGGGTTTAAAAAAGCATATAAAATCGCTTTTGCAACAAAATCCACAGGAACAATATTTAAACCACTTTTTTTGTCTACCCAAACTCTAAAATTATCTTTTGATTTGTGAGCATATTTTGCTAAAAACATCGCCAATGAATAAAAAACATCAAATTTTGGAGTTTCATATAAAGGATATTCTATCAACCGACCACAAATAATACTAGGTCTTAAAATTTGATACTGTATCTTTTTAAGTTTACAAGTTTTCTTTACGAAGATTTCACTTTCATATTTCGATTCCTCATAAGGATTTCTAAAAGAGGAAACTTGGTAATTTTCAATTTGTTCATCTACTTTTTCTTTTTGAATACCAAAAGAATATGCAGTGCTGATATAGATAAAACGATTGACAGCTTGGGGTAATTGTTCTAAAAGATGTTTTGTAATCAAATAATTTTCTGTGTGTACTTTTTCTTTAGAGTCGCTGGTATGTAACAAACTTGTAGACCCTGCGCAGTGTATAACAGTGTCAAAACTATAGTTTTCTAATGTTTTTTTGTTGATGTCAGATAAGTTACTAGAGATTAAAGTAACTTTTTGCAAACACTCCGTTAAGGTATATTGATTTAAAAATGCTGGGCGAGATGGATCTTGTAAAATATCCAGTAAACGCTGCTTCGCAGATTTGGCGTTATCTCTTATAATGACAAAAAGATGATTTACAGATTGCTCAACAATGGCTTTTTGAATCCATTCAAAAAGTATATGACTTCCTACAATTCCTCCACCACCTGTCAATAAACAATTCATATTTTTATATTATAAATTTTAAGCTGATACATAATTTTTATAAGTCGTAAAAAGCAACTTATAAATTTATATTGATGCTATTTTTAGTGTTTTCTTTCCTTCAATAGTAATTTTAGAACCTTCAATAAGCATGATTGAAGTTGGTTTTACACGATTTAAAAATTCAAATTCTTTTCCATAAACCAATTCAAAATCTACCTTAATTTCAGAACTTTCAACTTTATATTGTTTCCATCTTGGGTGCATAACTTCATACTCATTTGTTTTTTGAGGATTCACTTTTGCATAACCCCAATAATGTTCTGTAATAAATTCAGTTTCACTATTTACTTCAATTTCTGATTCTTTCAAAGCTGCTGTAACTTTAAAAGATTGCCAAATTTTATTTTTTTTCCAATGATAAGAAACACTTCTATTTAAAGCATTTTCTTCCCAAGAATATTTCATGGGCATGGTTTCATAATGTTCTTTATAAATTGTGTTTGCCACAAAAGTTAAAGCAGGTTTCGATACAATTTCTTTAATAAAAACAGCTCCACGTTTCCAAGAATTGTTTTCGAATCTTTTTACATAGAAACGAAGATTTACTTCTTCTACAGTTTTATGGAAAGGAATTTTTATGCCTAAAATTTTGGTGTTTAAAAATATAAATCCAATTAAGCTAACAAAGCATTTTCCTTCACATAAATCAAGTTCAGTTCCTGGAGGAACATATTTTTCTAAAATACTTGGTTCAACTTCATAATTCGCAAACGCTAACTTTCTCCACTCTGCTTTTAAAAAGCTCATTTTTGGTATTTTAAAATAGTAATTAACTTATTTATTTAGGTTCGTGAAATTACGAATATTAAATGCAGAAATCTCATTATTAAGTTTTGATAATGAGGTTTTATTTATAATTTAAATTGATAAAATATTTATCCTTTATAAAATGGTAATTTCACAATCGTTGCAGGAATCGCTTTTTTACGAACTTGAATGTAAACTTGAGTTCCAGATTTTGTAAACAAAGCATGTACATATCCCATACCAATTCCTTTTCCTAAATTAGGGCTCATGGTTCCGGAAGTTACGTTACCGATGACATTTCCATTACCGTCTACAATGTCGTACCCTTGTCTTGGTATGCCTCTTTCATTTAGTTCAAAAGCGACTAACCTTCTTTCAGGTTTTTGTGCTTTCTGTTTTGCTAAAGCATCAGCATTTACAAAATCTTTCGTGAATTTTGTAATCCATCCCAGACCTGCTTCAATAGGAGAAGTAGTATCATCAATATCATTTCCATACAAACAATACCCCATTTCTAAACGCAAAGTATCTCTTGCGGCTAAACCAATTGGCTTGATACCAAAATCTGCTCCTGCCTCAAATACTTTATTCCAAATCTGCTCAACTTCAGAGTTTTTACAATAAATCTCAAATCCTCCAGAACCTGTATATCCAGTTGCCGAAATAATAACATGCTCAATTCCTGCAAAATCACCAACCTTAAATTTATAAAAAGGAATATCTGCTAAGTCTAAGGAAGATAAAGATTGCATTGCTTCAACCGCTTTTGGCCCTTGAATGGCTAATAAAGAATAATCGTCTGACAAATCTTTTAAGTCAGCTTTAAATTCTTCATTATATTTAGAAATCCAATTCCAATCTTTTTCAATATTTGAGGCATTTACGACCAATAAATATTGATGCTCTTTAATGCGATAACAAATTAAATCATCTACGATTCCATTTTCCTCATTAGGAAAACAGCTATATTGAGCATCTCCAATTGTCAATTTAGAAGCATCATTAGAGGTTACTTTTTGAATCAATGCCAAAGCATTTTCTCCAGAAACCAAAAACTCTCCCATATGACTTACATCAAAAACTCCTACAGATTCCCTAACAGTGAGATGTTCTGCGGTAACACCTTCATAAGATACCGGCATATTATAACCCGCAAAAGGCACTATTTTTGCTCCTAAATTTTCGTGAACTTCATGTAATGCTATATTCTTCATTCGATGATTCTTTAAATTTCGGCTAAATTATTGAAAAATTCATAATAAACTGGTAATAAAATTCTGTAAATATTCACAAATAAAAAAGAAATAATATTACTTTTGAGGAAACATCTAAAAAATACCAGCATGAAGTTTTTTAAAATTCTAGTAATTACCTTTTTGTTTTTATCAACAAAACTTATTTCGCAAACTCCAACTGACTTTTTGTCTAAAGAATTTCACAAAGATAGACGAGAGGTTTTAAGGTTTAAAATGCCTGAAAATTCAGTTTCTGTAGTGTTTTCTAATTCAATAAGAAATCGTGCGAATGATGTAGATTATGTTTTTCATCAAGATCCAAACTTCTATTATTTAACAGGATATAGAGAGCCTAATGCAGTTTTGGTCGTGTTTTCTGAAGATCAAACAGATGAAAATGGAAACTCGTATAACGAAGTTTTATATGTGCAAAAAAGAAACAAAAGAGCAGAACAATGGAATGGTAAACGTTTAGGAGTTGAAGGCGCCAAAAATGAACTAGGATTTGATTCAGCTTTTAATGGTATTGATTTTATCAATTCTAAAATTGATTTCAAAAAGTTTGACAAAGTTTTTATTGAGGGTAAATTTAAAGATGATCATAGAAATTCTAATGATAATGCAGATGTTTTTAAATTAGTAAAGAGTTTTAAGCAAAAGTCTGGGTATAATCCTTCAATTTTTTTATCTCCAATGAAAAAATATTTTTACAGTCTTATAAAAGAAACTACACCAGAAAAAAGAGAAGAAACAGTTGCTAGAATTAAAGGTCTTCAAGAGCAATATTCTGAATTAAAAGAAGACAAGTTTATTCAAAATTATATAAATGCTTCTGATGCAAAACTAGCTCAAGACTATCAACAAAAAGTGGGTTTAGCGCTTCAGCCACAAACAAATATAGATATTAGCTTTTTCTCTTCTCAATTGGCAACTATGAGAGAAATAAAAACGGAAGAAGAAATGAAACTATTAACGAAGGCTGTCCGTATTTCAGCAATTGGACAAGTTGAGGTAATGAAAGCCATGAAACCTCACATGTCTGAAGTAGAATTACAAGGTATTCATGAATTTGTTTATAAAAAATATGGCGCAGAATATGAAGGCTATCCTTCAATTGTGGGTGCTGGAAACAACGGATGTATTTTACATTACATAGAAAATAATAAAACTAAGGTTGGTAATGATTTGGTTTTAATGGATTTAGGAGCGGAGTATAGAGGTTTTACAGCAGATGTAACTAGAACAATTCCTGCTAGTGGGAAATTTACCTCAGAACAAAAAGCGATTTATGATTTGGTATATGCTGGACAGGAAGCTGGTATTGCAAAATATGTAATAGGAGAGAAAATGAGTACTCCAAGAGCTGCTGCAGAAAAATTAATTAATGAAGGATTGGTAAAATTAGGGATTATTAAATCTGTTGATGAAAAGCATCCTTATATGCCTCATGGAACATCACACCACATTGGATTAGATGTTCATGATCCAGGTAATTATGTAACTTTTGAGAAAAATATGGTAGTTACTATGGAGCCTGGAGTTTATATTCCTGAAGGAAGTCCTTGTGATAAAAAATGGTGGGGAATAGCAGTAAGAATTGAAGATGATATTTTAGTTACTGATGGAAAACCTGTTAATTTATCAGGAGAAGCTCCTAGAAAATCAGAAGAAATTGAAAAAATGATGGCAAAAAAATCAGTTTTAAATGATTTTGTTTTACCAAATTTAGATAAATAATGAATAAAACAGCCATAATTTTAGGAGCTACAGGTTTAACAGGAGGTATGCTCTTAGAGCAATTGATAGCTGATAAAAACTATAGCACTATTAAATTATTTTCTAGAAATTCTGTAGAAAACTCATCAGAAAAAATAGAAGAATTTATAGTTGATCTTTTAAATTTAGAGACCTCTGCAAAAGATTTTACGGCAGACGAAGTCTTTTGTTGTATTGGTACAACTGCTGCTAAAACAAAAGATAAAAATCGTTACAAAGCTATCGATTTCGGAATTCCTGTAGTTGCGGCAAAACTTGCTAAAAAGAATCATATACAAACTTTTGTAGTCATGTCTTCTATGGGTGCAAACGAAAAAAGCACTGTTTTTTACAATAAAACAAAAGGCGAAATGGAACGTGCTGTTTTACAACAAAACATTCAAAACACCTATATTGTAAGACCTTCCTTAATTGGCGGAAATCGTGATGAAAATAGAGTAGGAGAGCAAATTGCTAAAGGAGTTATGAGTTTATTAAATCCTATGTTTGTTGGCGGATTCAAAAAATATAAAATGATTCATCCGAAAACAATTGCTACTTCTATGAAAAAGCTGGCTAATCATCCACAAAATCAAACTATTTTTAGTTCTGATGAACTAGAAGAAATTGCTAAATCTAAAAAATAAATGAGTAAAGAACAACCCAATAACCCACTTCATGGAATAAAATTAGCAACCATGTTAGAAGAATTATTTCTTAAATATGGTTGGGAAGAAATGGGAGACCTACTAAACATTAATGCCTTTAAAAATAATCCAACCTACAAATCGAGTTTAAAGTTTTTAAGAACCACACCTTGGGCAAGAGCTAAATTAGAACAGTTGTATTTAGAGATGATTAGCGAATGAAAAAGTGAATACAATTAATAAAGTCTTATTTATGATGCAAAATAAAATAGACTATTTTTCTGATATATAAACTTGAATTTAAGTTTACATGATGAATTAAAAAAGATGAACTAAATTTTATTTTATGGAAACACTAATTTCTGAATTTTCTACAGGGCTTGTTATATTGCAAATATCGTTGCTTGTTTCAATTTTACTTTGGATATATTGCCTAATAAATATACTGAAATATAAGTTTGAGAATAATGATAAACTAATTTGGATTTTAGTAGTCATATTTCTTCCTATTTTAGGTTCAATCTTGTATTTATCTATTGGGAAGCGTAAAAATCTAAATATCAAAAATTTATAAAGAAGTGGATATTATTTTTAAATCAAAGTTTATTAATTTTTTTGTTACTTCTGAGTTTCTTTCTTGAATTGAACGAAAATCAAAAGAAGAATGCTTTTCAATTAATTGAAGAATCGTTAAGTGCAAACGGACTTCAACTTAGTAAGGTTATAGTGAAGACATATCAAACTTTTAAAGAATTAATAATAGTTCATTGTTTTATGATGAAGAATTGTACTTTTTTACCATTATAGGGAAGCCTTCAAATACTGAATCTTTGGTTTGGCAATTGGATGGTCATCACTTAGTCATTAGCTACTTTATATTACTTAAGCACATAAGGTTTATTGAAGCTATAAAGCCAATTACTAAAACTTTACAAGATTTTTTGCTGAATTTCTTTGTTCGAAATTTATTTAGTACTTTGAATCCTTTAAATAAAACACAAATTAAATATATAAACCTTAGTATTTGTTAGTAAAATTTTTATCAATGAAACATTTACAAACTTCTAAAATTCTATTTATGAAAAGTAAACTTATTCCTCTATTCTTATTATTAGTTCTTTTAATAAGCACTAAAGGACAAGGACAAAACGCTAGAACATATTCAAATGCAGATTATGATCGTGCAGCAGCAACGCTATCAGTAAATACAAATAAATTGATAGATAATAATATAAGACCAAGGTGGTTGCCAGATGGGAGACTTTGGTATCAATCATTGACTAAAAATAAAATGGAATTCAAATTGTTTGACCCTAAAAATAAGGAGCAAATACTAGCAGATTCTCAAAAGGAATTATTTGAGAAAGCTAATGTTTCAGTAGATAAAAAAGCTGGATCTTATACAGAGATATTGTCACCAGATGGCAAGTATGTAGCTTTTATAAAAGATTGGAATTTATATTTAAAAGAAGTAGCAACAGGTAAAGAAATAGCCTTAACCAAAGATGGTGTAAAAGATTTTGGTTATGCAACCGACAATGCTGGTTGGAAACATAGTGATCGACCTATTTTGAGTTGGTCTCCTGATTCGAAAAAAATAGCAACATTTCAGCAAGATCAAAGACATGTAAGCAACATGTATTTGGTGAAGACAAAAGTAGGTGCGCCAGAGTTAAAAGAGTGGAAATATCCTATTCCTGGAGATTCAGCCATCATTCGTATTCATAGAGTGATCATTGATATTAATAAAGATCCAAAAATAATTAAATTAAAAATGGCTTCTGATGCGAGACGCGGAACATTATGTGATGATATTTCATGCGAAGGTGGTTTTGATGATGTGGCTTGGAGTGAAGATAGCAAGCAACTTGTTTTTGTGTCTACAAGTCGCGATCATAAACAAGAAAATATAAGAATAGCCAATACAGAAACAGGGGAAGTTAAAGATATTTTTGAAGAAACTGTAGATACGCAATATGAATCTGGTCAAGGAGGAATCAATTGGAGGTACTTCTCAAAAACTAATGAGATAATCTGGTATTCAGAAAGAAGTGACTGGGGTCATTTATACTTGTATGACGCAAGCACAGGAGTTGTTAAAAATCAGATTACTAATGGAGATTATGTAGTTCGTGAAATTGTAAAAATCGATGAGAAAAATCGTAAAATTTATTTCATAGCAAGTCATCATGAAGGAAAGGACAATCCTTATTTTAGTTATTTGTATCAAGTAGATTTTAATGGTGAAAAGTTAAAGTTATTAACGCCAGAAATAGGGCATCACAGCATTAGTGTATCTCCTAACGGAAACTATTTTATTGATTCCTATTCACAAGCGGATGTACCACCAATGCATCAAGTAAAAAACATCAAAGGCAAATTGGTCAATGTTTTAGAAAAGACGGATGTTTCAAGATTAAAAGCGACAGGGTGGAAACCTGCAACTCCATTTACAGTAACATCAGGCAATGGTCAATGGGATTTATATGGACTATTATATACTCCTAAGGAAATAAAAGTTGATGAGAAATTACCAGTGATTGTTTATATATATCCTGGTCCTCAGGGAGGTAGTGTTGGCTCATGGAGTTTTCGTGCTTCTAGAGGAGATAATCAGGCACTAGCTGAATTGGGTTTTGTTGTTGTGCAAATTGAAGGGAGTTGTAATCCAAATAGATCAAAATCTTTTCATGATGCATGTTATGGAGACATGGGAGAAAACACCTTGTCAGATCAGATTTCAGGGTTGAAACAATTGCAAGATAAATACAAGTTTCTAGATTTGGAGAAAGTAGGAATTTGGGGACACTCAGGAGGTGGTTTTGCAACTGCAGCAGCAATGTTTCAATATCCTGATTTTTTCAAAGTAGGAATTTCAGAATCAGGAAATCATGATAATAGAAATTACGAAGACGATTGGGGAGAGCGTTATATAGGTCTTGAGACTTTTGATAGTGATGGCGTATCAAACTATGAAAAACAAGCCAATCAGACGCTTGCTAAAAATTTAAAAGGAAAATTATTAATCATTCATGGAGGTATGGATGATAATGTGCCTCCTTATAATTCTTATTTGGTAGCTGATGCGTTGATTAAAGCTAATAAAGATTTCGATTTCATCTTACTTCCAAATGCCAGACATGGTTATGGTAGAGATAGTTATTATATTATGCGTAGACGTTGGGACTATTTCTTAAAGCACCTAAAGAAAGCCAATCCACCAGAAGAATATAAAATCGAAATGAGTCAAGATCCAAGAGTTAAATAAATAATCAATATTATTTTAAATTTTTACTGACTTATAATTTTAAAATAAATTATTTAGTTAGAGATATATAACTTGTTTTTTTGATTTTTATAAAATAAAACGAAAATTGAACCATTTTTTTGTCGTGATAAACTGAAACCGTTTTTACTTTTCTATGTTTTTTGATGTTGTCACTTTTTAGAATATTTTAGCAATACTTTTTAGTTGAAAATTACTTTACTTATACTAATAATCAAAATAGTTATTTATGTTTAAGTCCTTTAAATATTCGTAAATTTGTATGGCTTAATGTCAGTTTATTGAAAATAATTAGAGGATGAATTATAAACATTTACTAGAGGTAATTAAAGATAATACGAATCGATTTAGAACTAAAGAGGCTATTTTTTATAAAGACAATGCTTCACAACATTGGAAAGGAATTTCTTGGAATTCATTTTATTTTCAAATTCAACAAGTTTCTAAAGCCTTAATTAATTTTGGAATAAAAGAACAAGACAACATTGGTGTTTTTGCTCAAAATATGACTGAGTGGATTATTGCAGATTTAGGAATAATGGGCATAAGAGCAGTAACGATTCCAATTTATGCAACCAATTCTAAAAAAGAAGTAGAATATGTTGTAAATGATGCTGAAATTAGTGTTTTATTTGTTGGTGATCAAGAAGAATTTGATAAAGTCGAAAATATTTCAGAAGAAAATAAATACTTAAAATTAATAGTTGTTTTAACGAATACGGTAGATTTAAGAAATCATAAAAATGCAGTTTATTTTACTGATTTTATTGACGCCGAATTTCCAAAAAGTATTGAATCTGAATTAGAAAAGCGTCATTTTGAATCTGGTTTAAATGATTTAGCGAGTATAATTTACACATCTGGAACAACAGGAGAACCAAAAGGTGTGATGTTAGATCATAACAACTTTGCATCATCATTAAAAGCGCACGAAGCAGAATTAGATGTTGATGAAAACGATGTTTCTTTAAGTTTTTTACCATTAAGTCATATTTACGAACGTAGTTGGGTGTTTTTCTGCTTACATCAGGGAATTCAAGTTTATTTTAATCAAGATCCAAAAAAAATCGCAGAGGTTTTAAAAGAAGCAAAACCAACTTTAATGTGCACGGTTCCAAGAATTTTTGAGAAAATATATACGGCTATTCAAGCAAAAAGAAAGGAAGCTTCACCAACTAAAATGAAATTAGCAAGTTGGGCTTTAGGAATCGGAAATACATACCACAATAAGTATCATCGTCTAAACAAAAAAGTTCCGTTAAAATTAAAGTTACAATTTAAAGTAGCAGATAAATTAGTGCTCAGTAAATTGCGAGATGTATTTGGAGGAAATATAAAATTTATGCCTTGTGGAGGCGCGCCTTTAGCTGCAGATTTGGTTTCATTTTTTCATTCGTTTGGGTTAAATATAAAATGTGGTTATGGATTAACAGAGACAACAGCAACGGTTACGTTGTTTGGTGATCACTATTTTGAATTTAATTCTGCTGGAAAACCAATTACTGGATCCGAAATTAAAATTGGTGCTAATGACGAAATTTTAGTAAAAGGACTTGGAGTTATGAAAGGGTATTATAAAAAGCCTGAAGCAACTGCAGAAGTTTTTGAAAATGGTTGGTTTAAAACTGGTGATGCAGGAAAAATAGATGATTTAGGAAACCTAGTTATTACCGATAGAATTAAAGATTTAATGAAAACTTCGGGTGGAAAATATATTGCTCCGCAAAAGTTAGAATCTGCTTTTGTGAGTGATTCTTTTATTGAGCAAATTGCAGTAATTGGAGATCAACAAAAATATGTTACTGCATTAGCTGTACCAAGTTTTGAAAATATTAAAAAATATGCCGAAGAGCATAAAATTAGTTTTAAAGATATAGAAGATTTGATTAGTAATAATCAAATTAAAGAGATGTTTGAAAAACGTTTTGAGGAATTACAAAAAGAGTTTTCAATGTTTGAAAAAATTAAGAAATTCACATTATTACCAAAAGAATTTAGCATCGAAGCTGGAGAAATTACGGCAACTTTAAAATTAAAACGAAAAGTAATTCTCGAAAAATACAAAGTACTTATTGATAAAATGTACGCTGAATAAGTTTAGTTTGAACTTAATTCTATTTTGTTTATTTTAAAAAATAATGTCATTAAATGGATAAACTATTGGCTAATAATTTTTAATACCAATTCTTTCGTTAACGGTTTACCATTTGCCATTTTTTTGATGTTCTCAAACGAAAATCTAAAATCGCATCCAGTTTTATGATTAGAACAACCATAAGCCGTTTTTCCTTTTAAAATGGTTCCTTTTCTACATTTTGGGCAAGTAATTTTTTCTTTGTCATTACGAGGAGTTTGCGACGAAGTAATCTCTTTAGGATTTATGGATTGCTTCATTTCATTCGCAATGACTTTTTGCTCTAATTTTAAAGTAAAAGCATCATCAAATCGCACTAAACCTTCAGTTGATTTTCCATCAATTTTAAAACCCTTTAAATTGGTTGTGCAACCTTTATCAATCAATCGTATCAATTGATTTTCAGAAACTTTCTTCTCATAAATTTTAAAAGGAATTTTAAAAGTACAATTGTTTTTATATTCAGAACAACCAAAAGCATTTGAGCCTTTTAATAGTTTACCCTTTTTACATTTTGGACAAGTTTTTCCAGCAACTTGCGTTTTCGTTTTTTTGCTTTGTGCTGAACTTATTTCAGTATCTTTCTTTTGAGATTGATTTACTCCGTTCGCAATGACATTGGATGAAATTCTTTTAGTTGAAGTATTAGAACGCACCTCATATACCAATTCATCGACCATTTTTTTCATATTATTGATAAAAGTACCGGCATTGAATTCTCCTCGTTCAATTTCTTTTAACCGCTTTTCCCAACGTCCAGTTAATTCAGCAGATTTTAACAATTCGTTATCAATTAAATTAATTAAATCAATGCCTGTTTGAGTAGGCAAAACCAATTTTTTCTTTCTTTCAATATATTTTCTTCGAAATAAAGTTTCAATAATACTTGCTCTTGTTGAGGGTCTTCCGATTCCGTTTTCTTTCATCAACTCGCGCATCTCATCATCATCAACTTGCTTTCCGGCAGTTTCCATGGCACGTAATAAACTGGCTTCAGTAAAATTTCTTGGTGGTTTTGTTTCTTTTTCTAAAAACGAAGGTTCATGAGGTCCTTTTTCACCTTTTACAAAGGAAGGTAAAGTTGCTTGCTCGTTTGATTCTTTTTTAGCTTTGCTTTCTTCGGTTTTAAAAGCCACTCGCCAGCCCTTTGTTAAAATTTCTTTTCCGGTTGTTTTAAAAGGAACATCGGCAGCTTTGCCAATGACGGACGTATTTGAAACCTCTGAATCAGGATAAAAAACAGCAATAAATCTGCGGGTAATAATATCGTAAACTCGTTGTTGATTGTACTGCAAATTTCCTTGAATTCCGGTTGGAATAATAGCGTGGTGATCGGTTACTTTGGTGTCATCAAAAATACGTTTTGTTTTCTTTATTTTCTTGCCTAAAAGAGGTTGTGTTAGGTCACTATAATTGGTCAATTTCGATAAAATACCTGCAACTTTTGGATATACATCATTCGGTAAAAAAGTGGTATCAACTCTTGGGTAGGTTACTACTTTCATTTCATATAACTTCTGAACCATTTTAAGGGTTTCATCCGCAGAAAATCCGAATTTATTATTACAATACACCTGTAAACCTGTTAAGTCGAATAATTTAGGAGCGTAATCTTTTCCTTTCTTTTTAGAAACAGAAACAATTTCAAAGTCAGATTCTTTAACTTTATTGGCTAAAACTTGTCCGTCTTCTTCTTTTAAAAAACGACCATCTTCGTAATTAAAAAGTGTATTTCTATAGGTAGTTTGTAATTCCCAATAAGGTTCAGGTTTAAAATTCTGAATTTCTACATACCGATTCACGAGCATCGCTAGGGTAGGAGTTTGCACTCTACCAACCGACAAAACTTGTTTGTAACCGCCAAATTTTATGGTGTATAAACGCGTAGCATTTAAGCCTAAAAGCCAATCTCCAATCGCTCTAGAATATCCTGCATAGTATAAGTTATCGTACTTTTCTGAAGGTTTTAAATTATTAAATCCTTCTTTAATCGCTTCTTCTGTCAATGAAGAAATCCATAAACGCTGCACTTCGCCTTTGTAACCAGCTTGATTAATTACCCAACGCTGAATGAGTTCTCCCTCCGTTCCTGCATCCCCACAATTAATAACTACACTTGCTTTTTCGAATAAAGATTTTACAATATTAAACTGTTTTTTAATTCCAGAATCACCAGTAACTTTCGTGTCAAAACGTTCTGGCAACATGGGTAAATTGTTTAAATCCCAGCTTTTCCAATGTGGTTTGTAGTCTTTAGGTTCTAAAAGTGTGCATAAATGTCCAAAAGTATAGGTTACCGCATAGCCATTTCCTTCGTAGAAACCATCACGTTTTGTGTTGGCTCCTAGAATGTTAGCGATTTCTCTTGCTACAGATGGTTTTTCTGCTATACAGACTTTCATTGATTAATTTTGTGAGGTCGAAATTAATGAAAAAACAAAAAATATTAAGCCTATATTTTTAAGTAGATTATAATTTTATAAACAATTTTGTTATAATATAATTTCATTTAAATTTATACAAAAAAGATAATGGTTCATTTAGATAAAGAAGAAATTAAAACTGGAATTCACAAATGCTTTAATAACTCTAAATCATTGCTCGATGATGCAGATTATTTATTTGATGGTAATCGAATTGCAAGAGCTTATGCAATTTATGTTTTATGTATTGAAGAAATTCAGAAAGCGAATATTTTATTTAGAATTCTTTTAGAAAAAGAAACGAATAAAAATTTCACAAAAGAAGATAAAGAATACTACTCCAAATTTTTTTCAAGCCATACTTTAAAAATTAAAGGAGCAGCTGCTCAAAGTTTAGATTATAATGATTTTGCAGAAAAATATAATTTGAATAAAGTAAAAACTGCAAAAGAAATTAGAAATGAGTTTTATAATCCAAAACAAAAAGATATTTCCAAACAAAATGGTTTTTATGTCAGTTTGGTTCATAAAAAATTTGAAGAACCAAAGGATTTGATAAAAATAGAAAATTGTAAAAAAGTATAACAGGAAGCAAAACTAAGTTTTGTTCAATCAAGACATTTTAAAGAAATGTATTTTACTTCCCCAGAAGTTTTTATTAGAAAATTTTCAAATGAAGATTTTTAACTTTTATTACTTCACCAAAGCCAATTGAATTCTTTTTCTCACAACATCCACCTCCAACACTTTTACTATAATTTGTTGTTGTAAATTAACAATTGCATTCACATCTTTTACAAAAGTATCTGATAAATTAGAAACGTGAATTAAACCACTTTCTTTGATTCCGATATCAACAAAACAGCCAAAATTGGTAATGTTGTTGACAATTCCTGGTAATAATTGACCAGTTCTTAAATCGGAAATTGTTTTGATATTCGCATCAAAAGAAAACACTTTCGCTTTTGCTCTTGGGTCAACTCCAGGTTTTTCTAATTCTTTAATAATATCTTTTAGAGTAGGTAAACCAATGGTTTCTGTACAATATTTTTGAAGATTAATTTTTTGAAGAATTTCTTTATTTCCTAAGATATCTGCAACTTTAGTTTTTAAATCTTTCGCCATGTTATCAACCAAAACATAACTTTCTGGATGTACTCCAGAATCATCTAACGGATTTTTTCCGTTTTTAATTCTTAAAAAGCCACCAGCTTGTTCAAATGCTTTTCCGCCCAAACGAGGTACTTTTTTAAT
>JBNMNV010000036.1:0-17217 GCA_051278125.1 Polaribacter sp. | reverse complement strand
GCTCCATTCGACTTTTATATTTTTCAAATCTTATTATTACGCTCTTCAATTTAATTCTTATCAGAAAAGAAAAACTACCAAAATTTGTTATTTATATTCCTTTTTTATAAAATAATTAAAAAAAGGAGTTACAGCAATGTAGTTCCTTTTTTTATGCTGATAAAATTGTTTTTCAAAGTTTTAAATCAAAAAAAAAATAAATTTTCAAAACCAAGACAAAAGTCGTATATTTGTGGTCAAATGTATTTTTATTATGAATTATAAAGAAAACACTTCCGATTTTAATATTGTTAATGAAGCTTTAAATAGGTATGTAACAAATTTAAATATAGCCTCTATATTTAGTTTCAATAAAGAAAATAATTCCTTTTCAGATTTTTTTGATAATAAAATGCTTGTTATTCAGGTTATTAAAAAAGGGTTGCCTTATAAAATATTTAATGCTATTAAAAAAATAATTCCTTTTACGGAAGATGAATGGGCAAACTATTTAAATATTTCTAAAAAATCCTTACAAAGATATAGCAACGACAAAAATCATATATTTAAACCAATTCATACAGAAAAAATTATAGAATTGGCAGAAGTTACCAATTTCGCTAAAGATGTTTTTGATTCTACAGAACAGTTTTATTTGTGGTTAAATACACCATCGTTTATATTCAATAATTTAAAGCCTTCAGAACTTTTACAAGATTCTTATGGCAAAGAATTGGTCATGGAAGAATTAAACAGAATAGAGCATGGAATTTTTGCCTAATGAAACTTTTTAGATTATCAAAGAAAAAATATGCCACTGTATTTAATGGAAAAGGCGCAGCAAAATCTAACAATAGATGGTACTCTAAAGGCACAGAAATTATCTACACAGCAGAAAGCAGAGCTTTAGCAATGGCAGAAGTTGTTGTCCATTTAACAATTGCGACTTTACCAAAAGATTTTGTAATGCTTACTATTGATGTTCCTGATGAAATTACTATCAGAAAAATTGATTTGAAAGATTTAGATGAAAACTGGAATGCTATACTACCAAATTCTAAAACTAAAAAAATTGGCGATTTATTTATTGATACATCAGAGTTTTGTGTTTTAAAAGTGCCTTCCGCAGTTGTTAAAGACGATTTTAATTATTTGATAAATCCTTATCATACGCAGTTTAAAAAGATTAAAATAGTTGATGTTACTGATTTTCCTTTTGATAAAAGAATGTTTCAATAAAAAAGTTATTTGGTGAAATTTTAAATGATATTTGTACGACAAATAATTTTGAAAAATTATCAATGGAAAATTATCAAAAAATAATTGAAGACATTTATTTAGAATTAAAAAACGCTGATGATTCTGGTAAAGTAGCCAATTATATCCCAGAATTGGGCGACGTTTCTCCTGATAATTTCGGAATAAATCTGACCACTATTGATAAAAAATCTTTTGGAATTGGCCATTTTGAACAGAAATTTTCAATACAAAGTATTTCTAAAATTTTAACCTTAACATTAGCGTATAAATTAGAAGGAGAAAAGTTATGGGAACGCGTTGATGTAGAACCTTCTGGAAATCCGTTTAATTCTTTATTGCAGTTAGAAGCCGATTTAGGAAAACCAAGAAACCCCTTTATTAATGCTGGTGCTATTGTAGTTTGCGATGTTTTAATCAGTCATTTAAAAAATCCAAAAGAAGATTTTATAGATTTTTGTAGAGAAATTTCTAATAATCCAAATTTAAATTATGATGATAAAGTAGCGAAATCAGAAAAAAGTACGGGTTTTAGAAATATTGCTTTGTGTAATTTTATAAAATCGTTTGGCAATATTAAAAATGATATTGATGCAGTTTTAGATTTCTATTTTTATACCTGTTCTATAGCGATGAGTTGTAAAGAACTCTCTGCAATCTTTCTCTTTTTAGCAGACGATAATTTTATTACACATAAAAATAATAAAATACTAACCGAAAGTCAAGCAAAAAGAATCAATGCTATTCTACTTACTTGTGGCTTTTATGATGAGTCTGGCGAATTTGCTTTCCGTGTTGGTTTGCCCGGTAAAAGTGGCGTTGGTGGTGGTATTGTAGCAATTCACCCTGATGAATATTGTATTACTGTTTGGAGTCCTAAATTGAACACCAATGGAAACTCTTACAAAGGAATGCTGTTTTTAGAAAAATTCACGACAAAAACAGCCTCTTCTATTTTTTAAAACTTCTTTTGGAGGTTTAGTTTAAAATGATGAACTTTCTGCTTTCCATAAAAATCTATTGATATGAAAGTAACGCAACTTTTAATATATCTATTCTTAACTATGCTCCTCACCTCCTGCTCCAAAAAACCAACTACTTTTTTGAATTTAGATGCCTATCCTACCTCAAAGGAAAGTCTCTGGCTAAATTATTCTAAAAAGGAATCTACTTTTAAAATATGGTCACCAGTGGCAACTGCTGTTCACTTGAATTTTTATAAAACAGGAAACAATTCTGACATTTTTAAAACATATGCTTTAGCTGTTGATCACAATGGGGTTTGGTCTAAAACAATTCAAGGCGATTTGAATGGGATTTATTACACCTATGAAACCTACATAAACAGTTCTTGGCAAGCTGAAACTCCTGGAATTTATGCAAAAGCAGTGGGCGTAAATGGTAATAGAGCGATGGTGTTAGATTTTGATACAACCAATCCTATACATTGGGCACGTGATCATTATGTAAAATTAAATTCACCCAATGATGCTATTATTTATGAGCTACACATTAGAGACCTTACCATTCAAAAAGAGGCAAATTCCTCTTTTGCAGGAAAGTATTTGGGCTTGGTTGAAGAAGGAACAAAAAGTCTTCAGAATGTTTCAACTGCCATCGATCATATAAAGGAACTCGGCATAACACATGTTCATTTATTGCCAACATTTGATCATTATTCCATTGATGAAACCAATTTAGAAAAACCGCAATTTAATTGGGGTTATGATCCACAAAACTACAATGTTCCTGAAGGTTCTTTTGCTACAAATCCTTTTGATGCAAAAGTGAGAATTACAGAATTCAAAACAATGGTAAAAGCATTTCACGATGCAAATATTGGTGTTATTTTAGATGTTGTGTACAATCATACAGGAAGAACAGAAAACTCGAATTTCAATTTAGAAAACCCTAACTACTATTATCGATTTGATAAAAAAGGTAATTATTCTGATGCTGCCGCCTGCGGAAATGAAACGGCATCCGAAAAAGAAATGATGCAGAATTTTATGATTGAATCTCTAAAATATTGGGCAATCGAATATCATTTAGATGGTTTTAGATTTGATTTAATGGGAATTCATGACATCAAAACCATGAATTTAATTGCTGATGAAATAAAAAAAATTAATCCAAACGCACTTATTTATGGTGAAGGTTGGACTGCCAATGATTCACCACTTGCAAAACAAAATCAAGCTTTAAAAAAACATACAAATCAAATGCCACAAATCGCTGCTTTTTCTGATGATGTAAGAGACGGAATTAAAGGTTCCGTTTTTAAGGATAAAGACACAGGTTTTGTAAATGGAGCTGAAAATGAAGAGGAATCTATCAAGTTCGGAATTGTAGGCTCCATTGAACATGCACAAATTGATTATACAAAAGTTAATTATTCCAATAAACCATGGGCAAATGAACCTTGGCAAGCTGTTAATTATGTTTCCTGCCATGATAATCATACCTTATATGATAAATTAAAAATATCGAAACCAAACGCTTCTGAAAATGAAATTAAAGCGATGCACAAATTAGCAACCGCCATTATTTTAACTTCTCAAGGAACTCCCTTTTTACATGCTGGCTCAGAAATGATGCGCACCAAAAACGGCGAAGAGAATTCTTATAAATCACCAGATTCTATCAATCAAATAAATTGGAATTTAAAAGTGAAAAATGCAGATGTTGTTCGCTATTTTCAAAATTTAATTAAATTAAGAAAAGAGCATCCAGCTTTTAGAATGCCAACGGCAAAAGAGGTTCAAGAAAATTTAGAATTTCGAGAAGTAGAAAATGGTTTAGTATCGTATCAACTAAAAAATAATGCGAACAACGATACGTGGAAAACGATATTGGTAATTTTTAATGCAAACCCAAAAACAATCCATTACAGCTTAATCAAAAACTATCACATAGCTGTTTTAGGTGATGAGTTTTTTGCGCAACCTAACATGCAAGTTTCCAAAAATTTAAAAGTTCCTCCAATTTCTATGGCAATTTTGTTTGAAAAATAATTTTTATTTATTTTTAATTTTATGAATTGTAACAACGGCCATCATCCTTTAGAAAAAGAAACTATTTTTTACCATTGTGGCGAAAAAACAATATACAATAGCATAATTTTAAGCCATTAATTTCAGCGTTTTTTTTTATAAACGTATTTGGAATTTCATCCCAGATTTTTTAATAGTTTAAAAAAAATGAGAACGTAACCCCAAGTTATAATTTCTGATTATTTGAACGGTTTTCGAAAACGTAACAGGTGAGAATATAGTTTTAATTCTTCGGATGAATCACCTTATTTAAAATAAAGAATTCCGTTTTTTAAATCATGGTTTTGTGTCAATTATAAGTAAAATTCTTTTAATTTAGTTTGTTTCCAAAAGAAAAAAAATCGAAATTCGTAATCTTATTATATGCTCCATTGAAACCAGGTCATATCATTGTTAAAATTGTAAACCATTATGATTAATTTATATCAGACTGAGAATCAAATTCAATGTGTATCGAATTTTAAAGACCTAGTTTCCAGGCCTTTTCATGGAGAAGTGAATGCGATTTGTTGGACTCGAAAACTAGTAGGTGATTTTTCTGAAATTGTTAAAAAAATAGAATTAAACGAAAATATAGCGGTACTTGACCCAGAGGAACTTCTTGAACTTCAGTTGAGCGAACAAGGAAAGCTTGCCCGTGAAATTCTTTTAAATGACTTGAAATTGTTGAAAGCTCATGGAGCATCTCCAACTCTAAATCTGATTAAGTGCTATGATAGAGATGATAGTTACCCGTTTTTTCCAACCGATGTTTATTCTTTCCATATAGATAAATCTCCGATACCAACCGACACCTTTTTATGCACTTATCATGGCGAGTCTAGTGAAATATTGCCAAATTCACAAGCCAAACAAAAAGTACTTGTTCCCGAAATACGTGCTGAACTCAAAAAACTATATGGTGTATCGGATGAAGGTTTTGAATCATTTTTAACTGAATATTTTTTTGACCTACACTATCAAGCTACGCGAAATGCAGAACCCATCAGCCTAGGCCTAGGTCATATATGTAAGTTGGCTATTGATCATCCGGCAAGTAAAGTTGCTCCGTGCCTTCACCGTGCACCAAAGGAAAAAACCGGACAGCACCGTTTGTTATTGATCTGTTGAAGCAATATCAACTAAACACAAAAAAGTTTCAAGTATGTACTTACGTTTCGTAAATTAAAAAACCTACCCTTTAAACTTCATCCCTAAATGTACCACTTTCTTAGTCTCAAAAAAATCTTCTTCAAAATATGTTGTTAAATCATAGATAGTAGCCGAAGTATATAGTTTTAATTCTTCGGATAAATCACCTCCTTTTAAATAAAGAATTCCGTTTTTTAAATCGTGGTTTTGCTTTTTGGCAATTCGGCCTTTATTCCATCTTACAAAAGTTTCCATATGAGCCACTGCTCTACTTACTATAAAATCGTACGTATCTTTTACCTCTTCTACCCTACCATGTGTAGTTTTTACGTTTTCTAAACCTAAACCTGCCACAACTTCATCTACAACTTTTATCTTTTTACCGATAGAATCTACCAAATGAAATTGTGTTTCAGGGAATAAAATTGCTAACGGAATGCCTGGAAAACCACCACCTGTGCCAACATCCATCACTTTTGCCCCTGGTTTAAAATCAACCACTTTGGCTATTCCTAAAGAATGTAAAACGTGCCGTAAATAAAGCTCGTCAATATCTTTTCTAGAAACAACGTTTATTTTCAAATTCCAATCTTGGTATAATTCTTGCAATTTGGTAAATTGATTGATTTGCGTTTCCGATAAGTTTGTAAAATACTTGTGAATAATTTCCATAAAAAAATAAATATTGGCAAAAATAATGTAATTCAAATCAAATTAATACGTTTACAAGAATATCATCTCACAAAAAATAGCTTATTTTTGTAGTCTTTACCACAATATATGAAAAAAATAAATTTCTCAAGAGTAGACAAAGCAAAGTTTTTTAGAACTTTAAACAAAAGAGTAAACACTTATTTCAAAGAAAACGATATTAAAAGAACAGGAAACTGGAAATTGTATACCAAAGCAATTATCATGTTTTCCCTGTTTTTAATACCTTTTATTATTGTTCTTACCGTTTCTATGCCTCAATGGGCTATGTTTTTATTAATGATTCTTACAGGAATCGGAATGGCCGGCGTGGGTATGAATGTAATGCATGACAGCAATCACGATTCCTTTTCTAGCAAAAAATGGGTAAATAAACTCATGGGAAGTAGTATTTATATCCTTGCAGGAAATGTGTATAACTGGAAAGTGCAGCACAATGTTTTGCACCACACATTTACCAACGTTAAAGACCATGACGAAGATATTGATGCGGGTAGAATTATCCGTTTTTCAATGCATTCTAAATGGTTAAAAATTCATAAACTTCAAAAATATTATTCTGTTTTCTTATACGGATTATTAACGATTAACTGGGCAATTACGACCGATGTGAAACAAATGCATCGGTATTTAAAACGTAAATTGTCCTATGGTAAATTTCCAAACCCTGCTGCAGAATGGACCAAATTAGTAATTTCTAAAATTATTTATTATGCACTTTGGATTGTTTTACCATTGTTAGTTTTAGATGTTGCTTGGTGGAAAGTTTTAATTGGCTTTTTCATAATGCATTATACCGCCGGAATGATTTTAAGTATTGTTTTTCAATTAGCACATATTGTACCAAGTACAACCATGCCAATTCCTGATAAAGATGGAAATCTAGAACATACTTGGGCAGTCCACCAATTATACACAACGTCTAACTTTGCACCTAGCAATTGGTTGGTGAACTTCTATACAGGAGGTTTAAATCATCAAGTTGAACATCATATTTTTCCGCATATTTCTCATGTACATTATGACAAATTAGCTAAAATTGTAAAAGAAACAGCTCAAGAATTTAATTTGCCTTATAATGAATACAAAACTATGAGTAAAGCGCTTGTAGAGCATTTTAGACATTTAGGTGTTTTAGGACAAAAACCAGAATTAGCATAACAAAAAAGTTTTTAGAAAAAATGTCACATCCATTATCGGACAGAATTAACAGTTTACCAGTTTCTCAAACCTTAGCAATGGCTGCTAAAGCAAGAGAATTAAGAGCAGAAGGAAAAGATATTATTGGTTTAAGTTTAGGAGAGCCAGACTTTAATACACCAGATTTCATCAAAGATGCTGCAATAGAAGCAATCAATCAGAACTATAATTCTTACTCGCCAGTTGATGGGTATGTAGAATTAAAAGAAGCGATTTGTGTTAAATTTAAACGCGATAACAATTTAGAATATCAACCAAATCAAATTGTTGTTTCTACAGGCGCAAAGCAATCTATAGCCAATGTTGCACAAGTATTACTAAATCCTGGTGATGAGATCTTATTGCCTGCACCTTATTGGGTTAGTTATTCTGCGATCGCAATTTTATGTGAAGCAACATATGTTGAAATTCCTTCTTCCATTGAGAATGATTTTAAAATTACGCCAGAACAATTAGAAGCCTCAATTACACCAAAAACAAAAATGGTTTTCTTTAACTCGCCTAACAATCCTAGCGGAACTATTTATAGCGAAGCAGAATACCGAGCGTTAGCAGCAGTTTTAGAAAAACATCCAACAATATTTGTTTTATCCGATGAAATCTATGAACACGTTAATTACGATTGCAAACCGTTTAGTTTTGCAGCCATAGAAAGCATGTATAATAGAACCATTACCGTAAACGGATTAGCAAAGGCATTTGCCATGACAGGTTGGAGAGTCGGTTATATTGGTGCTCCAGATTGGATTGCTAAAGCCTGTACAAAAATGCAAGGTCAAATTACTTCTGGAACCAATTGTATTGCACAAAGAGCAGCAATTACGGCTGTTTTAGCCCCAGTTGAAAAAATACAATATATGGTAGATGAGTTTAAAACTCGTAGAGATATCATTATTGGATTATTAAGAGAAATTGACGGATTTAAAGTAAATGTTCCTGAAGGTGCTTTTTACGTATTTCCTGATGTCTCTGATTTCTTTGGGAAAACTATTAACGGAATTACTATAAACAACGCGAGCGATTTTTCTTTATTTTTACTAGAACAAGCAAATGTTGCAACGGTCACTGGAGAAGCTTTTGGAGCACCTAATTGTATTCGTATATCGTATGCAGCTTCTGAATTACAAATTCGTGAGGCAATGAGTAGAATCAAGAAAGCGTTAAGTTAAACTTAAAAATATACTAGATTTCAAATCCATCTTTTTTAGATGGATTTTTTTTGTTTTGGGCGTGTTTTTAAGAAACAAAAACCATACTTCATACTGAAATCAGGTATACTCATGCCTGCTTATACATGTTATTTTACTATTTATAAAAGATACTGAAACGGGTTTCGTAGAAGATATCACCGGTATCATTGACGCAGAATTTACGGATCAAAAAACTAAAAGAACAAAAGATTACTTTCAAGATAAAACTAAAAAGTAATCATCAGAATTACGGCAAGAAATAAAGCAACTCTTAAAATAGTACCTGTTTGGCTTTCCAAATTACTTTGATTTAAAATCATTGATTTAGTTCTAGATAAAGAAGCTGCCTTGGCCAGTTGTGATTGATATTTAATCTCTCTTTTATAGCTTGATGTTAAAATTCCTCTTTCTACTTCAGTCGTTGTTTCTAAATATTTCATGATGTTTATTTTTAATGATTATATAAAGTAGACGACATTAAAAAAGAAATGTTACAGTACAAAAGTTTACAAAAGGTCTAAAAAACAAGTTTTTATAGGTTTCATGGTTTACGACAACCACAAAAAAAATCACAAAAAGTTGAAAATAAAAAAATCACATCCTTTTAAGATGTGATTTTTAAGTTTTATAAGAGATTTAAATTAAACTTGTTAATCTACATTATCATGTAAAAAGGAATTGTTAGATTTAAAACCGAAATCATCTGAATCTTTATTAAGCGCAGTTTCTGTGCTACTTCTAGACGTATTTCTATCTAAATCTATTCCTTGTCTTTTATATGCTGGCTGACGTTCAATCTCGTCTATGTTTTTATTTAAATTTTCATTAAAGCTATAATTAAACTTCTTCATGTTTTTTCTTCGCTCTTCTGCTCTTCGCTGCAACTCGCTTATCGTTAAATCTAGCGGAGATACTTCCTCACTCCTTGTATGAATTTCATCAACTTCTGCTGCAGGTCTCGTTGTTTTTAATTCGAACTGAATCTCTTCTTCCATCACTTTCTTTGCTGTAATATGAGAACTTTTTCCGATGGTAGGTGCGGCAGCAAAATCTTCTAAAACATAACGTGTTTGCTTTTTTGAAACGATTTCTTCAGCACCAAAAACTTGGATATCCTTTGCTTTTGTTAGCGCTTCATCATTTACTGAATTAAACTGAACATCCTTATTCTCTTTATCTTCTTTGGCAGATTTTAAAGGTAAATCAAACAATAAGTTTTTCTGAAGAACCTGAGGTTCTTCCATCTTTTCTTCAACTTTTGTTTCTGTAATGATAAAATCAGCTTCTGAAATATCATGAAGAGAAATTTCTTCATAATTCACAGGCATGCTCGCGATAACTGGATTTGTTTCAACTAAATCCATTTTAGGTTTTGCAGGCATCACATCATCCTCTAAAACATGTACTACTTTTTGCTCTTGTCTGACATCAGACATTGGCAGATCGATCGTTGGAGATTTCGAGATTGTTTTTTCTTCAAAATTATAGGTTGCCTTCTGCTCATCCTCTAACGTATGAACAATTTTTTTAACCTCTGTATTAGAAATTGTACTTTGTTGATCTTTAGTAAAACCGGTTGCAACGATGGTTACAGCAATAGCATCTCCTAACTCTTCATCTTCACCAACACCCATAATAATATTGGCATCAAACCCCGCTTCATCTTGAATGTACTCGTTAATTTCTCCTATTTCATCTAGGGTAACTTCGTTCGTTCCAGAAACAATTAACAACAATACGTTTTTAGCACCTGTAATTTTATTATCATTTAATAAAGGAGAATCTAAAGCTTTCATGATGGCATTTTTAGCTCTGTCTTGGCCTTCTTCTTTTGCAGATCCCATAATAGCTGTTCCGCTATTAGAAAGTACAGTTTTAGCATCATGTAAATCAATGTTTTGCTTATAATGATGCGTTATAACCTCTGCAATTCCTTTAGAAGCGGTAGATAAAACTTCATCTGCTTTAGAGAAACCAGCTTTAAAACCAAGGTTTCCGTATACTTCTCTTAATTTATTATTATTGATAACAATTAAAGAATCTACATTTTTGCGTAGTTCATCAATTCCTATTTGTGCTTGTTTTGTTCGCCTTTTTCCTTCAAAAGCAAAAGGCATGGTTACGATACCTACGGTAAGAATGTCCATATCTTTTGCTATTTTGGCAATGATTGGTGCAGCTCCCGTACCTGTTCCACCACCCATCCCGGCAGTAATAAATACCATTTTAGTTTGGGTAGTTAACAATTGCTGAATTTCTTGTAGACTTTCTTTAGCCGCTCGTGCGCCAATTTCTGGATTTGCACCCGCCCCTAAACCAGATGTTAAGCTAGCTCCTAACTGAATTTTATTAGGAATTGAACTGTTTTCTAGCGCTTGTGCATCTGTATTACAGATTACAAAATCTACCCCGTTAATGTGTTGCTGAAACATGTGGTTTACAGCGTTGCTGCCACCACCTCCAACACCAATTACTTTTATGGTATTAGACTTTGTTTTTGGCATTTCAAATATAATGTTATCGAGTCCTGAGTCCATATCACGTTAATTTTTTTTTGTTTTATACTTGTTTGTTCTGTTATACTAATTTTATAATGGTGATTTTATTCAGCATTATCTAAAAAATCTTTTAGGCTTTCCGTAAATTTTTCGAAAAAAGATTTCTTTTTTATTTTTTTTGCTACTTCTAATTTTGGTGCTACTTCTTTCTCTACTTCTTGACTCTCATTTTCATCTAGGCTTACAATCTCTTCTACAATTTCTTCTATTTCTTCAACTTTTATGTTTTTTTCTAAACCTTCCATTAACAAACCAACCGCAGTTGCATAAGCAGGACTTGATAATACCTCATCAGAATCACCTGCCAAATGTTCGTTAGGATAACCAATTCTAGCGTCCATTCCGGTAATATATTCTACTAATTGGCGTAAATGCTTTAACTGAGAACCTCCACCTGTTAACACTATACCTGCAATTAATTTACCTTTTGCAGTTTCATGTCCGTAATTTTTTATTTCTAAATATGCATGTTCAATAATTTCTTGAACTCTTGCATGGATGATTTTTGATAAATTTTTAAGCGTAATTTCTTTTGGCTCTCTTCCTCTTAATCCTGGAATAGAAACAATTTCTGTTTCCTTATTTTCCCCTGGCCAAGCAGAACCAAACTTTATTTTTAGTAATTCAGCTTGCTTTTCAATGATAGAGCATCCCTCTTTTATATCATCCGTAATTACGTTTCCTCCAAAAGGAATTACCGCGGTATGCCTTATAATTCCATCTTTAAAAATTGCTAAATCAGTGGTACCACCACCTATATCAATAAGAGCAACACCTGCTTCTTTTTCTTCTTGGCTTAATACGGCTTGCGCGGATGCCAGAGGTTCTAGTGTAATTTCACTTAAATTTAAACGAGCACTCTTTACACAACGCCCAATATTTCTAATCGATGAAACTTGCCCAACCACCACATGAAAATTAGCCTCTAAACGTCCGCCATACATTCCTATGGGTTCTTTAATATCCGCTTGAGAGTCTACTTTAAATTCCTGTGGTAAAACATGAATAATCTCTTCTCCTGGAAGCATTACCAATTTATGAACCTGTTGTACCAAATTATCAATATCGGTCTCTTCAATAACCTCATCTGGATTATTTCTGGTAATATAATCGCTATGATGTAAACTTCTAATATGCTGACCGGCAATCCCTACAACTACATTTTCTATTTTAAATCCAGAAATACTTTCCGCTTCATCTACCGCCTGTTCAATAGATTGTATTGTTTGAGTTATATTGCTGACAACCCCACGTTTTACACCTAAACTCTTTGCTTTACCAATTCCAACAACCTCAATTTTACCGTACTCATTTTTGCGACCAATCATGGCTACAATTTTGGTTGTACCAATATCTAAACCAACAGCTAATTTATTGTCCTCCATTCTAGTCTATTTAGTGCACACAACTTGGTTGTGATATTTTACATTTATTGCTTTATAATTTTGAATTGTTTTATCTTCAAATGTTTTATTATAAAACGCTTTTAATTTTTTAAATTTTACATCCATTTCAGATAAATTTCCAAAATCGATTTTATAATCTCCACTTCTTGCAGAAAATTGATATTCACCATCCTCAAATTTCGCAATACCAACAATCTCTTTTTGCAGAAAATTATCAGCCAAAATAAAAGATATAAGCGGTAAAACCGCAGTAATATCTTGGTAATTTTTAATACCAGAAATTAAGAGTACTCTCGCAGAATAATTATCTGACAAAGGTACTTTTATTCCTTTTTTATCAATGTAATAAGAATCTTTTTTTTCAAAAATTCTTGCTACCGGTGAACGTTGTTTTACAATTGATTTTAAGGTACCGCCAATCGTTAAAAAAACAGCAACTTCCTCTACATAAGGATTTTTTAAAACCTTATTTTCTAAATCATATAAATCTATTACAGATTTTGCTTGGTTTACCACGGTCTTATTATTTTGTATTAACAATTTATTAACCATTGCATGTGTTAAAAAATTATTATCTCCTTCTTGAAATTCTACAATAGGGAGTCCTATTTTTATATGCTGATTTCTGACCGATGTAAAACTATACAAAAACCCCAAACCTACTACTAAAACTAGAAAAAAGACGTATTTTAAAACTCTCTTAAACTTCATTTTCCTGGGGTTTTAAGAGTTCATTTGTTACTTCATTTATAGTCACACCAATATCACCAGCACCCAGCATGACCACAACTTTTGCTGATGAATTTTTAATATCTTTTACTAAATTATTTTTTTTAGTCAGTTTTTTATGCGCGCCTTCAATTTTACTAAAAAGCCAATCAGAAGTTACCCCCACTATGGGAAGCTCTCTGGCAGGATAAATATCTAGCAATAAAACTTCATCAAATTTGGATAAAGATCTTGCAAAGTCATCGACAAAATCTCGAGTTCTTGAAAATAAATGTGGCTGAAAAACGACCAACACTTTTTCGTTAGGATACATTTCTCTGACCGAATTTTCTACTGCATTTATTTCTGTTGGATGATGCGCATAATCATCAATCAACACAAAATTAGCTGTTTTAATTTTATAGGTAAACCTGCGTTTTACTCCTTTAAAAGTAAATAAACGATGTTTAATATTTTCTAATGAAACTCCATACACATCTGCCATGGCTAACGCTGCCAAAGCATTCATAACATTATGCTTACCTGGTAAATGAAATTTAATATTTTTAATAATTTCTGATGGGGTTTCTACATCAAAAATATAGGTTCCGTTTTCAATTTTTAAATGAAACGCTTTGTAATCTGCTTCTTCATTTACTGCATACGTTAACCCTTTTAAAGGCAAACCTTTCGCAACGATTAAAGTATCTGTAACCCGCTGCGAAAAAGCAAAAAAAGATTCATGTACCGCTTCGGCTTCGCCGTAAATATCTAAATGATCTGCATCCATAGAAGTTACACAAGCAATATTCGGACTTAATTGCAAGAAAGATCTATCAAATTCATCTGCCTCTACCACAGAAACTTTATCCTCACCTAAAATTAAATTTGAGTTGTAATTTTCCGCAATTCCACCTAAAAAAGAAGTGGCTTTTTCATCCTTCATAATATGACCTAAAATAGCAGATGTTGTTGTTTTTCCATGGGTCCCTGCCACTGCTAAACAAAACGTACTTTCTGTTATTTTACCTAAAATTGCAGCTCTCTTTAAAACAGTGAAATTATTATTGATAAAATAATTTAATTCCCCATGTCCCGATGGAACCGCAGGCGTATAAACAACCAGCGTTTTCTCTTTATTTAAGAATGAAATCGGAATATTTTTTACATGATCTTCAAAATGAATTTCTACACCAACAGCTTCCAAATCTTTTGTAATTTGAGAAGGTATTTTATCATAACCAGCAACTTGCTTTCCATTTGCAGCAAAGTAACGAGCAATTGCGCTCATTCCTATCCCACCAATTCCAATAAAATAAATAAAATCCCATCCTAAATCCTTTCCAAAAGGAAGGATTTTTTGAATCTTGCTGGTATATTTATCTTTTCTATTCATTGTTTTATTAACTGAACTATTTTTTTCTTTTCTCTTGTTTCTTAACTATCTAAAAAATTACGTTTCCCTTAAGAGTATTTCTCTCCTTTATAGTGATTCATGGAAGATTAATTTCTCAACTTCATTTACAATAGCGTTTGTTGCCCCTGGTAATGCCAATTCTTTTATATTTTCTGATAAATGTTCTTGTTTTCCTTTGTCTTTAATTAAAGTTTCAAAAACGATAGGGAATGTATCTAAATCTGATTCTGGTAATAAGATTGCACCGTGTTGATCTGCAATAGATTTTGCATTTTTAGTTTGGTGATCTTCAGCAACATTTGGTGACGGAATAAAAATTACAGGTTTCCCAACAATGCATAATTCCGAAACCGAACTTGCTCCTGATCTTGAAATAATAATAGTAGAGGCTGCATATGCCAAATCCATTTTATTGATAAACTCATGCACCTGAACATGCACTAAGTCATTATATTTTTTATATTCCTCAAAATAAAGTTTACCACATTGCCAAATAACTTGAACTTCTTGGCTTTTAAAAAACTCTAAATTACTTTCAATTAATTGATTTATTTTTCTAGCGCCTAAACTTCCTCCTAAAACTAAAATAGTCTTTTTTATTTTGTCTAGTTTAAAAAACGCTTTTCCTTCCTCAATTTTAGAATGGATTGATAATAAGTCCTCGCGAACAGGATTCCCTGTTTTAACAATTTTATCCAAAGGAAAAAAACGTTCTAAATGATCATAAGCAACACAAACTTTATTTGCTTTCTTACTCAATAACTTATTGGTAATTCCAGGAAAAGAATTCTGTTCTTGAATTAAAGTCGGAATTCCTTTTCTGCTTGCCATAATTAACGTTGGCCCGCTTGCAAACCCCCCTGTGCCAATAGCAATATCTGGTTTAAATTTATTAATTATGGAATTTGCTCTCCATAAACTACTTACAAACTTAAAGGGAAAAGACAAATTATCTAACGTTAATCGTCTTTGAATTCCTGAAATCCATAATCCTTTTATTTCATACCCTAATTGTGGTACTTTTTCCATTTCCATTCTACCTTTTGCGCCTACAAACAAAAAGTTCGCATCAGGGTACCGCAACTTTATTTCATTCGCAATGGCTATTGCAGGATAAATATGACCTCCTGTTCCTCCTCCCGATAAAAGTATGTTATATGGTTTCATGTAAAATATCTAAAGGGTTATCGTCTAAAATATCTTCTTCTGTTTCTTGCTTTGATGCACTTACACTTAAAATCATTCCGAGTGCAAAACAAGTCATCCAAATAGACGTACCTCCGCTACTAATTAGAGGCAGCGTTTGACCCGTTACCGGAAACAAATTAGAGGCTACAGCCATATTTATGCTGGCTTGAAATACAATAGGAAGACCAGCTCCCAGCACTAATAGCATTCCAAAAATAGTAGTTGTTTTTCTAATAACTACAAAAATTCTGAATAGTAATAGAAAATAAATCGATAGAATTATAAAACCACCCAACAAACCGTATTCTTCAATAATAATGGCAAAAATAAAATCTGATGAAGATTGTGGTAAAAAATTTTTCTGAACACTTTTTCCCGGACCAACTCCAACAGGACCGCCTGTTGCTATGGCAATTTTTGCTTTTTCTACTTGATAAGCTTCTTTGCTATCGCCATCAGAAAAACTCTCTATTCTATTTTGCCAAGTTTGCACTCTATTGGGCATGGCATCAGGAAATGCTTTTGCAACGAGCACAAAAAAAATGAGTGCTACAATACCTACTCCTAAAATAAAACCTATATATTTTATAGGGTAACCTCCAACAAATACAACCACTAAAATCATAGAAAAAATAATGGCTGTTGTAGAAAAATTTGCAGGTAGTATCAATATTAAAACAGCGCCTACCGGCAACCAAAGTTGCCATAAACTCTCTTTAAATAAAATTACCTTTTCCTTATTTCTTGCTAAATACCGCGCCACGTAAACCATCAAAACCAAACCTGCTAATGTTGATGTTTGAAAACCAATACCTACAAACGGAATATTAATCCATCTACTTGCATTTGCCCCTCCAATAGTAGTTCCTTGTGCCAGTGTAAAAATCAATAAAATAATGACAAAAGGCAACATTAAAACAGATCCTCCAGAAAAATATCGATACGGTATTTTATGAACGCCGTAAATAATTGCAAAGCCCATAATTAACAAAACCATGTGTTTTACCAAATATCCTAAAGTTGAACCCGAACCTACAACATATACCAAGTTTGTGCTTGCGCTATACACAGGCATAAATGAGAATATTGCCAAAGTAGCAACAATTGCCCAAATAGCTTTATCTCCTTTTATATGTTGAAAAATGGTTTTCATAAGTCTCTCTTAATCTCTCCAAAGGAGAGAAATACTTTTGTGTTTATCTGTATTTTATATTATTCACTTATCTTAAATATTCTTAAAATCCAATATTCTCGCCTCAAACAAGCTAGCTCCTTCCCTTTGGGAAGGTTGTGGATGGGCTTTTTACAAGCTTCTAACCGCTTTTTTAAATTGACGCCCTCTATCTTCATAATTTTCAAACAAATCAAAACTTGCACAAGCCGGAGAGAGTAAAACTGTTTCTCCTCTTTCCGCCAATT
>JBNMNV010000035.1:0-17420 GCA_051278125.1 Polaribacter sp. | reverse complement strand
TTGCACTATGGGTTTTGTTCTCATACATATACTGTTGTTGAAGGTAGAGGTTCTGGATAACTCAGTATAGTTTTTGATCTCGCCATGATCACGGAAAAAAACTCGGATAAGCGGCGTCTATCTCTGAGAATAGTTCTAAAGACTACTGTTTTGTTCTTTGGCTTTCTATGGTATCGAGTAAGGTTTCAATTTAAGGGATGTTACGTTTGAGGCAGGCGAGTTGTTTGCGGATAAACTTGCGAATTTATTTTTTAGTCTTCTTTCTTTTTTTAAAAAACACTAAGAACTCTGTTCTTGCCATCCTGTGGTAATCTCTTGGATTTTTAACGCCATCAGCCTTTTTGTATAACTCATTAATAAGTCGCTCACTTTGTTTTTTAGCATTATTAAGCAACCCCGGCATCGGTGGAATAAACTATTTTGTGATTTGCGACTGTAGCATCAATTTTTAAAGTCTCTTTATGAGATGAAGATGAATGGTCTGCTGAGTGGTTGTCCTGTGTTGTAGAATAGACAGCGGCTAAAGCATCCCAAGGAATAATTTGTGCTAACTTCAACCAGCAGTTTTCTGGAGATAATTCTTGGTCGAAGAGATGAAAAAATCCGGATAATGTAAGTTGACTTGCAGGTGTATAATTAATCATAAGTGCAAAGTATTATGATAGAAAGAAACCAAAAACAATGCGTGTACACAATAAAATTATAACAAAAATTGATGTTAATAAGCTAATAATTAATTTTTTAAAACCTGTTTCACTGAAAATAAGCAAGCCCTATATTATACCTAAAAAACACAAGGGAACAGATTATTATTGGCTTAAAAATCAAATGGAACTATCAGTGTAAATCGTGTAAGGCTAGAATATCATTGCGCAGTGGCACAATCATGAAAAATTCAAACCTCTCATTTTTAAACAGGGTACAAGACTTTTTTTTATAATTATCCAAAAATAAGTATCTGCATGTCTACTAACAATTTAACCATATAATGCTCTCATAACATTATAGGGTTCAATTGGTATACTTTTAAGCTAAAAGCATTCGAACAAGAATTTTATGAATTCAACTTCCTTTACCTACTCGAAAGAGAAAATTATTGAATCTTCAGCGTTTTTGCAATTGCCTCTAACTCAAAAAGAAAAGCTCTTTTGTTCACAGAGGGTGCGTAGGTAAAACCTTCAATGACTACAAGTCTATTATTTTTTTTATCAATAATCGTATAATTTACGAAAGGACCCGCCATAAAATCATTTTTCACTTCCCATTTTCCGCGAGTTTCATATGCCTTTTTGCCATCTATTACTGCATCCACAGTAAACGGAGTATATGCTTCTTCAGTAATCATGTGCATGGTTTCTGGTTTAGAACCGGGTATGTATTTTTTACCAATTTTATTTCTAATAGATACGATACTATCTACAATTTGTGTTTCATCTATTAGAGGAACTGTATATAATAAAATATTATTACTCCCTGATTTTGCAATACCACTTGTTAAATGATTTCGTAGCCATAAAAAATCTCCAGTATCATCTACCATGTTAAATTTTCCAGGAATGGTTAAAGAAACTCCTAAATTTTGAAGTGTTTTATATTGCGAATTATCTTGCTTATCTTTTAGGAAGATACTTTGCGTAAATGCAATATCTGAATCTAAAAATATTTTTAGAATTTCGTTTTTTCTTTCTTGTAAGATTTTTATAATTGCTGCATCATCTTTGGCTTGCACATAGACAACTGTTTGTGGTTGTGCGTACACATTTGTTCTTACACTAAAACTAGGTACCTCTCCTTCAGTAACCACCAAAACATTTCGGCTAGACTTCATCATAGAACTAAAGCCACTTGGTGCCACTTGAGAAACTGATAAAATTGGCTCTGGTTGCGGCAAACCTACCATTAATTCTCCAAAAGAATTTCTAATTTCTTTACCGATATCTCCCGTCCAATCGCTAATTTTTGTCACGACCATCACTTTATTAATCTTTCCTATAGATTCTCTTAAAACCATCTTGTCATTGCCTACACAAGAAGTTAATACTATGGTAATAACGATCATTGAAACTATTTTTTTCATGGATTTTGATTTTATAAGATACTTTTAATTGTTGACTATTTAATGCTACTTATCAAAAATTGTTCCATTTTTTACTTATTAATACGAATCTAGGGAAAAATATTAGCAATATAAATGTATCAGCACGAATACCATGAATGTTTGATAAACTTAACCCTTTTGCAGATTTTACTTTACTGGCTTTTCGTAAGTCTAAGTTGGTATTAGCTCGTAAAACTTGCTATTTACACTCAAAATAAGCTCGTTTAAAACAACTATTCAAATACTGAGAAACAGCAAGTTAAAAATTTTAAGAACTTATTCTTCATATAAATAACCTTTTTTTCCATTATTTTAAAGCTTGATTCGCATGATTATGAAAAAAACTAAAATGAACATTTTTTGTCTACGGTATTCAGTCCACTAATATTAAGGAAGCTTTTTTGGATAAATATACAAACGCTGGCCTATTTTTAACTCACTACTTTTCATTCTATTCCAACTCTTTATACTGCTTACCCTGACCCCAAATTTATTAGCAATTTTACCTAAATAATCACCACTTTTTACCCTGTAAAGAATGCGTTGATCCATTTCAAAGTATGTCGGTAAAGGTTTTTCTCTTTTAGCATCGTCAGCAGTAGCCAAAGCGTACAATTCTTGTTCCTTGTCTAGAAATTCTACTATCGAACTACTTGGCAATCTTACCGCATAATTTCTATCCTTTAAAAAAGGAATAATATCTAGTTTATAAGACGGATTTAAATGCGATAATACTTCTTCATCCACATCTATGATTTCAGAAATCTGATCAAAACTAATGGTTCTTTTTACCTGAATTGTATCCGTCTGAAAATCGAAAAACTTCGGAAGTTCTGAATAAATTTCATGTTCTTCTGCATACTCAAAAACATACATCGTTGCATAAAAAGCCGGCACATAACCTGCTGTTTCTCTGGGTAAATAAGGTCTAATATTCCAATAATTTCGATAGCCCCCAGAACGCTTGATTGCTTTTCTTACATTTCCTGGACCAGAATTATAGGCTGCTAACGCCAAATCCCAATCACCAAAAATGGTATACAATTGACTTAAATATTTACAGGCTGCAATGGTAGCTTTTACAGGATCGTACCTTTCATCTACATAAGAACTTACTTTTAAGTCAAACTGCTTGCCTGTTCCGTACATAAATTGCCATAAACCAGAAGCTCCGACTCCAGATCTTGCTCTGGGTTTTAGAGCAGATTCTACGATCGATAAATACTTCATTTCTAAAGGAATATCATATTGATCTAAATACTGTTCAAACATCGGAAAATAATATTTTGCCTTCGCCATTAAAGCAGGATAATATTTTTTACGATATAGTAAATAGCTGTTAATTACTTTTTCTAAAGCAGGATTGTACGCTAAGTTAAATGGTGTTTTTTCATTCAGTGCGGCTAACCTTATTTTTAACAAGTCGGAGGTTAGCACTTGTCTAGAGTTATCAATAATATCCTTATCATTAATTACATACTCTAAAGTATCTATTAATGCTGAATTTAATTTTCTATCAACCAATAAACTGTCCATTAGTTTTAAATCAGCATCTGTATACAATTCTTTTATAAATGGGTTTTCTATAGAATCACTTGCAATCAATACACTATCTTTTTGACGAACAGTAATGCTATCTTTTTGTGCTTGAGAAAACACAGAAATACTCGCCATAAAACACACTAAAAAATACTTCATATTCTATAAATCTAATTCTAGTGCAATAGGACAGTGATCTGAATGTTTGGCTTCTGGCAAAATATAAGCTCTAGAAATTTTTTCCTTTAAAGGTACTGAAACCATGGCATAATCTAATCGCCAACCTTTGTTATTAGCCCTAGCATTTGCCCTATAACTCCACCAAGAAAACTCTTGAAGGTCTTGATGTAAGTATCGAAAACTATCTATAAAACCACTATTGATAAAACTGCCCATCCAAGTTCTTTCTTCTGGTAAAAACCCAGAAACTCCTTTCATTTTTGGATTATGAATATCTATTTCCTTATGACAGATGTTATAATCTCCACAAATCACTAAATTCGGAATTTCTTCCTTTAAATTATTGATATATTCTTGGAATTCATCCATATAATTCAGTTTGAAATTCAATCGATCTAAATTAGTGCCAGAAGGCAAATACAAACTCATCACAGAAACCTCATCAAAATCAACACGAAGGTTTCTACCTTCAAAATCCATACTTTCTATACCTGTTCCGTAGGCAATATGATTAGGCTTTGTTTTACACAAAATTGCTACCGAAGAATAGCCTTTTTTTTCTGCAGAAAACCAATAATGATAGGGATAACCCGCATTTTCAAATTCAGAAAGCTCTAACTGTTCTTTGTGTGCTTTGGTTTCTTGAATACAAATTACGTCAGGGTTTGAAGCTTGCAGCCAATCTAAAAAGCCTTTTTTTAAAGCTGCTCTAATTCCGTTTACGTTGTATGATATTATTTTCATGAAAGCCCCTTTTAATTTCCCCAAAGGGGAAAACACTCTTGTGTTTTAGTTAATCTATACGTATTGGTTTCTTAAGAAAAATCCATGTTATTTGAATTTTTTCTCCTGATTGTGCACTAATTTTCTTTTTTCTTGGTGCTAAAAAAACAGCTAAAACTGCGGAGATACCACCTCTTATCATCGAATTTTCTATTCCGAGTACAAAACCAAAAAGAAAGATAAAAATAAGTGTTAGTAAAAAAATAACGATATATGGTTTCTTTGCTAAATACTCCATTACAAAAACTTATATTTTATGATTTATTACTTTCTTAAAAAACAACCATTTTATTTGTTCTTCCGATCCGTTTTGTTTCTCAATAATTTTCACTTTTGGTGACAAAATATAAGCAAGAGATACTGCAATTGCTGCATTAATTCCAACTTCTTGAATATTAAAAAATAGATTTAATAAAAGCATAAAAACAACTACTAAAATCGGATTAATCAACCAATATATTTTTTTAAATAGTTCCATAAAAGGATAATTGTATTAAAAACTTTCCTCTAGATTTTAAAAATGGTTCAGATGTACGTCTCATGTTATAAAGCCATTTCTGGAATTTCACCATCTACAACCAAAGTTCCTTCAGTTGCATTTTGAATTTCTTCTACAGAAACTCCTGGAGCTCTTTCTAACAGATGAAAAGCATTGTTTTTTACTTCTAAAACCGCTAAATTAGTGACTACTTTTGTCACACAACCCACACCCGTTAATGGCAAAGAACATTGCTTTAAAATTTTAGATTCGCCTCTTTTATTGGTGTGCATCATTGCCACAATAATATTTTCTGCAGATGCAACTAAATCCATGGCACCCCCCATTCCTTTCACCATTTTCCCTGGAATTTTCCAGTTTGCGATATCTCCGTTTTGAGAAACCTCCATAGCTCCTAAAATTGTAAGGTGCACATGTTTACCCCGTATCATAGCAAAACTCATCGAAGAATCAAAAAAACTTGCTCCAGGCATGGCAGTAATCGTTTGCTTACCCGCATTGATGATGTCTGCATCCTCTTCTCCCTCAAAAGGAAAAGGCCCCATTCCTAAAACACCATTTTCAGATTGAAATTCAACTTCAATATCATCTCTCACGTAATTTGCCACTAATGTCGGAATTCCGATTCCTAGGTTTACATAAAATCCGTTTTGAACTTCTTGTGCAATTCTTTTTGCAATTCCGTTTTTATCTAACATGGTATTGATTTGAAAATTGTTTAATTTGAAAATTTGATAATTCCAATATTGTGATAATTACTCTTTTGATGATGAAATAATTTTACTAATTATTTTAATTATTATCGTTAATTCTTTAAAAATTTCTTCATTCGGATTTGGATAAAACTCTGATGCTTTACAAAGTTTTAACCAATATTCTATTTCATCCGCCTCTTTAGCGGCAATTTTGAACTTATGAATAAAATCTCTTTTACTTTCTGCATTTTGTGCTTCCCTGGTATTTGCTCCTACTGATGTTCCGCTTCTAAAAATTTGAGAAGACATTTAAAATCTTTTGGAAATTCTTACTAATTCTGAATATTCAATTATTTTTAATGAAAAGTTGAATGTTAAATCAACAATTAAATTCTTCTTATCATCTCTCATAATTTTCAAATATTCAAATTGCCAAATTATTTTTAATCTTTTTGTCTTACCGTTCGTTGCTCAATTCTTTTCTCATAGTTGCTGCCTTGAAAAATGCGCTGCACAAATATCCCTGGAATATGAATATGATTAGGATCTAAGGTACCAACAGGCACCAATTCTTCTACCTCGGCAACGGTAATTGTAGCTGCACCGCACATATTTGCATTAAAATTCCGTGCAGTTCCTTTAAAAATTAAATTTCCAGCAGCATCGCCTTTCCAAGCTTTTACAAAAGCAAAATCAGCTTTAAATGCAGGTTCTAATACATGCATTTTGCCATCAAACTCTCTTGTTTCTTTTCCTTCTGCTACCTCGGTTCCATAACCTGCAGGCGTGTAAAATGCAGGAAACCCCGCTTGTGCCGCTCTACATTTTTCGGCTAAAGTACCTTGTGGGGTTAATTCTACTTCCAATTCACCTGATAACATTTGACGCTCAAATTCATCATTTTCACCAACATAAGAAGAAATCATTTTTTTAATTTGCTTATTTTGAAGCAATAAACCCAAACCGAAGCCATCTACACCTGCATTGTTAGAAATACAAGTAACCTCTCTAACATCTAACTTTACCAATTCTGAAATTGAGTTTTCCGGAATGCCACACAGACCAAAACCACCTAACATAAAAGTCATTCTACTTTTAACCCCTTTTAAGGCTTCTTGAACGTTTTTTACTTTTTTGTTTATCATATTAATTGAATGATTAATTTATATTTATTTTGAAGCTTATATACTAAAACGAGTTGAACAAAAGCAAATTCTGAATAACAACCCCTATAAAAACTTAAAAATCAGTATCTTCTTCTATAATTGTTTTTTCTGTTTCTTCGCCTAACTTTTTTTCACAATCTATATTTATAGATAAATCTTCTGGCTTCTCAAACTCCTCTTTACTAATATTTAAGGATGTATCAGCATAACATTTTTTCATAAATAATGCCCAAGAAGGCAAAGACATCGTTGCTCCTTGACCTTTTCCAATCCCCGCAAAATGAGTTGCTCTATCTTCACCACCCGTCCAAACTCCTGTTGCTAAATTTGGTACCATCCCCATAAACCAGCCATCCGATTGATTTTGAGTTGTTCCTGTTTTACCAGCAATTGGATTTTCAAAACCGTAAGGAAATCCCGTAACTGCCTTTCCTCCAGAAGTCCAGTTAGTACGCAATCTAATTCCGGATCCAGATTGTGTTACCCCTTCTAATAAATTTAATATCACATAGGCAGATTCTTCACTTAAAACCTCTTGCGTTTCAGGAACAAAATCTTTTAAAACCGTTCCATTCTTATCCTCAATTCTTGTTATGATCATGGGGCTAACTCGCAAACCTTTATTAGCAAAAGTACTATAAGCACTCACCATTTCATATAAAGACAAATCAACGGCACCTAGAGCGATTGAAGGATTTGCTTGAATCTCTGTTCTAATGCCCGCAGCTTTTGCCAAACGCACTACGTTTATTGGTGACACTTTGTCTATTAAATTTACTGAAATTGTATTTACCGAGCCTGCTAAACCATCTTTTAAGGTTAACATTCCTCCGTATTTATTATTCGAATTATCTGGCGTCCATGCTTCAGGAATACCGTATTTTCCTTTCGGAATTGTATATCGAATATTGGGTAACACATCACAAGGAGACATCCTTAACTGATTAATAGCCGTTGCATATACAAAAGGTTTAAAGGTAGAACCCACTTGCCTTTTTTGTTGAGCAACAGCATCATATTTAAAATGCTTATTATCAATACCACCAACCCAAGCTTTTATATGGCCGGTTTGCGGTTCTATAGATAATAATCCTGAACGTAAAAAATGCTTGTAGTACTTAATGGAATCGTTTGGAGACATGATTGTATCTTTATCTCCTTTCCATGAAAACACTTTCATTGCTGTTTTTGTATTGAAAATTTCATCTATTTCTTTGGATGTTTTTCCTACTATTTTTAAACGCTTATATCTTTCTGAATTCTTTTTCGCTCTATCGTAAATACTATTCATCTGACTTTTTTCTAAATCATAAAAAGGTGCTGTGCTATTTCTTTTTTGTTCTGTAAAAAAATACGATTGTAAATTTGCCATGTGCTCCGAAACAGCTTCTTCGGCATATTTCTGCATTCTAGAATCTATAGTTACATAAATTTTTAAACCATCACTAAAAATATCATATTCTTCTCCGTTAGGTTTTGGATTATTTTGCACCCATCTGCGCATCATTTTTTGCAAGTGTGTTCTAAAATACGTGGCATAACCATCGCTATGACTTTCAGGAGTGTATGAAAGTTTTAAAGGTAATTGTTGCAAATTAACTTTCTCTCCTTCCGTAATAAAATCGTTTTTTGCCATTTGAAGTAAAACAACATTTCTTCTTTGTTTTACAAGCGCTTCTCTTCTTAAAGGGTTAAAATAAGATGAATTTTTAAGCATCCCTACGAGCATTGCAGATTCTTGAACTTCTAAATCTTTTGGTTCTTTTCCAAAATAAATTCTTGCTGCCGAACGAATACCCACTGCTTGATTTAAAAAATCGTATTTATTTAAGTACATCGCAATAATTTCTTGTTTGGTATATTGCGATTCTAATTTAGCAGCAACAACCCATTCCTTCATTTTTTGCCCAACTCTTTTAAAAATATTTCTAGATGCTCTTCCTGTAAACAACATTTTTGCCAATTGTTGCGTAATAGTACTTGCCCCTCCACTCCCTGGTTTTAAGATAGCTCTTGCTGTTCCTTGAAAATCAATACCTGTATGTTGATAAAAACGTTCGTCTTCAGTGGCTACTAGCGCATTTACCAAATTTTCTGGCAACTCTTTAAACTTAATGGGTGTTCTGTTTTCTTTAGCATACTTACCAATAGTTACACCATCTGAAGAAATTACCTCTGTGGCTAAATTAGTTTGAGGATTTTCTAATTCTTCAAAAGTTGGCAAAGCTCCAAACCCACCCACTGAGGCCATAAAAAAAAGACCCGCTATCATAATAGTTCCTCCCAAAATGAGGGCCCAAAACCAAACTATATATTTCTTAAAACTTGTGGTTACTTTCTTTGTCATTTTTGTTCTATTTTCTCTACGCTAAAGCCTACATCTTGCACACCCTCTAAATAAGGAATTACATTTATTTCTCCACTTTTTCTCATGGCATGACGAATGTTTAGCACATACTTGCCAGATTCTGGAAATACTTTTTCTTCTTTATAAAATAATTTATTTTCTTTAATATCTGTAAAACCTTTTCCTAAATAAGCGCCCCTTGCATCCGTCATTTCATACTGTAAAGTATCGATTACTTTAGTGCCATTCGGAAAATTTAACACTGTGATTAGATATAAATTACTAAAAGGGTACTCTCTATTATTTCTTATATGTATAAATAAATTTTTAGGTTGGATTGTATCTACTACCTCAAACTCAAAAGAAATATTTTCATGAGCTTTCCAAGCAGCACTAGGCACTGATTTATATTTTGTAAACTCTATTTTATCTGCACAAGAAATACAAAACATACATAATGCAAAAAAAATAAAATTTTTATTTTTCTTGAGATTTATCTCCATTTCTAGGCTTATTATTATTTCTGTTCCTATTATTCCTTCTTGGTTTTTTAGCAACAGTTCCTTCTCCTTTTGGCTGATTTGGTTTTGATTCAGCTTTCGGTTTGGCAGCTACTTTTGGCCTTGGAGCTACGTTTGATTTTGGAGCTGCTTTTGGTTTTTGATTCGGATTAGACTTTTGATTTGGGTTCGGTTTACGCCTTCTCTTTTCTTGTTGTTTTTGAGGGGTTTGTGTTGGTTCATTCGCCACAACAGCCGCAGGTTTTTTCCCTCTACTATTTTTAGTATTTCTTCTTTTACTTTTCTTTGGTGTATCAAAACGAGTTAAACTATCTTCCCCACTAGCATCTTCAAAATCTACTTTTACAGGAATTTCTACATCAGATTCATAGTCCTCTAACGACAAAGATTTCTCATTATTTTTATTCAACTCAATGATTTCATGAACTTGATCTAATGTTAATCGAAACCATTTAAAACGCTCTGTTTTATAGGTGTACCAAAGGTGTTTTTTAAAAATATCCATTTTAACAAAAACAGCCTCACCTTTTTCTGTATTTAAAACTAAATCTTGTTTTGGAAAAGATTTTAATGCATCTAAATAGGAATCTAACTCATAATTTAAACAGCATTTTAACTTTCCACATTGTCCTGCCAATTTTAAAGGGTTTAAAGACAATTGCTGATAACGCGCTGCCGAAGTACTCACTTTTCTAAAATCTGTTAACCAAGTTGAGCAACATAATTCTCTACCACAAGAACCAATACCACCTAATCTAGCTGCTTCTTGTCTTGCTCCTACTTGTTTCATTTCTACTCGAATAGAAAAAGCACCTGCTAAATCTCTAATTAATTGCCTAAAATCTACTCTAGCATCCGCAGTATAATAGAATGTTGCTTTGTTGCCATCTCCTTGATATTCTACATCAGAGAGTTTCATTTGCAAGCCTAAACGCCCTAGAATTTCCCTTCCTTTTCTTTGTGTTTCTTCTTCTTTGGCCCTTGCTGCTTGCCAAATATCAATATCTCTTTGACTCGCTTTTCTATAAATTTTCTTTATATCTTCGTGATCTGCAGTAATTTTATGCTTTTTCATTTGCACTTTCACCAATTCTCCCGCCAAAGAAACCGTGCCGATATCATGCCCAGGAGAACCTTCTACTGCAATAATATCTCCCATAATGATGGGCAAATTATCTACATTTTTAAAGAAATGTTTTCTTCCGTTTTTAAAACGGACTTCGAAAATATTAAAACGTTCTTGTCCACTTGGTAAACTCATGTTAGAAAGCCAATCAAAAACTGCTAGTTTTTCACTTCCACTTCCACAACTGCCAGAACCGCAATTACCATTACTCTTACAACCTTTTGGTACTCCATTTTCTGTTGTACCACAACTTCCACATGCCATGTAAATTATATATTTTTATCCGTTTTTAATGATAAGTAGTTTGTTTTAAGTATCAATAACACAAAAACAATTGCTAAAAATTTAAAAACGTATGATTCATAATTTGATTATCAGACTGATACACAAACACAACCTAATCTCCACTAATTCGTAAATATACGTATTCTTTAAGAATGAGAAAACAGGTGTATAAAAGTTCTCAAAACAACTTTTTTATTTTAATTATAAATCAAATGTAGTTTAAAAGTTTATTTAATTTTTGTTCTCTTTAGAATTTGCTGACTTTGAATTAGAATTCGTTTAAAACTTGAGTTTTTGACAAAAAAAGAGCCATCTAAATCGATGACTCTTTTCGCATTTTTAAAACTTTTCCTAATTCAAATATAGAAGGATCTTAATTTAAATTTAAGATGTATTTACTCAGAAACACTCCAAATGTATACATCTATGCTAATATATTGAAAAATTTGTTACGAAAGTGCACTTTTTTGATCTGAAAGCTTATTTTTCTTAAACTTCAAAACTTCACTTCTCCCTTTTTTAAATATCTTATTGCTCGCAAATTTTCCTTTTCTGAGTTCTTTTTGTTCCTCATAAGATAAATGAATTATCTCTTGACAATCCGTAGAACACGTGTTTTCCATTTTTTCTGAACATTCATCACATTGAATAAACAATAAATGACAGCCTTCATTGGCACAATTGGTATGCGAATTGCAAGGCTTGCCGCATTGATGGCAGTTAGATATTACATCATCTGTAATTTTTTCTCCTCTTCTGTGGTCAAAAACAAAATTTTTACCAATAAATTTATTTTCTATTCCTTCTTCATTTACTTGCCGTGTATATTCTATGATACCACCTTCTAATTGAAAAACATTTTTAAAACCTTTGTGTTTGTAGTAGGCAGATGCTTTTTCACAACGAATTCCGCCAGTGCAATACATCAATAAATTTTTATCCTCTTTATTATCTTTTAAATCTTCTTCAATAATATCTAAAGAATCTCTAAATGTGTCTACATCTGGCGTAACAGCGCCTTCAAAATGACCAATTTCACTTTCGTAATGATTCCGCATGTCTACACAAATCGTATCAGGATTCGCCAACATTTTATTAAATTCTTCGGCATTTAAATGAACTCCTTTATTGGTTACATCAAAAGTTTCATCATTTAAACCATCGGCAACAATTTTGTTTCTAACTTTTACCTTGAGTTTTAAAAACGACTTGTTATCTTGCTCAATAGCAACATTTAAACGAATATCCTTTAAAAAAGAAATAGTATCTAATTGGTTTTTTAAGGCATAAAAATTTTCTGATGGCACTGATAATTGTGCATTAATCCCTTCATAAGAAACATAAATTCTTCCTAGAACATCTAGTTTGTTCCATTCTAAAAATAATTTATCTCTAAGAATTTGTGGATTTTTAATTTGGTGATATTGATAAAAAGAAATAGTGAGTCTTTCTTTACCAGCTTTATCAATTAATGCAGCGCGTTCTGTGGCGCTTAACTTATTGTACAGTTGCATGCTATACTAATTAGGTTAAACTAAATTTTTTGCAAATGTAGTTAATTTTTAAAACTGAAACCGACTAAAAACCAAACCTTTTATCTTACTGGTTTTCAGCACGAAAACAACTACAACGTTTTCTTAAATAATTACAAAACCTAACTTATGTCATGTTTTAAAAATAATTTCACTACTAAATTTGTATCGTAATTAAAAAGGAATACATAGAAACATAAAATATACGATCATGGAAGTACAAGAAATCATTTTAGAAAAACCAAAAAAAGTAGCCTTTAAAAAAGGAGTCTGGAATACCTCTATTAACGTTAGAGATTTTGTTGTAAAAAACATTATATCTTACTACGGAGATGATCAATTTTTAACGGGTATCAGTAAAAAAACTCAAAAACTTTGGGAAGTTTGTGAAAAAGAAACTGAAATTGAAAGAAAAAATGGAGGAGTTCACTCTGTGGATACAGAAACCATTTCTGGAGTTTCAAGTTTCAAAGCAGGTTACATCGACAAAGAAAATGAAGTAATTGTTGGCTTACAAACAGATACGCTTTTAAAAAGAGCTATGAAACCTTTTGGAGGTTATAAAGTAGTACAAAAAGCACTTGAGGAGCAAGGTGTAAAACCAAGTGAAGACATTAATACCTTATTTACAAAGTATGTAAAAACTCATAATGATGGTGTTTTCGCAGCCTATAATGCAGAAATCAAAAAGTTTAGATCTTTAGGATTCTTAACAGGATTGCCAGATAATTATGCTCGTGGTAGAATAATCGGAGATTATAGACGTATTGCCTTATACGGAATAGACAAACTAATTTCGGTAAAGAAATATGACTTAGCCAATATTGAAGGCCCAATGACCGATGCCGTGATTCGTTTAAGAGAAGAAGTTTCTGAACAAATTAAAGCATTAAAAGAGATGATTGTAATGGGAAATCATTACAATTTAGAATTAAATCGTCCGGCAGAAACGGCTCAAGAAGCGGTTCAATGGACCTACATGGCCTATTTAGCTGCTGTAAAAGAGCAAGATGGCGCTGCAATGTCTTTAGGTAATGTTTCTACTTTTTTAGATATCTTTATTGAAAGAGATTTAAAAAGTGGTGCCATTACAGAGGTGGAAGCACAAGAATATATCGATCAATTTGTGATGAAATTAAGAATGGTTCGTCACTTAAGAATGGCTGCTTATGATGATATTTTTGCTGGCGACCCAACTTGGGTTACAGAAGCAATAGGCGGTATGTTAAACGACGGACGTTCTAAAGTTACAAAAACGGCATATCGTTTTTTACATACTTTATACAACTTAGGCCCATCACCAGAACCAAATATTACCGTTTTATGGTCGCCATTATTGCCTAGTAACTTTAAAAAATTCTGTGCTAAAGTAGCCATTGATACTTCGTCTATTCAATTTGAAAATGATGATTTAATGAGAACCTTAAGAGGTTCTGATGATTACGGAATTGCTTGTTGTGTTTCTTACCAAGAAATTGGGAAACAAATTCAGTTTTTTGGAGCAAGAACCAATTTAGCTAAAACATTATTATTAGCGGTAAATGGCGGTAAATGTGAAATTACAGGAACCCAAATGGTCGATGGAATTGAGCCTGATACTGATGAATATCTAGACTTTAATAAAGTAATGGCAAACTATAAAATAGCCATGACTAAAGTTGCAAAAGTGTACAATGATGCCATGAACATTATTCATTACATGCATGATAAATATTACTACGAAAAAGCACAAATGGCTTTAATTGATACAAATCCGCAAATTAATATCGCTTATGGTATTGCTGGATTATCTATTGTAGCAGATTCATTATCAGCCATTAAATATGCAAAAGTTAAACCGATTAGAAATGAAGAAGGTTTAACGGTAGACTTTAAAATTGAAGGCGAATTTCCGAAATACGGTAATGATGATGATCGCGTAGATATTTTTGCACACAATGGTGTAGAAGATTTTAATAATGAATTAAAAAAATTAAAAGTATATAAAGATGCAGAGCCAACCATGTCTGTTTTAACCATTACATCGAATGTTGTGTATGGTAAAAAAACTGGGGCTACGCCCGATGGTAGAGCTTTAGGTGTTCCTTTTGCTCCGGGTGCAAACCCAATGCACGGTCGTGATACAAACGGCGCTATTGCTTCTTTAAATTCTGTAGCAAAAATTGATTATAAAGATTCTTTAGACGGAATTTCTAATACTTTCTCAATCGTTCCTAAATCTTTAGGGGCTACAGAAGAAGACAGAATAGACAATTTAGCGACTACTTTAACGGGATATTTTGAACATGGTGCACAACACCTAAATGTAAATGTATTCGATAGAGAAACTTTAATAGATGCTATGGAACACCCAGAAAATCATCCACAATTAACCATTAGAGTCTCAGGATATGCTGTTAATTTTATACGGTTAACAAAAGAGCAACAAATGGAAGTAATTTCGCGTTCTTTTCACGAATCTATGTAGTACTTTTTATGTATTCATTAGGGATTCAAAAATAAAAATAAGGTTGCCTTAACCCCCCTGTACTTTTTTAAAGTAGTAGCCTTATCTTTATTTGAATCCCTTTTTTTATTCACTTAAATTTTGATCCCATTAAAACTTCAAAAAACATATTAAATGTTCATTCTATTGAGTCCTTCGGAACGCATGATGGACCCGGCATTAGAATGGTTATTTTTTTACAAGGTTGTAAATTAAAATGCCAATATTGCCATAACCCAGATACCATTGATACACATGGAGGTGAAGAATATTCCATAGAAGATTTGGTACAAAGAGCGCTAAAAATGAAGTCATATTTTGGTGATAAAGGCGGCGTGACTGTTTCTGGCGGAGAACCTCTTTTACAAGCACAGAATCTTATTCCATTTTTTAAACGATTAAAAGAAGAAGGAATTCATACCAATATTGATACGAATGGACGGATGTTAAATCACCCTGTTGTAGAATTATTAGATACCTATGCTGATTTAGTAATGCTAGATATTAAACACATGACAGAAGAAGGATTTCAGCAAATTACAGGTAAAAAAAATAAAGAAACTACCTTTAATTTTGCCAAACACAGAGAAGCTTCTGGCAAAAAAATGTGGTTACGATATGTGCTTATCCCCGGAATTACAAATACCCCAGAATTATTACATCAATTAGGGAGTTATTTTAAAGAATATAAAACCATAGAGCAAATTGAGTTGCAACCTTACCATAAATTAGGCGTTCATAAATGGGAAGCTTTAGGTTGGGATTATCAATTAAAAGATGCTAGAGAAAACACGAAAGAAGAGTTGCAGCAGGCATCAGATATTTTAAGTATGTACTTCAAAAAAGTTAAAATCAATTAAAGAATTATTAAAATGAATTCACAAAAACTAAAAAACAGATGGTTCATTGCAGCTTCTGCGGTAGGCATTCATATTTCCATAGGATCGGTTTACGCCTATTCAGTAATGACTAATCCCGTAAAAGATGTGTTTGATGTGGAAGGAAGTGTTATAAAATGGGCGTTTAAAATAGCTATTTTGTTATTAGGCTTGTCCGCAGCCTTTTTGGGACGTTGGGTAGAAAAAGTAGGCCCAAAAATTAGCGGTACAACTGCAGGAATTTTTTATGGAGTTGGGATTTTAGGCTCAGGATTGGCTGTACAATTAGAATCTCTTTGGCTATTTTATTTATGTTATGGTGTTATTGGAGGAATTGGTTTAGGTTTAGGATATATTACTCCTGTAAGTACCTTGGTTAAATGGTTTCCAGACAAGAGAGGTCTAGCTACAGGAATGGCCATTATGGGCTTTGGTTTTGCTGCTTTAATTTTTGGTCCAGTAATGGCAAAATTATTTGAAACTGTAGGGATTTCTAATGCATTTTATATTTTAGGAGTTATTTATATGGTATTAATTTTATCTTCTGCTAGCTATATTGAAAGACCTCCAATTGGTTATGTACCTGAAGGATATAATGAAGGAGAAGGAAAAGTAATCAAAGAAGATTTAACAAATATTACTGCCAATGAAGCTTTAAAATCTACTCGTTTTTATTATATCTGGATAATGATGTTTATCAACATTGCATGTGGTATTGCTATTATTTCAGCTGCAAGTCCTATGATGCAAGAAAAGTTAAATTACACGCCTATGCAAGCTGCAGCTATTGTAGGTTTTATAGGAGTTTTTAATGGATTAGGACGTATTACTTGGTCTGCATTATCAGATTATTTAGGCCGTGCAGATACATTTATACTTTTCTTTGCCTTTCAAATTTTAGCTTTTTATTTCTTGCCTAAAACTGGAATCGAAAGTGTTTTCTTAATTATATTATTTACCGTAATTACCATGTATGGAGGCGGTTTTGCAATGTTACCAGCTTTTTTAGGTGATTTATTTGGCACCAAACAATTAGGCGCAATTCATGGAATGGTTTTAGCAGCTTGGGGATTAGCAGGTGTTATTGGCCCAACAATTTATGATATGGTTAAAGAAAAAACAGGATCTTTAGACACCACATTAGTCATTTTTGCAGGGTTGTTCATAGTAGCTCTCGTTATTTCTGTGATGATGAAAATTTCAATTTCAAAATCTCAAAAACAAAAAGAACTTGCATTAAATATGGCAACTTAACTTATAAATTAAAAGTTTAAATATCTGAAAAA
>JBNMNV010000034.1:0-17543 GCA_051278125.1 Polaribacter sp. | reverse complement strand
AGCAAACGGCATCGGTTTTTTCACTGGCACCAATAGCTGCTCTGTGTCTTAAGCCAAATCTTGCAGGTATTTTTGTGCTATCAGAAATCGGTAAAATAACTCGTGTAGCTACCACATAATTATCTCTGATAATGGTTGCGCCATCGTGTAAAGGGCTGTTTTTAAAGAAGATGCTTTCTAGTAGAACTTCGTTTATAAGTGCATTCATGGTGTCTCCTGTATTGATTAAAAAGTCTAAACTGTTGGTGCGTTCAATTACAATTAAAGCGCCCGTTTTACTTTTAGACATGTTGCTACAGGCCTTTAAAATTTTATCGGTATCTACTTCAGACGTAATTTCTGATTGTAAAAATTTTAATTGCCTTAAAAAACTTTTTTTGTTTGAAAAATTGGTGGTGCCAATCATCAATAAAAATTTTCTTATTTCTTGTTGAAAAACAATGATCAAGGCAATCACCCCGCCAGATAGTAAATAGCCTAAAATACCACTTAACATTTCCATTTTTAGGGCCTGTGTTATTTTCCAGATTAGAAATATGAGTGCAATTCCGATAAAAATATTAATAGCCACTGTGCCTTTTAATAACTTATAAATATAGTAGAGTAGCAGCGCGACTAATAAAATATCTAGCACATCTAAAAAAGAAAAAGGCACAAAATCTAACATATAAATAGAATGATTTTGGGTAAAAGTACTAATAAAATTTTTGAGTGCACTATCCGTTTTCTGTAAATGAAACTCAATTTTTAAAAATAGAAAGGTATGCATTCAAAATTATTAGTTGAGCTGTCCTAGCTTTTAGATATGCTCATCTGGTCTGACATCAATTTAACTCTATAGTGCTTTGTACATACATTGAGTTATTTTTTAATGGTTAAAATTCCCCGAGGCTCTTTGTCGGTGTTCAAGAGGAAAGTTTGAAAACCAGGGTTTTCATCAAGCTAAAAATAAGGTTTTTTTCCGCTTGATACCTTAATGGCGCTGCCTCGAGGTAGTGCATTCATAAGCAAGGGAAAAAGAAACGATTTATTTAAGGTATTTGATGTTGAATTCGTCTCAGTATCTAGCGAGATTTAGATTTTATTTGAAAAGTATTCTTAAAATCTATCCTAGAATTTTTGTTTAATAGTTTCATTTTTTTACTGATGTTGGTTTAGTGTTCCTGTAAATTATGGGATTTTCATTTTAAATAATATGTAGAGCAGTTTCGTTCAGGGAACAATGTCAAAAGACATTTTAGCAAAAGTATTTTTTAATAACTCTTTTTTGTTTTGTAGCTTTAGCAAATAAATTAAACTAATCTATACATGAAAAAATATTTTATACTGTACGTCTTTAGTCTTTTTGTTTTTGCGGCCTGTAATTCACCCAAAGAAACAGAAGAAAAAAAAGACACTTATGTTGTCGATAATTATACAAAGCAAGAAGTTGATATTGTTATGAGAGATGGCGTCAAACTTCATACAACAATTTATGTGCCTAAAGATACAAGTCAAGAATACCCAATTTTAATGCAAAGAACTCCATACAGTTCTAGGCCTTATGGAGATGACATGAGAACAAGAATTGGCCCGAATGTACATTTAATGAAAGAAGGGAATATTGTCGTTTATCAGGATGTTCGTGGTCGGTGGATGAGTGAAGGCGTTTATGATAATATGCGTGCTTACATTCCGAACAAAGCCGAGAATCAATCTGATGAAGTGTCCGATACCTATGATACCATTGACTGGCTGGTAAAAAATATTGAAAACAATAATGGAAACGTGGGGACTTGGGGAATTTCATATCCTGGTCATTATGCAACCATTTCTGCAATAGATGCGCATCCGGCGTTAAAGGCGGCTTCTCCGCAAGCCTGTATTGGAGATTTCTTTTTTGATGATTTTCATCATAATGGTGCTTTTTTATTGAGTTATTTTAGAGCTATTCCGTTATTCGGAACTTATAAAGATACCCCCACGGATTCCGCTTGGTATTCTTTACCAAAAATGAATTCACAAGATCAATATCAGTTTTTTTTAGACAAAGGCCCTTTAAAAAACTTAAATGAATATTTTCAATATGATAAATTAGATGTTAGTTCCACGGCGTCTAAAGATAAAATTGATGACTTTTTCTGGAAAGAAATTATTGAACATCCCAATTACGATTCAGTATGGAAAAGCAAAGGGATAATTCAGCATATGGATAAAGTACCGAGTTCTGTAGCCACGATGATTGTTGGAGGTTGGTTTGATGCAGAAGATTTATACGGACCTTTAGAAACGTATAAAGGCATCGAAAAAAACGGAAAGGATAATTACAATACGATGGTTTTTGGTCCTTGGGATCACGGAAAATGGGCAAGTTCTGGAGTAAGAAATTCAGTTGGGAATTATTATTTTGGAGATTCTATTTCACTAAAATTTCAAACAGAGATAGAAACCAAGTTTTTTAACCATTTCTTAAAAGGAAAAGGTGATAAAAATTCTGGTTTACCAGAAGCGTATGTTTTTGATTCTGGTAAATTAGAATGGAAATCGTATGATGCTTGGCCTCCTAAAAATGTGGTAAAACAAGATTGGTTTTTATCAGAAAATCAGGAATTAACAAGTGCTAAAAAATCAACTTCCCCGATACAATTTATCAGCGATATTAAAAGACCTGTTCCGTATTCAGAAGATATTAAAACGGTTTTTACACCAAGAAAATACATGACAGATGACCAACGTTTTGCGGCAAGAAGACCAGATGTCTTGGTTTTTGAGACGGATGTTTTATCAGAAGATTTTACATTAGCTGGCGATATTTTAGCAAAATTAAAAGTGGCGACGACAGGAACTGCTGCCGATTGGATTGTGAAGGTAATTGACGTGCATCCTTCTGATGCTCCAGAAAATAATGAAAACTTACAAGATCATTTAAAAATGAGTAATTATCATTTAATGGTAAGAAGTGAGGTTTTAAGAGGTCGTTTTAGAAATAGCTTTGAAAATCCAGAACCTTTTAAACCGAATCAAAAAACGGACGTAAATATAAAACTGCAAGATGTTTTTCATACTTTCAAGAAAGGGCATAAAGTACAGATTCAAGTACAAAGTACTTGGTTTCCTTTAATTGATCTGAATCCACAAACCTATGTAGACAATATTTATAAAGCGAGTGAAGAGGACTTTAAAACACAAACACATACCGTTTTTACAGATTCGAGTATTGAACTTTCTGTATTAAAATAAAAATCCATAGACATGAAAAAATCAATTTTAATTTTATTTTTACTAGTTGTAAATCAATTTAATGCTCAGGAAAAAGCCGTTCCTGTTTTTAAAGACGGTGAAGCACAAATTGTTGCCGCTTTTGAAGATGATAGTCAGTGGATACGCCATGATTTATGGGTAGAAACTACTTTTGACTCCGATGGCGATGGTAAAATGGATCGAGTTCATGTAGATGTAACAAGACCAGAACAAACTGAAACAGAAGGTTTAAAATTACCTGTAGTTTATGAGTCTAGTCCTTATTATGCAGGAACTGCAGGGAACGCTCCGATTTTTTGGGAGGTAAAACACGAAATTGGCGAAAAACCTAAAGAAAGAAACCATACAGAGGTTGAAAGAAGAGGGAAACGTCCAATAATTTCGATCTCTCAAATTAAAACGTGGGTTCCTAGAGGTTATATTGTTGTGCATTCTTCTTCACCAGGAACTGGTTTGTCTGATGGGGCTCCAACTGTTGGTGGAGATAATGAGTCTTTAGCACCAAAAGCAGTCATTGATTGGTTAAATGGACGAGCAAAAGGATACGAGTCTAGAACTGGAAACGAAGAAGTGAAAGCCTTTTGGTCCACAGGAAAAGTAGGAATGACAGGAACTTCTTATAACGGAACCATTCCTTTAGCAGCTGCAACAACGGGTGTTGAAGGTTTAGAAGCAATTATTCCCGTTGCACCAAATACTTCTTATTATCATTATTATCGCTCAAACGGTTTGGTGCGTTCTCCTGGAGGGTATTTAGGAGAAGATATTGATGTGTTATATGATTTTATCCACAGTGGAAAAGAAGAAAATAGAGCCAGAAATAATAAAGTGGTTAGAGACACAGAAATGGTGAATGGATTGGATAGAATTACAGGAGATTATAATGATTTTTGGGCTGGAAGAGACTACATTAATGATATGAAACCTATGAAAGCAGCATTGTTAATGTCTCATGGTTTTAATGACTGGAATGTAATGCCAGAACATAGTTACAGAATTTACAAGAAAGCATCAGAGATGGGCTTACCAACGCAGATTTACTATCATCAAAATGGTCATGGAGGTCCACCACCAATGAAAATGATGAATCGTTGGTTTACTCGTTACTTATTCGGAATTCAAAATGGTGTTGAAAACGATCCTAAAGCTTGGATTGTAAGAGAAAATGACGAAAGAAAAGACCCAACTCCGTATGCGGAATATCCAAATCCTGCTGCAAAATCGGTTACTTTTTATTTAAAAGGAGGAGCGCCAGAGGCAGGTAGTTTATCTACAAATAAATCTTTGTCAAAAGGAACAGAAACTTTAGTAGACAATTACTCATTTTCTTCAGAAGCTTTAGCGCAAGCAGATTATACGAATCATCGTTTAATGTATGTTTCGCCTACTTTAAAAGAAGATGTTCATATTTCAGGAATATCAACAATTACCATTAAAGCAGCAAGTTCTAAAGCTGCTGTAAATTTATCGGTGTATTTAGTTTCACTGCCTTGGAACGAAGGTAGAATAGCAAAGATTACGGATAATATTATTACGCGTGGTTGGGCAGATTTACAAAATTACAAGTCGTTAACAAAAAGTGCTCCTTTAAAAATGGGCAAATTTTATGAAATGACTTTTGATTTACAACCTGATGATCAAATCATTAAAAAAGGACAACAAATTGGTTTGATGATTTTTTCTAGTGATAACAATTACACCTTATTACCAAAACCAGGAACTGAATTAACGGTTGATTTAGAAGGAACAGCAATCACAATTCCTATTGTTGGAGGTGAAGCTGCTTTTAAAAAAGCGACTGAATAATTACATGAATTTTAATAAAAAGCAAATTAGTACTCTTTTTCTTTTGTTATTTGGTCTTTTGTCTTTTAGCCAAGACATCAATAAACATAAATGGCAAGAGCGAGTCTTATTAATTTATTCGAAGAATAAAAATTCTGAACATATTCAGAATCAAATTTCAACTTTATCCGAAAAGAAGACTGAATTAGAGGATCTAAAAATTATTATGTATACCATTTCCGAAAATCAATTCATGAATAATTTTAGTGAAAATTGGCTTCCATCAAACTTTAATTTTGCAAAATACAATAAAGATAATGAAGATTTCCAGGTTGTTTTAATAGGGTTAGATGGTGGTGTAAAAATAAAACAGACTACTTTATTAACGATTCAAAAACTTTTTGATTTAATTGACGCTATGCCTATGAGAAGGCGAGAATTAAACTCAAAACAAAATTAATTGTAGATGGATGTAGATATTATAATTATTGGAGCGGGTTTATCTGGTATTGGAGCAGGATGTCATTTAGAAAGAAAAAATAAAAATAAAACTTATAAAATATTAGAAGCTAGAACAGAAATTGGTGGAACTTGGAGTTTATTTAAATATCCAGGCATTCGTTCAGATTCAGATATGTACACGTTTGGGTATTCTTTTAAGACTTGGGATGATGATAAATCTTTTGCGGATGCTCCTTCTATTTTAAAATACTTGCAGGAAGCATCTGAAGAATACCATGTAAAAGAGAAAATTGTTTTTAATCAAAAGGTAGTTTCTTATAATTTTGATACATCTCAAAATTTATGGACCGTTAAAACTATCAATCCAATAACAAAAGAAGAACAGTTTTATACTTCACAATTTATTTTTAATGCCAGTGGTTATTACAATTATGATCATGGGTATACACCTGATTTTCCTGGATTCGAAGATTTTAAAGGAATTTTTATTCATCCGCAAAAATGGAAAACCAATTTAGATTATAAAAATAAGAAAGTTGTGGTTATTGGCAGCGGAGCCACTGCAGTTACCATTGTACCTAAAATAGCAGATGAGGTAGCAAAAGTAACCATGTTACAAAGAACCCCAACGTACATTGCATCTTTGCCAAATAAAGATAAAATTGCAAAGTTTTTAAAATTTATATTACCTGGTAAAATTGCACATACTTTGGTAAGAGCTAAAAATATTTTAGCAGATATGTTGTTTTATAATTTGTGCAGAAAGTTTCCTAAAACAATGAAAAAATTTGTTTTAAAAGGAATTGAAAAAGAGTTGGGTACTGATTTTCCGCTAGAACCTCATTTTACCCCAAATTACAGACCATGGGATCAGCGTTTCTGTTTGGTGCCAGATGGAGATTTTTTTCAAGCTATAAAAAAAGGAAAAGCAGATGTGGTTACTGAAACGATAGAAGCTTTTGTTGAAAATGGCATCAAATTAACATCAGGAAAAATTCTTGAAGCCGATATTATAGTGAGTGCAACAGGTTTAAAATTATTGCCTTTTGGTGGTGTAAAAATATCTTTAAACAATAAACCTTTTGATATTACTAAACAATATATTTACAAAGGTTTAATGTTGAGCGAGTTGCCTAATTTCTTTGTTTTTGCGGGGTATACGAATGCTTCTTGGACCTTAAAAAGCGATTTAACGAGCGAATATATTTCCAGAGTTTTAAAGTTTTTAGAAAAAAATAAGTATCAATCTGTCTATTCAAAAGTAATTGAAGAAAACTTAGGAGAATTACCATTGATAAATTTAGACTCAGGATATATCCATAGGGCAAAAGATATATTGCCGAAACAAGGTGATAAATTCCCTTGGAGATTGTATCAAAACTATATTTTAGACTATAAAGTTTTACGTCTAAATTCTGTAAAAGATAAAAGATTAGTGTTTAAATAAGCTATAATTCGCTTATTTTTGCCATATGTTTAAACCAAGAATTGCAGTAGATAAAGACGATTTTTATTTAACGAAAGAAGGCTATAAAGTTTTTACTGAAAAATATCATTTAAAAAGAGGGTATTGTTGTAAAAATGGATGTAAGCATTGCCCTTACGGATATGATAAAAAGACAGATACTTTTAAATGATAGGTGACTTTTCTGTTAAAAATGTTTCATAATAATACCGATATATAAAATATGATCAAGAGAATTTTAATTTTAGTAATCGCTATTCAATTTGCAGGATGTGCAGAATTGCAAAAAGTAGTGAGTCAATTACCGAATGGAGGTGGTTTATCGCAAGAACAAATCGGCAATGGTTTAAGGCAGGCGTTAGATAACGGGATTGAAAATCAAGTTGCCAAGCTAACATCAAAAGATGGGTTTTACAGAAATGAAATGGTAAAAATTTTATTACCAGAAGAATTGCAAGCGGTAGATAAGGGTTTGCGTACCATAGGTTTGGGAAATTTAGCAGATGAAGGTATTAAGGTTTTAAACCGGGCTGCAGAAGATGCTGTAAAAACGGCGACGCCAATTTTTGTAAATGCCGTGAAAGAAATTTCTTTTAACGATGCAAAAAATATTTTATTAGGCGATAAAAATGCAGCAACCATGTATTTAAAATCCAAAACAAATGAGAGTTTGTATAGTAGTTTTGCACCAGTAATTAATAACTCTTTTTCAAAAGTGGGTGCAGATAAAGTTTGGAGTAATTTAATTACAAAGTATAATACGATTCCTTTTGTAAAAAGTGTCAATCCAGATTTAACCAAATATGTAACAGATCAAGCGCTAAAGGGCGTCTTTACAATGATTGAGGTTGAAGAAAAAGGAATTAGAGAAAAAGTTGGGTTAAGAAACACTTCTTTGCTAAAACAAGTTTTTGCGTTGCAAGATAAACTATAAAATAAGTTTTTTTACACGTTGTATAGTTTTTGTAGTGATAAATTGTGAAATCTAAATTTAGGAATCCCTATTTTTGTTTCCAACTTTAAAACGATAAAATGCAAAAAATATGTACGCTCTTTTTATGTATAGCAACTTTGGGTATGTACGCTCAAACAACCGTTGAGGATGACTTTGAGGGAAATGGAACCATCTCTTCTTGGCAACAAGATGGTACTGCTGTAAATGTTCCTTTTCCAAACCCTGTGAAAGAGGGTATAAATACATCGAACACTGTTTTGCGTTATGATGATACCGGAGGCCAATATGCAAACGTATTTTTTGATATTCCCGAAAAATATGATTTATCAGAAAACCACACTTTTTCTTTAAAAATTTATATTCCACAATCAAGTTTAACAGGGAACCAGAATAATCAAGTTTCTTTAAAATTACAAAGTAATAATATCAGTGCTCCATGGTCTTCACAATCAGAAATTATTAAGAATGTTACTTTAGATGCGTGGCAAACAGTAACCTTCAATTTTAAGGATGATAATTTTACGAACTACGATGCTAACGCTGAAGATCCTATTAATCGGTCTGACTTTAATAGAGTTTTAATACAAATAAACGGAGAAGATAATACAGATAAAGTAATTGCTTATATAGATAATTTTTTATATGATGGCACGGTAACCGCTACGAGCAACAATACGGGGGCAGATCCTATTTATAATAATTTAGTTTGGTCTGATGAATTTAACGGAGAATCAGGTCAAGTAGTACCGGTGGATGATACTAAGTGGTTTCATCAAACGCAGTTACCCGCAGGTGGAGGTTGGTATAACAATGAAGTACAGCATTACACAAATAGAATAGAAAATACTTTTATTGAGGATGGTGTTTTAAGCATTGTTGCGATTAAAGAAAATTTTACAGATCAAGGTCATACAAAAACATATACTTCAGCAAGGCTAAATTCTAAATACGCATTTACCTATGGTAAAGTAGAGGTTAGAGCCAAAATGCCTACGGGTGTGGGTACATGGCCAGCAATTTGGATGTTAGGTAAAAATATTATAGAACCAGGAGGATATTGGACAGACACTTACGGAACTACTCCTTGGCCAGCATGCGGTGAGATTGATATTATGGAACACTGGGGAAAAAATCAAAACTATATTTCTAGTGCAATGCACACGACTTCAAGCTCTGGAGGAACCATAAATCATGGAGGTCAGAACATTCCTACAGCGTCAACAGCATTTCATGTGTATGAATTAATTTGGACTCCGGAAAGAATGGTATTTAGTGTAGACGGGATTGTTCATTATATCTACAATCCAGAAACTAAAAATGATGCCACATGGCCTTATTATGAAGACCAGTATTTCTTGTTAAATATTGCTATTGAGGCAGCTGGAACGGCTGCAAGTTTTACGGAAAGTGCTATGGAAATAGATTACATTAGGGTGTTTCAAGAGTCTACAGCTTCTGTTTCTGATAACGATCTGTTAGAGAACGTAAAACTGACGCCAAACCCGGTAAATAATGAATTAACAATTCAAGTTGATGAAGGTTTAAAATTTATAAAAGGAACAATTTACAGTATCACAGGAAAAAAAATCAGTACATTTCTTCAAAAATCATTCAAACAAACGCATGATACTTCTTTTTTAAAGACAGGAATGTATCTGTTTAAAATTGAGACTTCAAAGGGATCAAAAATGTTTAAAATTTTAAAAAATTAGGGAACCTTATAGCCAGAATGATCGGTTTGATTTCTCTGAAAAAATCATGGTTTAATTAGAAAAATTATGTACTTTTACTAGACATATTCCCCCTAAACGATTATCATGTATTATAAAAACCAATTTATTACTTATAAGAAGCATTTGCTTGACAGGTACTCAAGCTTAGTAGAAAAGTCTAATAACTACAGGTTTGAAGATGAAGTGAAAAGCGATTTGGCAGCTTTTAAGGCGATGAAGTTACTAGAAAAAATTAATCAAGTACAGTATTTAGACAGAGAATTTACGATTTAATTGAAAAGAAAACCTCGAGTCTCTGCCTCGAGGTTTTTGTTAAAACTTCGGTGAAATTCAATGGAATACTCCACCATTAAATTCCATAATTACTTTGTTAAAAGGTGCTGAAAACCCTTGCTTAGGAAGGTTGTTGCTTAAAAAACATTGGGATATTTTTAAAAACTGTGGTGTAGCTTTTTGAAATAGTCAAAAGCAAACAATAGTCTTGTTCCGTACCAAGAAAAGAACTCCCCATCTACTAAAATTATCTGTGTTTTTTTGAAGGTATTTTTTAGTTCTAAAATATGCTTTTCACCAAACGGGTAGGGTTCTGAAGATAGAAAGATAAAGTCAAGATCCTCCTCTTTATGTAAGTCTGTTAAATTAATTTCAGGATAGCGAATTTTATGTTGAAACACATTTTTAAAGTCATTGACTTCTAAAAGATGATTGATAAATGTGTTGTTTCCGACAACCATCCAAGGGGTTTTCCAAATGAAATACGCTACTTTTTTTTCTTTTTTATCTTTGATAAAATCAAGAAAATCAATATTTTTATTTTGAATTCTAAGTATTATTTCTTTCGCTTTTTCTTCACAAGAAAATATTTTCCCATATTGATGAATTAGTTGCAACGTATCTGCAATCGTATAAATATCAGAAACATGGGTGGTGGCAATTTGTCTACAGTTTTCTACTATTTCCTTGGTGTTTTCTTCTTTATTACAAAGAATAATATCAGGTTTTAGATGCTTTATAACATCAACTTTAATATTTTTTGTTCCACCAACAACTGTTTTCTTTTTGATCAATCCATCTGGATGAATACAAAATTTTGTAATTCCAACGATCCTATCTTCCAAACCTAAATCTACCAGTAATTCGGTAATACTTGGTACCAAACAAATAATTCTTGTCGGTGTATTTTTAATTTCTATCGTAGTATGTATCTGATCTTTTATTATCATTTAAATTCTTTTAAAATTGCCTGCATTTCAAGCTGTAATTCCTCAGCTTTAGACGCTGCCATGCTTGCAAAGTCTTTTTCTTTGGATGCATAAATAATCCCTCTAGAGGAGTTGATTAAAAGCCCAATGTTTTTAGATAAACCATATTTACAAACATCCTGTAAATTTCCACCTTGTGCGCCAACTCCAGGAACTAATAAAAATGAATCGGGAACAATGTTTCTAATTTCTTTAAAATACTCAGCTTTGGTTGCACCCACAACATACATAAGGTTTTCAGAATTTTTCCAGTTTTTAGAAGTTTCTAAAACGTGTTTATACAGCTCTTTGTCATTTACCTTTTTTGTTTGAAAATCAAAAGCACCTTCATTAGAAGTTAAGGCTAACATAATAGTATGTTTGTCTTTAAAAGCTAAAAAGGGTTCTACAGAATCTTTTCCCATGTAAGGAGCAACCGTTACCGAATCGAACGCTAAATCATTAAAAAATGCTTTTGCGTACATGGTTGAGGTATTGCCAATATCACCACGTTTTGCATCGGCAATGGTAAAAATTTCTGGATAATTTTTATTGATGTATTGAATGGTCTTTTTAAGCGCCTGCCAACCTTTAATTCCGTAAGCTTCATAAAAAGCAGTATTTGGTTTATAAGCCACACAAAGGTGCTGGGTTGCATCAATAATAGCTTTGTTAAATTCAAAAATAGGATCTTCTAAAACTAATAGATGTTCAGGAATTTTATCTAAATCTACATCTAAACCAATGCATAAAAAAGATTTTTTTTGTCTTATTTGTGATACAAGTTGCGCTGTTGTCATTATTTTTGCTTAAATTTTGTCAAAAGTACTATTTTAAACGTTTAAGATTTGTAAGTTCCTCTTTTTTTAGCAGACATATTTCATATGAAAAAAATAATTTTACTACTTTTTATCACTTTAATAAGTTGTGGCACGGAAGAACCTACAGCGTTTTCCGAAAAAGCGTTGCAAGATATGTTAATTGATGTAGACGATACTAAACTTACCTTTAGAGAAGTATTATATCGTAATAAAGGAAAGAAAATACTGATAGATGTCTGGGCTTCTTGGTGCAAAGATTGTATTGTAGGTGTACCCGATTCAAAAAAATTACAAAAAGAGTTTCCTGAAGTTGTTTATGTATATTTGTCTGTAGATTTTAGCAAGCCTTCATGGAAAAGAGCGATAAAAAAGTATAATTTAGTAGGAGAACATTACAATTTGCCAAAAGGAATGAATTCGGGTGACTTTGTAGATTTTATACATTTAAGTTGGATTCCTAGATATATCGTAGTGGATGAAAAAGGAGGGATACAACTTTTTAAAGCGACAAAAGTATCCGATGAAAGCATTGCGAAAGCTCTAAAAACCAAAATATAAATCGTTATCGTAAGTATTTGTTTTTCTGAACGATATTTGTAATTCATTTATTAAATTTACATTCTATAATAAAAGTATATAATTATGAGAAAAAAAATAGTAGCTGGAAATTGGAAAATGAATAATGATAAGGCTGAAACTAAGGCCCTTATTAAAGGGATAAAAAAATCAATTAAAAAATTACCATTAGAAAATACAAGAGTCATTATAGCACCTTCTTATCTTAGTTTATCTTCTGCAGTTAAAAAAGCAAAAGATTCTAATATAGAAGTGGCTGCTCAAAACATGCACCAAGCTAAAAGCGGCGCATACACAGGAGAGATTTCAGCAGATATGTTAAAAGCTATCGGTGTGAAAACTGTAATTATTGGGCATTCTGAAAGAAGAGAATATTTTTGCGAAACAGATGAACTTTTAGCAGAAAAATTAGATACAGTTTTAGCAAATGGTTTAGAAGCAATTTTTTGTTTCGGTGAAAAATTAGAAGAAAGAAAAAAAGAAGACCATTTATTAGAAGTTGGGAGTCAGTTAAAAAACTCATTATTTCATCTAAAGCCAGCTGATTTTAAAAATATAATTTTAGCATATGAACCCGTTTGGGCCATTGGAACAGGAGAAACTGCTAGTCCAGAACAAGCCCAAGAAATGCATGCTTTCGTTAGAAATGTTATTGGTAAGAAATTCGGACAAGAAGTAGCGGATTCAGTTTCTATCTTATACGGTGGTAGTGTAAAACCGGCAAATGCAGAAGAAATATTTTCGAAGCCAGATGTAGATGGAGGCTTAATTGGAGGCGCGGCTTTACAAGTTGAAGACTTTGCAGCAATCATTAAGGCGATATAATAGCGTTTTATTTATAAACTTGTAGATAAAACCAATAAATTTGCATCAGGATTTAAAATCTTGATGCATTTTTTTATGGATAATATATACTTAGAGTACAATTTTACGGTAGCACCCAAAGAACCAGCAACAGAAATTTTAATTGCAGAGCTTGGCAACGTTGGTTTTGAGAGTTTTGTGGAAAATGAAAAAGGGGTTACCGCTTATATTCAAAAACAAGATTGGCATGAAAATATTTTAGCGGATATTTATATTTTAAACGCTGGTGAATTTTCTATAGAATACAATCAAAATGAAGTAGCGCAAACCAATTGGAATGCAGAATGGGAAAAGAATTTTAATCCGATTCAGGTAGAGGATGTAGTGAGCATCAGAGCTCCTTTTCATGAGAATCCTAACTTAAAGTATGATATTGTTATAGAACCAAAAATGAGTTTTGGTACAGGACATCATGAAACTACACACATGATGGTGCAACATTTACTAAAGTTAGATTTAGAAAATAAGAAAGTTTTAGACATGGGTTCTGGTACCGGAATTTTAGCGATTTTTGCTGAAATGAAAGGTGCAAACCCAATAGATGCTATTGATATTGATCATTGGTGTTATGAAAACTCTATTGAAAATATAGATAGAAATCATTGTAAAAACATTAGCGTTTTTGAAGGAGATTCGTCACTTTTAACGAACAAAAAATATAATGTAATTATTGCAAACATCAACAGAAATATATTGTTGATGGATATGGAGATCTATACAAATTGTTTGCATACCAATGGGGTGCTGCTATTAAGTGGTTTTTATCAAGAAGATATGCCAATTATAGATGCGGAAGTTTCTAAATACAATTTAAAACTAGAAACCTTTATAGAAAAAAATAATTGGGTTGCATTAAAATACAATAAGTTGTAATTTTGTGGTTATGAGTACAAAAGAAAAAATTCAAGAAGAAGTAGATGTTTTAGAGCAAGAAACTTTTCAACATGAAATTGTGTTGCATAATGATGAAGTAAATACTTTTGATTTTGTGATTGAATCTCTCATAAACGTTTGCGATCATACCTTAGAACAAGCTGAACAATGCACTATTTTGGTGCACTACAAGGGAAAATGTACTGTAAAATCTGGTGAGTATAAAGATTTGGAGCCAAGGTGCTCTAAATTATTACAATTGGGATTATCTGCTGAATTAGTTTAAGGATGGAAAATGTTTTTAAATATTACGAGTTTTCAACTTTTTTTTTAGATAACTCAGGTTCGTTTTCAGGAAACGAAATTTCCTATTCAGAACTCAACGATACTCATTTTTTAATTTTTGAAAAAATTGAAGAAACCTATAATTTGTATGTTTCCAGATATCGTCATAAAAAAGATATTGGTCAGCATATGCCTGAAATTTTAGAACTTCTCGTAGAAAACTACGACAAAAGTATTCCGGAACACCGACTCGCTATCAAGCAATATGTAGACTGAAATTGAGAAATTCTATGATTACGGGGCAACAGCTCGGCAATGATATCGATTTAATGAAAGAATTTTATACGTTGGCGCCAGAACATGTAAAAGAGCTTGCGCATCAATTTAAGCAGTTTTATAAATTTCATAAACGCAAAGTATTAAATCTGTATTATGATCGTTCCGGGAATCAGAATGCACCAATTAAAAAAGATTACACATCAGAACTAAAGACCCATATAGAAAAAGAAGGTTGGGTTGTTCATTTGATGAACAAAAACCGAGCAACTATTTTTCAGGAAGAGGAGTTTAATTTAATGAAGCATTTTTTCGGAGGGTCTATCAATGCACTGCCACAAATTAGGATTGATAAATTTGGGTTTAAAAATTATATTTCGTCTTTAAAATTGGCAAAATTAAAGTTGAGCAAACACAGAGCTATAGGCTGGACTTCCTAGTAATTTTGTGACTAATTTTCTTAGGCCGTTTTGTTAAAAATTCCTTTTAATTTTAATTCCATTTCTAAAGGGGTTAAATACTGAACTGACTAGTGAAATTAGGAAATCCCTTTTATCTATTAAGGAGACATATTCTTCGGCACACTATCGCTCAGCGGGTTTAATAATTGCATGTTTGCGCTAGCCGGAGTAATTAATCCTAACATATTAACAAATCTTTTCTCTATTGTTTATTCAAAAAGGATTTAATTATATTAAAATGTTCCTCTTCGTTTAGTGGTTTCGATAAAAAGGCTGCAATGTTTGGGTCTTTTTGCGCCCTTTCTATGTCTATAGGGTCTATGCTTGAAGAAAGGATGAAAATATTTGTTTTCTTTGCAAACTCGGGAAACTTTTGTAAGTAAGTTTCAAAGAACTCCCATCCATCCATTACTGGCATATTCAGATCTAAAAGTATTACTTCGGGCAAATTATCCATGGGGATATCTCCTTTTTGTATATTTTCAAAATATGATAATGCTTCCTCACCATTGGTTGCCTCTACTATGTTGTCGCAGAAACTTGCATATTTTAATACTATTTTATTCAAATACATTGTTATTAAATCATCTTCAATTACTAAAACTGTTTTGATCATTTTATGGTTTATTTAAAAGTTATTGTAAAAGTGGTGCCTATATTCACTTTACTATCCACTTCTATTTGGCCTCCCAAAGCATTTATTTGAGATTTGATAAGAAACAATCCTATCCCTTTACTATCAGTATTTTTATGGAACCGTTTGTGAAAACCAAATATCTTGTGTTTTACACGAGACATATCCATCCCTATCCCATTGTCTGAAAAAGTAAGTTTGGTTCTGCCAATTGCATCTTTTGTGGTTTTTATCTTAACTTTGGGATTCCTTTCTGGATGGCGGTATTTTATTGAATTCGTAATTAGATTTAAAAAAATACTTTCTAGATAAACCTTTGTAAAGTGTACGGTAGGCATATCAGAAAAATCAGTCTCAATTATTGCCTTGCTATCGCTCAATGTTTCGGAAATGGATTCTTTTACCTTATCCATTATTTCTACAAAAGACAATTCATCTAATTTAAGGTCTGTATTTTCTTTTACGATGAGTACATTGATAAGGTCATTTAATGTTTCATTCAAGTGATAGGTAGATGTTTTGAAGGCCTCTATCAGTTTTAATATTGATGAATCTTCTATTTTCTCTCGGCTTATTAATTTACAAATCAAAACTAGGTTAGTTAAGGGTGCCCTCAGGTTATGGGTAGTTATATAGCTAAACTGCTTCAGCTCTAGGTTGTTTTTGAGCAGTTCCTTTATCATTCTTTCCTTCTCTATGGTAGCTTCAATTTGTTTTGTCACATCCCTTTCTATAGCAATCCAATGGGTATACGATCCTTTTTCATTTGCTACTGGAGCTACACTAAAGTTATTCCAAAACTTCTCGCCATTTTTCCTCGAGTTCGAAACTGTTATTTCACACGGCTCCCATTTGTCCAATGCAGTTCGTAATTTGTCTAATTCTTTTCTATCGGTATCTTCATTTTGCAATAATCTAGGCGTTAGTCCAATTACTTCTTCAGAGGTATAACCTGTCATTTTTTCAAATGCTGGGTTCACAAAAATCATTCTTGGTCCTGGTAAATCATATGGTTCTGCCTCTGTTATCAAAATACTATCTTTTGTATGGACAATAACAGATTCCAACAATTTAAGATGCCGCATATTCTCTTTTTCTAAGGTTACATCCCAATTGGTTCCAATCATTCGTATAGCATTTCCATCATTGTCTCTTTCAATAATTGATGAGGCGTTAATATAATGAACAGATGAATCATTCCAAACAATCCTGAATTCAGGCTTATACTCCTTTATATTAGCAATGCTAAGTTCCATTTCGTTTTGCAGCTGTTCCCTGTCTTCCTGGTGCACTCTTGAAATAAATCCTTCAAACACAGAATCAAATTCATTCTCAGCAATATCATATAACCTATACATTCCCTCATCCCATGTAAGCACATCATTTTCTAAATCCCAATCCCAAATTCCCAATTGAGCGCTTTTTGTTGCTAAAAGCAAACGATTCGTTTGGTGTTGCAACAATTCATTTATAGAATAAATTTCTGCTTCTGCTTTCTTTTTTTCGGTGATGTCATTTATATAACAAAAGTTCACCTCGTATTCATTGTATTTAATCAGGTTGCTGCTTACTTCCACATCCAACAGAACACCATCCTTTCTCTCAAAATGACAGTCGAATACTACATTTTTCTTTTCTCTTATTTCATCCCATTGTTTAATGCAACTTAATTCGTCCATGGTTGTTACAATATTTAGCAGATTCATTTTGCTAAATTCTTCTTTGGTGTAACCCAATAAATTGAGTAAAGCATCGTTAAAACTATAAAATTCACCGTTTTTCAAATGCAACATAATAGGCGTAGATGACTCTTTAAATGCAAAGTGCATCAGTTTTAAATCTTCTGCACGTTTTTCCTTTTCTTTATTTTGA
>JBNMNV010000033.1:0-17799 GCA_051278125.1 Polaribacter sp. | reverse complement strand
TTTTTTTTTTGATAGCTTTTGTGGCTTGAATACCATACATTTTGAGCATTCTAATATCTTTAATGACCAGTTTAGGCTGTTTTAAAATCACTAATTTAACTAAATCGTCACCATTATTTACTGTACCAATAATGTTAATTTTATCATCATATTCATAGAAATATTGTACACCATCAATTAACATTTGATGGTCTTCTGCCATTATTATTGATATCATTTGTAATTTTTTTCAAAAATAAGGAATGGTGTATGTTTTAAAAACACCTATATGTAGGTATTTAAGGCATCGGAATATCCATAATCATGGAGCTTCCTTTACCAATAAGTTGTATCATAGTAAAAGTTCCTTTTAAATGCTGAATCCTAGTTTTAATAGAACGAATACCCATGTCATCTTTTAATTTAACTGTATTTATATCAAACCCTAAACCATCATCCTCTACTATAATATTTAATTTTTTATCGAATAGAGAAATGTTTATCGAAACGTTTTTTGCATTAGCATGTTTGATAATATTGGTAATTAGTTTTTGAATAATTCTAAAAACGGTAATGACTAAATTATTTTATAAGCGCTTAACAAGATTAAAATCAATCACTTCAATTTTAATTTTATCCGCAGAGGATATTTTTTCTGCCATCATTTTTACGGCAACAAGCAACCCTTTATTTGCAATTACTCCAGCATTTTTGGAATGCGCAATGCTATGAACTTTTAAATAGGCATCATCGATTAATTTTTCTGTTTTATTGAACAGTGCATCTTGATTAATTTTTTTCTTTTCTCTATTAATTTTTAAATTATCAAAATGTAATTTTAAAGTTGCTAACACAGAACCTAAATTATTTTGTAAATCTTAGGCAATTTGTTTTCGTTCTTTTTCTTGCCCCTCTGCTATGGCATTGATGGTCGTAATTTCTTATTCTTTTAAAAAGGTTAAATTTTTCTGAGTTTCAAGCTGTTTCTCTTGTTCTGCAAGTTCTCTCTTCTTTTTGGAGTTTTTGATAATTAACGTAGCGATGACACTAACTAAAATAAGCGAAAGAATTGCGACGATAAGAAAGTTTTTATTTTTATCTTGTTATATAGCTATATTTTCTTGTTTTAATTGTAGGTTTTATTTTTCTTCGGTTTTATACTTTTTATCTAAATCTGAAATTGCAATATTTTGAGCAGTATTGTTTAAGCTATCTCGAGTAATAGTATATTTTTCATAATATTCGTACGCTTTTTTATAATTGCCTTGTAATTTGTGAGTATTGGCGAAGTTGCTGTAAATTATTTTATTTTAAATTTTTTACCCTTTTTATTTAAATAGCTATGCTTTTTATTTTTTTGAGCTAAATCAAAGTTTAATAAACTATTAAACATAATTTCTTCTGCTGAAGTTATCAAACTATTTTTTATTTTTTTCATAAATAATAAATTTTATTATTTATCTCAAATATCAAAAATACCTGAAGCAATTTTATACCTACAAGTAAGTGTTTTCAATTACCTATATATAAGTAAAATCTATAAAGTAAGTAGGGTTAAAATTACCCCTAAAAGAATAGCAATAAATTTTTGTAAGTTAAATTTGTGATTTTCAGTGCTTTCAAAAAGAATAATCGTAGAAATATGCAGAAATACTCCAATAATTAAGGCCGTTATTTCTGTGGCATAGGTAATAAAAAATTGAATTTTATCTCCCAAAAGGACACCTAAAGGACTCATTAATCCGAAGAAAATTAGAAAAGTAAACACTATTTTTTTAGAATATTTAGTTTCCAATAAAAAACTGGTGAGTACAATTGCAATCGGAATTTTATGCACCACAATAGCCCATAGTAAGTTTTCACCCGCATGATGAATGGGTAATCCTTCAGAAAAAGCGTGCAGACATAAACTTAAAAATAATAGCGAAGGGAATTGTTTTCCATCAGAATGTATATGAATATGGCCGTGTTCTGCTCCTTTAGAAAACGACTCTAAAACCGATTGTGAAATAATACCAATTAAAATAAAAATTCCGATCTTATTTGTTTTAGACGTGTCGATATACACCTCTGGTAATAAATGTAAAATTGTTACAGATAGCAGATAAGCACCGCTAAAAGCTAATAATAAACGAACTGACTTTTTATTTGGTTTTAAAATAAAAACCAATAAAGAACCAATTAGAACAGATGCAATTAATAATATATAATTCATTTTGCTATTAAAATTAATCTATCTGAAGTTTGTGCATTATAATTTTCTAAACGATAATTTCCAAAAACATTGGTTATTGTAAAACCGACTTTTTGCAAATAAGAAGTCATTTTTTCTAAATCTAAATATTTTACACGTTCTATAAAAGAGTGTTCCTCGTTGTCTGCAAAAAAAGAAATCTTTTTAATAATAAAACCATCCTTTATTTCTCTTTTAATATTAAAAGTGATCTGATCGACAATTTTAGTTTCTTGCTTTACTAAATTCAATTTTACTTTATGAGCATTTAAAAAATCGAATACAAAATAACCGTCATTTTTTAAGCCATCTTTGATGTTTTTAAGAATTAAGAGATCTTCTTTATCATCCTCAAAGTAACCAAAGCTAGTAAATAAATTAAAAACGGCATCATATTGATTATTAAAGGCTTGCCGCATGTCATGCACTTTAAATTTTAGAGTATCGTTTTCAAACTGTTCCGCAATTTTTATACTGTTTTCAGCCAAATCACCCCCAGTAACCCTATATCCAAGTGAATTTAAGAAAACGGAATGACGCCCTTTTCCGCAAGGTAAATCTAAAATATGTGTAGTTTTTGGCAATGCTAAAAATGTCGTTATATTTTTCATAAATAACTGCGCATCCGCATCATTTCTATCTTTGTAAAGAATATGATAATAAGGAGTATTGAACCAATCTGTAAACCAGTCTGTAGTCTTCATTTTTATAAAATTTGTAATAATCTGGTTTTTAATAACTTTATTAGTTGCTATTGGTTTTTCTATACCAAATGGGCTTTATGAGTTTCAGCCTGTAAAAGTAACTAAATCTTACGTTTGAAAAAATGAAAATTTTAAATACTATTAATCCTATGAATAAAAATGTATTTTTGTAATCAATTTTATGAGTATGGATAAAGATTTTAAAATGACTGCCACCACACTTTTTGGTTTAGAAAGTGTTTTAGCAGAAGAACTAAAAAATTTAGGAGCACAAGATGTAAAAGAATCAGTAAGAAGTGTTTCTTTCAGGGGCGATAAAGGCTTTATGTACAAGGCAAATATTGCTTTGAGAACGGCGGTAAGAATTTTAAAACCTATAAAAACCTGTAAGATTTACGATGAGGAAGATTTGTATGATGCTATTCAGAAAATTAAGTGGGAAAACTATTTAGATGCAGAAGGCACTTTTGCTATTGGTGCTGTTGTAAACTCTAAAAATTTTACCACCAATTCACATTATATTTCTTTAAAATCTAAAGATGCTATTGCAGATTATTTTAGACATAAATATCATAAGAGACCGAATGTAGATTTAAAATATCCGGATGTTAAAATCCACATTCATATTCAGAAAGAATGGTTAACGGTTTCTTTAGATTCTTCAGGAGATTCTTTGCATAAACGTGGTTATAGAACCGCTACAAATATAGCACCCATCAACGAAGTTTTGGCGGCGGGGATGGTCTTATTATCAGGTTATACCGGAGAAGAAAACTTTATAGACCCCATGTGTGGTTCGGGTACAATTTTAATTGAAGCTTGTATGATTGCCAATAATATTCCGGCAAACATCAATAGAAAGTTATTTGCATTTGAGCAATGGAAAGATTATGATGAAGATTTATATTTTATAATTCAAGAATCTTTATTAAAGAAAATACGTTCTTCTCATTTTAAAATTATGGGGTTTGACAAAGCGCCATCTGCAATTCAGAAAGCAAAAGCCAATATAGAAAATGCCAATTTAGATGAGTTTATTGGCGTGCATCATGTTAATTTTTTCAACTCGACGAAAGAGGTTTTTGGAAACACAACAATTTTGTTTAATCCGCCTTATGGAGAGCGCTTAAATATAAATGTAGATGAATTTTATAAGAAAATTGGAGATACACTTAAGCACAATTATCCAGGTTCTACAGCATGGCTAATTACTTCTGATGTGCAGGCTTTAAAGGCAGTTGGTTTAAGAACTTCTAAAAGAATTGCTTTAAAAAATGCAGACTTAGATTGTAAGTTTGTGAAATACGAATTGTATGAAGGAACGCGTAAAATAAAAGAGTAGAAAAATAATGCTGTTGAGAAAGAGTAGTTTTTTTATTTTTCAATAAATTCATTTTGGCATTCTCTCGTTGGCAATCATCTTTCTTTCTTTCTTTCTTTCTTTCTTTCTTTCTTTCTTTCTTTTTCTGAAAGCAGTAAGTTTAAATGATAAAGGGTGTAAGATTAAATTAAAAAAAGAGAATATTATAATGAATTATTTATTGCATCCTCAATATGATTTAATAAATCTTCAGGATCAAAAGGTTTAAAGATAAAACCATTCATTCCGCTCTCATGAATTTTGTCTTTAACTTCCATAAAAATAGAGGCAGAGAGTGCTAAAATAGGGATTTTAGTGTTGAACTTTCTGATTTCTCTAGCAGCTGTATATCCATCCATAATAGGCATTTGAATATCCATTAATATGGCGTCATAGTTATCTTTTTTCACCATATTTACAGCAGTTAAACCGTCGTGTGCTACTTCAACTTGTAATTGAGCCTTTTCTAAAATTTGTTTGCCAACCATTATATTGATAAGGTTGTCTTCTACTAATAAGATTGTTTTACCTTCAAAGTTATGTGTTCTCTTTTCAATGGTTTTTTCTAATTCTTTTTCAGATGCGATATCTAGTTTTAAATTAAAATAAAAACGACTTCCTTTGCCAACTTGGCTGTCTATTTTTACATCATCTCCCATGATTTTTACAATACTTTTTACAATTGGTAAGCCCAACCCTGTTCCTCCATATAAGCGATTTGTAGTACTTGAGGCTTGTACAAAAGCTTCCCAAATACTATCTTGTTTATCTTCAGGAATTCCGATACCGGTATCGATGACTTCTATTAATAAATCTATAGTTTTTTTTGTTTGATTTTGAGGGCTAATTTTTAAAGTTATACTCCCTTTATCCGTAAATTTAATTGAATTTGTAACTAAATTATTAAGAACTTGATTAAATCTCACAACATCTAACCAAATCAAAGGAATCGCATCGTCAATTTCTATATTAAAAGAAATTCCTTTCTTGAAACAGCTAGCTTCATGAATTTTTTTAATCTGTTTAATAGCTTCAGACAAGTTTGCAGGAATATTATCAAGCTCAATCTTTGTCGATTTCATTTTACTAAAATCAAGTACATTATTTAATAAGTTTAGTAGTAGTTTTCCGGAATAATTAAGTGCATTTATATTTTCTATTTGGTCTTTGCGAGGATTATCATCACTCAAAATATACGAAAGACCAATGACCGCATTTAAAGGAGTTCTAATTTCATGGCTCATCGTGCTCAAGAATTTTGATTTTGCATCAGAAGCTTCTAAAGCCTCATCTTCTTTTTTACGAATCTCGCCAAAATAACGACTGTTGAGTAATATAAAATAAATCAATTGAAATAAGACCAAAGACACCATACTAATGATTGAAATTGGGTATATAAATTCTTTTGCAATATTTACATCTAATTTTTTAGACGCAAAAAGATTAAAATCAGTTAAAAATAATAAGATCCATAGTACTAAGGGCAATATGGAAAATATCATTAATAAAGCACGCTCTCTTCTGTAAGAAAACAGGATAAAAGGCACCCCTATATTAAACATATAAATGAATTCTATACTGCCTCCTCTTCCCACATACGATGCGATAATAGCAATACCGATATTGCTTGTTAGTAGATAAATAATTCTTGCCGATGTTAATCGTTCTTTTTTTGCCAAAAAAGCGGCTATTACATATGCAAAAATATTGATAGCATTATAATTTCTCAACCAAATGAAATCAAACTTATCAGAAATTATAGTACAAAGTATTGCAAACCCTATATTTACGATCGTAAGCCTAAATACAAGGTTTATTCTTCTTTGTGAGAATTTTTGCATTTTTAAATGTATTAGTTTAGCTATTAATTGCTTGTTCTATTTGGTTTAATAAATCTTGAGGGTCAAATGGTTTAAAGATAAAACCGTTCATACCACATTCATTTATTTTATCTCTTACTTCCATAAAAATAGATGCAGAAAGTGCTAAGACAGGTATCTTTTCATTAAATTTTCTTATTTCTTTGGTGGCAGTATATCCATCCATTACTGGCATTTGAATGTCCATAAGTACAATATCATAGTCATTTTCTTTGACCATATTTACAGCAATAAGACCATTGTTGGCAACAGCTACGGTAAGTTTTGCTTTTTCTAAGATCTGCTTGCCAACCATTACGTTTATAAGATTGTCTTCTACCAATAGAACTTTTTCACCTTTAAAATTATGTTGTTTAGCCTCGGTTGTATTTTGTAATTCTCCATCTAATGCTTTTTTTAGGTGCATCTCAAAATAGAAGCGACTTCCTTTGCCAATTTCACTTTCAATTTGAACTTTAGACCCCATTGCTCCTACAATACTTTTTACAATAGGTAGGCCCAATCCCGTACCGCCATATAAACGGTTTGTAGAGCTAGAAGCTTGTGTGAAAGCATCCCAAATAGTGTCTTGCTTATCTGTAGGAATTCCAATTCCTGTATCAATTACTTCTGTAACGATGTCTATGTTATCTGCTGTTTCGTTTTTCTTAGAAATTTTTAGAGTTACGCTGCCCTTATCTGTAAATTTTATGGCATTTGTCACTAAGTTATTAATGACTTGATTAAACCGAACGATGTCTAAGATAACTATAGGAATCGTGTTGTCAATTTCTAAATTCATGACAATTCCTTTCCGAAAACAGCTGATTTCATGAATTTTTTTAATCTGTTTTACAGCTAACAATAAATCAGTCGGAATGGAATCTAATTGGATATCTGTAGATTGCATTTTGCTGAAATCTAGCACGTTATTTAATAAGTTGAGTAGTATTTTTCCTGAATAATTAAGAGCGTTTATGTTTTCTATTTGATTTTTACGAGGATTATTATCACCTAAAATATGAGAAAGTCCAATAACCGCATTTAAAGGTGTTCTAATTTCATGACTCATAGTGCTTAAAAACTTTGATTTTGCATTAGATTCTTCAACGGCTTCTTCACGATTAATTTGGACTGAAGAAGATTGAAGCGAGTTTTGAAAAGAAAAATAAATCAATTGAAAAGTCACTAAAGAAAGTGTACATATAATAGATAACGGATAGATTAAATTGGCGGCTACTTCTGAATCTATTTTAAAAGTTGTGATTAAATTAAATTTTGTGATATATAAAACGATCCAAAGTGAAATTGAAAATAAAGAAAATAGGATTATGTACCATTTTTCTCGGGTAGATGAAAAGCTAAGAAAAGGCAGTGCCAAAGCAAACATGAGCATAAATTCAACAGCACCATCTTGCCCCACAAAAGAAGCAGTTACAGCTATGTCAATATTAAGCATAATAAAATAAATTAATCTCGGACTTTTTAAAAGTCCTTTTTTAGTCAAATAGATACAAAATAGGTATATAAAAGCTGATAAAAAATGAAAATAGATTAACTCAGTGACTTTTAAATAGATGGATATGCTGCCGCAAAATATGGCAATACCAAAAGTAATTATACTAATTTGGTATAGCAGTTTTACTCGTCTTTCTGAAAAATCGGACATAATTTACTTGGGGTGAAAAGTAATTTTTAAATATACAAATTCTATTATTAAAATTAGTGCTAATTTTTACATTTAATAGAAAAAGCTTCTTAGTACAAAGTATTAAGAAGCTTTTTAGCAGTATAATTTTACTTTATATCCATCAGTTCTACATCAAAAATCAATGTAGCATTTGGCGGAATTACTCCACCAGCTCCGCGTTCTCCGTAAGCTAAATTCGAAGGAATTACGAAACGTGCTTTGTCACCTACTTTTAGCAATAGAATCCCTTCATCCCAGCCAGCAATAACTTGGCCAACACCAACCGCAAAATCAATTGGTTTTTTACGTTTGTAAGACGAATCGAAAACTGTACCATCTAGTAACTGACCTTTATAATGTACAGAAACGTTGGCTCCTTTTGTAGCTTGTTTTCCACTTCCTTTTTGAATCATATTGTAGCGCAAACCGCTTTCAGTTTCATCGTAACCAGCGGCTATAGAATCTAAAATTTCTTTTTGCTTTGCTTTTTCTTCTGCTTCGCGTTCTACTCTTGCACCTTCAAATTTTCTAAAAGATTCTACGGCATTAAAGTTTTCTGCTTCTTCACCAACTTTAATGATTTCTATTTTCATATCATCACCTTGAGATATCGCATCAACCACATTTTGTCCTTGAATCACAGATCCAAAAACAGTGTGTTTTCCGTCCAACCAACTGGTAGGCGTGTGTGTAATGTAAAACTGACTTCCATTGGTAGCGGGACCAGAATTGGCCATCGCTAATTTACCAGGTGCATCATGTTTTAAGTCTGGATGAAATTCATCCTCAAATTTATATCCAGGATTCCCAGTTCCTGTTCCTTGAGGACATCCTCCTTGAATCATAAAATCTGGAATTACTCTATGGAATTTTAATCCGTCGTAGTAAGGTGTTCCTTGCGGTTTTACAGCATTTTCTAAATTACCTTCTGCCAAAGCAACAAAGTTACCTACAGTTCCTGGTGTTTTTTCATGTTCTAGTTGTACTAAAATATCACCTTTTGATGTGGTGAATTTTGCATAAATTCCGTTGTTCATTGTATTCATTTAAATTTAATTCTCGAGCGCAGTCGAGAATTTTATTCATTTACTAGTTCTCGACTGCGCTCGAACTGACATTCATTAGAATCTCGATTTTTATCAAGATTTTTTATGAGTTTTGCATTGAAATAAGCTCAATACACTTTTATATTTTTGCGTTTAAGATTGAAAAACTATAGGTGAATCCTACGTTTAAATTGGTAGAATTCACATTTCCTAATGGCGTCCATGTTTGGCCTGCAGCGATATTAAAAGATAAACTTTCATTTACGTGATAATTTATACCTGCTGTTGTTCTTGCTAAAAGACCCTCACCAGTATCTACTCCTGCGCCACCAGCTACACCACCCATTAATTCAACAAATGTTGAAATTTTATTTCTAATGAATCGGTTGCTTCTAATCCCTAGACCAAAGATTCCATGCGCATATCCTCCAGATTTACCTTCATAAGCAAACGATGTTTCTCCGATTAAATAAATGCGTTTACTGATATCATATATTATTTTTAAAGAAAGCATTTGTAAATCAATAGTACTGCTGTCATCTTTTGCGACATCAAAATAAGTTTGATTTTGAACACCAATACCAACGCCACGAGCTTTAATTTGAGAAGTTTTAACTCCTGTAAAAGGATTTTCAACACCACCACTTAATCCATAATATTTAAAACTAAAACCTGCAGTATAGGCTTCAAATGTTCCTCCAAGGGCTCTGTGGTAACCACCATGAGCACTGATTCCAAATTTATCAGTTAGACGCACGTCAAAACCAGCATTCGGATACATCGTTAAACCTCCTTCAGGATAAATTCTTCCACCAGCAGCACCAATTCCCATTTTTGCGAAAAAGTTGATATTTTTGGTTTCAATAAAATTCTTTCCAACACCAAAAAACAAATCCATAAACCCAGATACTAATCCTGCATACATGGCATCTACATGGGCATACACAAAGGTATTAGAGTTTAAATACCTTTGGTATTCGAAACCTAGAATTGATAATGTTTCCCTCAATGGTCTGTAATCTGGAGTAGTTGTAACATCTGCTCTAGATCTTCCGATAGGAAAGAAGTAATCAAAAGTCATTTGTTGAACACTTTTAACAGCAGGTTTTTTCCAAAAATCATCCTTTAAAGTACTGTTTACAGTAAATGTTTTTTGAGCATTTTTGTATGAACTTGACCTTAATGTAGAAGGGATTTCGACAAAGAAAGAAAAATTATCACTTTTTTGAATTCCTGTAAAAAAGTTTACGTACCCATATTGGACACCAAAAGCATATCCATTTTTCTTGTATCCTAGACCTGCATTGGGGTAAATAATACCTCCACCATTCACTAAAGATCGGAAGCCTCCTCCGCCACCAAAATAAACATTGGCATCAAAATATAGGTTTTTATAAATCGGAAAATTTACACCTAAACCAACATCTAAAGTAAACAATCCACCTTGATCTCCTGTTATTGCGGTATGAAAACCGACTCCTGTGTACAACCAATCATTTAAAGGAACGTTATAATTTAAGCCCACAAAACCTAAACGTGGTGCTAGATTATAGGATACTTGATCAACTGGTTGATGCACTAATGTGTAGTTTAAACGAATTCTGTTTTGCATCTCTGTTCCTTGCAGATCAGCTAAAGTGAGGGTTTGAGAAAAAGCGTTTACGCTTACAAGTATAAAAATGAATAGCAATAATTTTTTCATCTCTTTAATTTTTAAATTCGCTTGTAAAATGTAATTTTACCGAAGGATATTTACTCTGCGTCATTTGTATGGTAAAAGCAGAGTCTGCCAAAAAGACTAATTGACCTTGTTTATCTTTGGCTAAATAGCGCTGTTTTACGCGTTTAAATTCTTTGAATTCATCGTTCTTTTTATCTTGTGGTTCAACCCAACAAGCTTTGTGAACACTTAAATTTTCATAGGTACATTTAGCACCATATTCATGTTCTAATCGGTATTGTATAACTTCAAATTGTAAAGCACCAACCGTCCCAATTACTCTTCGTCCGTTCATTTCTAAAATAAATAATTGGGCTACACCTTCATCCATTAATTGATCTAAACCTTTGTACAGTTGTTTAGATTTCATGGGGTCTGCATTATTTACATATCTAAAATGTTCTGGAGAAAAACTCGGAATTCCTCTAAAATTCAATTCTTCCCCTTCTGTTAAGGTGTCACCAATTTTAAAATTACCGGTATCATGAATCCCGACAATATCTCCAGGAAAAGATTCATCTACAATTTCTTTCTTTTCTGCAAAGAATGCATTCGGACTAGAAAATTTTACTTTTTTGCCATTTCTTACATGTAAGTAAGGAGCATTTCTTTTAAAAGTACCCGAAACTATTTTGATAAAAGCCAATCGATCTCTATGTTTTGGATCCATATTAGCATGGATTTTAAACACGAAACCAGTCATTTTTTTTTCCTTAGAATCTACCAAACGTTCTTCTGCTTTTTTAGGTTGAGGAGAAGGAGCAATTTCAATAAAGGCATCTAACAATTCTTTTACTCCGAAATTATTTAAGGCAGAACCAAAAAATACGGGTTGTAATTTTCCCTCTAAATATTCTTGTTGATTAAAATCAGGATATACTTCTCTAATCAATTCGATCTCTTCACGTAAAGTATCTGCAGCTTTTTTGCCAATAATTTTGTCTAATTCAGGATTTAAAAGATCATCAAATTGAACACCTTCTGAGATAGTTTGCTTATTATCACCAGAAAAAAGATTTAATTTCTTTTCCCAAATGTTATAAATTCCTTTAAAGTCATACCCCATTCCGATTGGGAAACTCATTGGGGTAACTCGTAAACCTAACTTTTGCTCAACTTCATCTAGCAAATCAAAAGCATCCTTACCTTCTCTATCTAATTTATTGATAAAAACGAGCATGGGAATACTTCTCATTCTACAAACTTCAACTAATTTTTCGGTTTGTGGTTCTACACCTTTTGCAACATCGATTACCACAATAACACTATCTACAGCCGTTAAGGTTCTAAACGTATCTTCTGCAAAATCCTTATGGCCAGGTGTATCTAAAATATTTATTTTTTTGTCTTTGTAGATAAATGCTAATACGGAGGTGGCTACAGAAATTCCACGTTGACGCTCAATCTCCATAAAATCTGAAGTTGCACCTTTCTTAATTTTATTATTTTTTACGGCACCTGCTTCTTGAATTGCGCCACCAAATAATAATAACTTTTCAGTAAGAGTCGTTTTACCTGCATCTGGATGTGAAATAATACCAAATGTTCTTCTACGCGCTATTTCTTTTAAAAAACTCATCTACAAAATTTGAGCTGCAAATATAGGTTTTATTCTAAACTTTTTATAATGATAGCGATTTGAAAATAAGACACGGATTTCAAGAACCCCAGAGGTTTTACCGCAATAGAAGTTAAAAACCAATTTATAGGTTAAAATACACCTGAAACTGCAATTTTGTAAAATATGTTAAAACTTTTGAGTTACGAATTTGCGAATTTTTGTAAATATTAGGTTGCACTTTTTTATTAAATATGATACAAATTAACACGAGTTTTTGTTGTAAAGATTGAACTTGTAAAAATAGTTGAAATCCCTGTCAAAAAAATCTCTAAAAACCGCTGTTTCATAATTTTTAATCCAGAACTTCTATGGTCATTACTATATCATTCACAGGCCACTCATCGACACCTACTTTTACTTTAGATATTTTATCCATAGTGTCAAAACCAGAAATAACCTCACCAAAAACGGTATGTTCATTGTCTAAATGATGCGCACCATCTCTTTTATGCACCATGTAAAACTCAAAAGGACTTGATAGTTTATTCGGGTTGTTTTCCCATTGTCTTGCTGCAGCTAAAGCGCCATATTTATGGGTTCTATGCGCTCTAAACTCTGGTTGCATTAAATAGTTCCCATATTTTCTACGCTGTTTTTGAGTGTACATATTATCAGAATTACCACCTTGAATCACAAAGTTTTTTGCCACTCTATAAATAACGGTGGTATTGAAATATTTAATTTTTGTGAGAAAAATAAAATTAGCTCTATGCACAGGCACATCTTCATACATTCTTAATTTTATATCGCCAAATTTTGTTTTAATAATGACTTTGGTTTCTGGGTTTTGTTTACCATATTCTATCAAAAAAGCTTCTGTATTTGTGCTGTTTAAGCTATCCCAAGGTATTATAATCTTTTTTTCGAGATCTGAATTTTTTTTAGAACCATTCTTCTTTTTAAGTTCTTCTTGTTTGCTATTTTCTCTAGTGTTTTCTTCTTTTGTTGATTTCTGATTACATTGATACAAGACAATCATCAGGAAGAAGGCAATTATTTTAATATGTTTTTTCAATTTTTGAAGCTTAATGTTTTAGAACTTCAAATGTAAATTATCAAAATAGAAGAATAGAAGATTCTGAAGATTTTATAATAAATTTAGGTTTTTAGAATATTTGATTGGAGTATATTTGTAACTATGGAGGAACTAGTTGTTTTAGTAGATAAAAAAAATAACCAAATTGGGTTAATGCCTAAAATGGAAGCGCACGAAAAAGCTCTTTTACATCGGGCTTTTTCTGTATTTGTTTTCAATAAAAAAGGTGAGTTAATGCTGCAGCAAAGAGCAGCATCAAAATACCATTCTCCTTTATTATGGACAAATACTTGTTGTTCTCATCAAAGAGACGGAGAGAGTAATTTAGCAGCAGGTAAACGGAGGTTGCAAGAAGAAATGGGTTTTACAACCCCTTTAAAAGAAGTGTTTTCCTTTGTTTATAAGGCACCTTTTGATAATGGTTTAACAGAGCATGAATTTGACCATGTACTAATTGGTTATTTTGATGACGAGCCCAACATTAACAAGGAGGAAGCTGAAGCTTATAAATGGATGCCTTTAGAAGATGTTAAAAATGATATTGAAGTACATCCTTCAAACTACACGGAGTGGTTTAAAATAATTTTTCAAGAATCTTACCAAAAACTTACAAATGCCTAAAGTTACTGTTCATAGAAAAGCACATTTTAATGCAGCACACAGATTGTATAAAAAAGACTGGTCGGATGAAAAAAATTTTGAAGTTTTTAGCAAATGTAGCAACCCTAATTTTCATGGTCATAATTATGAGTTAATCGTATCTTTAACAGGTGAAATTGATGAAGAAACGGGTTACGTGTATGATTTAGGAATTTTAAAGAATACTATAAAATCTGAAATTGAAGATTGTTTTGATCATAAAAATCTAAACATTGAAGTGCCAGAATTTAAAGAGCTAAACCCGACCGCAGAAAATATCGCAGTGGTTACTTATGATAAATTAAGAAAACAGCTTCCGGATCATTTAGACTTAAAAATCACCTTGTATGAAACTCCTAGAAACTTTGTTACCTATGCTGGTTAAAGAAAAGGATTTATTGGTTTCTGAGTTTTTGTAGTTTACTGAAGCTTTTGTGAAATACTTTTTTCTTAACCATGATCCCATAAAATTTGGTTCTGTAGAAAATAGAAAAGAAATGGCAATGGTAGATTTTATTTCTAAGAGTACATCTAAACTTTTTTATGAGTAATTATAACCTTTTTTGGGGGCGTTCACATAAACAGGTAGCAGTAATTGATCTTCGTAATTACTTGTGATTAGCGACTCTTTTCAAGTAAAATCACTAATGTAGGCTTCAACTTTTACATGAAGAGTTTTCTCTTCAGTAAGCAGTTTCATAATGGATAAAGCCTCTACATAATATTTAAAAGAGCAATTTCTAGAACATGGAACTTGGTTTTTTTTAAATATGTTTTACAATAGTAATCGCTGTTTAAAGAGTTTTTTGGATGACAATATTCATATTCTATATTATACACTTCAAATTTTTCTATTGACTCTTTTCGGGATTTGTTGTGCGTGTGAATCACTTTTATAAAGAAATCGTCACTTTCTCCTGAGGCACTTATTTCTTTTATTCCGATATCAAGTTTTGCTCTTGTAATGAAATCTGCTAAAATTTAATTTTTTTTAGAATCCCCTAACGAAAATATTTTGAGAATTTTATGGAAGTCATAAAGAATTAAAGATTGGATATCATGCTTTTTAGCAAATTTTAATAACTCAGTTTCTGAATGATATTTTCCTAAAATATCGCTAAAATTATCTACGTACATTTTTCTATTATTGCCAAATGAAAAATTTACACAGCTCAAAAAAAGTAGGACAATGAAGTTTATTTTAATCATCATGATAATGGGGTAAAGGTGAAGTAAATGCACAAAATTTCATCCTATTTAACGCAAGAAAATGTTTTTGTATAAATCATCCTGCATAGATTTTAGGTTTTAAAAATGCACCAATTTAATGGTTTGATTGGATAATTTAATGGTTTTTAAAAAAAGAACTCCTCTTATGTTTAAATTATGTGGAGGTTGCTCTTTTTCAAAGGGATTCTCTAGCGATTTATGAAAGTCTACTTTTACAAACAAGTTAAGTCTGGTATTCTTATAAAAAACAGCACAGTTTTAAGTAGCTACTTTAGTTTTGGTGATTATTAATTTTACTTCCATTTCTTCTAACGAAACATATGGTGCGCCGATATGTCAGCACTAGATTTGTTGAGGATTTCGGTTTAAAAAAGGTGGAAACAAAGGTTTGTATAGGGTAAGAATTCTTAGTCTTAAAAATTCGTTCTCATTTGAGAATTTCCTCCTTAAAAAACAACTTTTTAAACGATCGCTACTACTTCAAACTCTTAAAAGAGTTTTTTAAGCTAGTATTCTTATTTTAAGTCATAAGTATTCTAAACCTTTTTTTGGAACCGTTTTTTAAAGCGATATTTGGCTAATTTACGTTTTATAATTTCTTCTCCATACTATTGCGACCCATGGTATAAAAAACAATATAAACTTGAGATATTTACAAAGTATTTTAGGACATAGCTCTCCAAAAACAACAGAAATCGATACCAAAATCATTCACATAAATAAAAGCAACATAAAAAGTCATTTGGATATTCTGCTGGAAAAGAGTACTTTTCAGATGTATAACATGTATGCGATATATCAACAATGAGCATATACAATGTTGTGCTTCATTACGACTAACTATTAAGCAATGATAAAGTTCTTTAGAAAAATAACAGATTCTCTATTACTCTAGCTAAATTATAGGACGAACATTAATTAACTAACTAAAACTAATTACAACTATCATGAAACTACGATTTTATAATTTAAATATAATAATAGTCTGCCTTTTTTTAAGTTCATGTTCTAATTTTGAAAAAGAATTTGGCACCACGATTATTCATGGAGGAACTATTTATACAGTCGACTCTGCACAGACAATAGTAGAGGCAGTTGTCACAAAAAACGAAATAATTCTCTTTGCTGGAAGTTTTGAGGAAGCCAAAAGCTATCAAAATGAACAAACTGAGCTTATAGATTTAAAAGGGAAGACTATGACTCCTGGCTTAATTGAAGGTCATGGTCATTTCATGGGCTTAGGCTATAGTGAATTGGAGCTTGATCTTATGAATACAAGTAGCTATCAAGATATTGTAGACACTGTTGCTGAGAAAGTTAAAACCTCTAAACCGGGCGAATGGATTATTGGTAGAGGTTGGCACCAAAGCAAATGGGATAGTATGCCTGCAAACATTGTTAAAGGATTTCAGACTCATCATTTACTTAGCGAAATATCACCAGATAATCCCGTTTATTTAAGTCATGCGAGTGGTCACGCTGGCCTCGCAAATGCAAAGGCTATGGAAATTGCAGGTTTTAATGGTTTTCTCAAAGAGGGAATCAAGACTTATAAAATTGAAGGAGGAGAAGTCATTGAAGATCAATTTGGTAGGCCAACAGGTATTTTCAATGAACGTGCACAATCTATAATTTATAAGCATATTCCAAAAGATACACCAGAAACAAACATTCTAGCTTTTAATCTAGCAATTGAAGCATGTTATAAAAATGGTATAACAAGTTTTCATGACGCAGGTATTTCAAGTAATACCATAGCATTCTACGATAAAATGAAATCGGCTGGAAAAATGAATATTAGAATTTATGCTATGCTAAGAGGTAGTGAAGAATTACTAAATGAATGGTATGAAAAAGGTCCTATGATAGATCCAGAACATCGTTTTACTATACGCTCTATAAAATTAAGTTGTGATGGTGCTTTAGGATCAAGAGGCGCTTGGCTTTTAGAACCTTACTCGGATCGTCCAGGTCACTTTGGCCACGAAACACTTTCAATGGATCTTGTGAAAAAAATAGCAATAAATGGTCTTAAAAATGATTTTCAAGTTTGCTCTCATGCTATTGGAGATCGTGCTAATAGAGAAATTCTTGATCAATATGAGTTAGCGTTAAATGAATTATCTATGTTAGGGACCGATCATAGATTCCGTATTGAACATGCGCAACATTTACACCCAGATGACATTCCTCGTTTTGCAGAATTAAATGTAATTCCCGCAATGCAGGCAATACACTTATCTTCAGATAGACCATGGGCCATTGACCGTTTAGGTGAAAAACGGATCAAAGAAAGTGCCTACATGTGGCAAGATTTATTACAGAGTGGAGTTCCTATTGTTAATGGAACTGACGTACCTGTAGAACCCCTTAATCCTATTGCTAGTTTCTATGCTAGTGTAAGCCGAAAAACACTTAAAGGAACTCCTGAAGGCGGTTATGAGCCAGAACAAAAAATGACGCGAATACAAGCATTAAAATCGTATACTCTAGATGCTGCTTATGGCGCCTTCGAAGAAAACATTAAAGGTTCTATTAGTAGTGGTAAGCTTGCTGATTTTACAATTTACAATCAAGATTTGATGACAGTTGAAGAAAATCAGATTTTAAATACTGAAATCGTCATGACTATTTTTAATGGTAAAGTAGTTTACAAGAAAATAGCAAAATAACGAAAGCACA
>JBNMNV010000032.1:0-18766 GCA_051278125.1 Polaribacter sp. | reverse complement strand
GCCATCAATAAAACCATTTCATTCTACAATGAGAAAAAAGAGAAGACGTATCAATTAAACAAAGAAACTGCAACTTTATTGGTGAGACCAAGAGGATGGCATTTAAATGAAAAACATTTTTTGATTCATGGTGAGCAGATGTCTGGTTCTTTGGTAGATTTCGGACTGTACTTTTTTCATAATATAAAAGCGTTGCAAGCTCAAAATTCGGCAACCTATTTTTATTTGCCAAAATTAGAACACTATTTAGAAGCAAGATTGTGGAATGATGTTTTTGTGTTTGCACAAAATTATTTAAATATTCCGCAAAACTCCATTAAGGCAACGGTTTTAATAGAAACAATTACGGCAAGCTTTCAATTAGATGAAATTATATATGAGTTAAGAAATCACATGGCTGGTTTAAACTGTGGCCGTTGGGATTACATTTTTTCGTACATCAAAAAGTTTAGAAATCATAAAAATTTTATGGTACCTAATAGAGATCAAGTAACCATGAAAACGTCTTTTATGAAAGCGTATTCTTTAAGAGTTATTCAAAAGTGTCATAAAAGAGGTGTGCATGCAATGGGTGGAATGGCAGCACAAATTCCGATAAAAAATGATGAAATTGCTAACAATATTGCCTTTTCAAAAGTACGAGCAGACAAAGAGCAAGAAGTAAAAAATGGTCATGATGGCACTTGGGTGGCGCATCCAGATTTGGTTGCGGTGGCAATGAATGTTTTTAACGAAAATATGGTGACAAAAAACCAAATTCATGTAAAAAGAAATGATGTACATGTAAGTGTTGAGGATTTGGTTGAGATGCCTAAAGGAAGCATTACAGAAGATGGCGTTCGTAAAAATATTAACGTGGGTATTTTGTATCTCGAAAGTTGGTTGCGTGGAAACGGAGCCGCAGCAATTTACAATTTAATGGAAGATGCTGCAACAGCAGAAATCTCTAGAACACAAGTTTGGCATTGGTTACACAATAAGGTTCAATTAGAGGATGGACGTTTTTTTGGAGAAGAAATGTATCAACAATTAAAAAAAGAAGAACTTATAAAAATCCAAGAATTAGTGGGTGAACATCATTTTTTTAAAGGAAAATTTGAATTAGCAATTACTTTATTTGATGCATTAGTGCTATCAAAAGAGTATAAAGAATTTTTAACATTATCAGCATATAATTATATTTAAAAATAAAAATGTCTCGCAACTACGTCAATAGCATGCGAGACCAAATTATCAAAATCAAGAAAACTTTAACAATTAAAACACGAAATTATGAAAAATTTAGCAAAAAGTAACTACACTTCGGCATTAGAAACCGTAAGAAATTTAAAAGAAAAATATGGTACTTCTTGGAATGCAATAAGCGCAGAAAATTCAGCCAGAATGATGGCTCAAAATCGTTTTAAAACAGGCTTAGATATTGCGAAATATACAGCGGCTATCATGAGAAATGATATGGCAGCGTATGATCTCGATACTTCAAATTATACACAATCTTTAGGTTGCTGGCACGGGTTTGTTGCGCAACAAAAAATGATTGCTGTAAAAAAGCATCACAAAACTACGAGTAAAAGTTATCTTTATCTTTCAGGATGGATGGTGGCAGCATTGCGCTCAGAATTTGGGCCTTTACCAGATCAATCGATGCATGAAAAAACTGCGGTTCCTTCTTTGATCACTGAAATTTATGATTTTCTTCGTCAGGCAGATGCTATTGAATTAAATGATTTGTTTAAAAGATTAGAGAACGGGGAAGATGTGCAAGATGAGATAGATAATTTTGAAACACATATTGTGCCTATTATTGCAGATATTGATGCTGGCTTTGGTAATGAGGAAGCAACCTATTTGTTAACGAAGAAAATGATAGCGGCAGGCGCTTGTGCAATTCAAATTGAAAACCAAGTTTCTGATGCAAAGCAATGTGGCCATCAAGACGGAAAAGTAACCGTACCGCACGAAGATTTTATTGCGAAGTTAAATGCTATTCGATATGCATTTTTAGAATTGGGCGTAGATGAAGGTGTTATTGTTGCTAGAACAGATTCTGAAGGAGCCGGTTTAACGCAAAAATTACCTGTAAGTTTAAAGCCAGGAGATTTAGCTTCTCAATATTTAGCATTTGTAGATGCAGAAGAAATTACCTTAAAAGAAGCCAAGGAAGATGATGTTTTATTAAAAAGAGACGGAAAATTACTGCGCCCATTAAGATTGCCAAACGGTATGTATAAATTTAAGGAGGGGTCGAACATCGATAGAGTTGTGTTAGATTGTATTACAAGTCTGCAAAATGGCGCAGATTTATTGTGGATAGAAACTCCGACTCCAAATGTTCAGCAAATTGCACACATGGTAAACAGGGTTAAAGAAGTAGTACCAAATGCGAAGTTGGTGTACAACAATTCTCCTTCTTTTAATTGGACTTTAAACTTTAGAAATCAGGTGTACGATGAAATGATTGCCGAAGGAGAAAATATGACAGCCTATGATCAAAATAATTTGATGGATGAAATGTATGACACCTCTGAATTAAGCTATCGAGCGGATAAAAAAATTAAAACTTTTCAAATGGATGGAGCGAGAGAAGCAGGTATTTTTCATCACTTAATTACCTTGCCAACCTATCATACAACAGCTTTGCATATGGATGAGCTTACCGAAGGTTATTTTGGTGAAGAAGGAATGTTAGCTTATGTAAAAGGTGTTCAAAGACAAGAAATTAGAAAAGGAGTTTCTTGTGTAAAACATCAAAGAATGGCGGGTTCTGATTTAGGGGATGCTCATAAAACGTTTTTTGCAGGTGATAAAGCGCTAAAAGCAGGCGGAACAAATAATACTTCAAATCAGTTTAAAACTTCTGAAACAGCTAAAATTATTCGAGATAAAATAGGGAAAGTAGCCTAATAAAATTATTGGATTCATGCTAAAACCTCTTTGAATATTTCAAAGAGGTTTTACTTTTTTAATGGGATACCATTGATTATTTTCTCAATAACGAGAAATTACCTTTTTTATTGATGGGTTGTTTTGTAAGATCTGCAGGAACTAGCGTCGCGTTATACCAATAATCGTCCGATGGTAATAACTTACCTTGATACAGTCCGTTCCATCCCTGACTATCAATCGAAATTTGTGCTACTAATTTTCCGAACCTATTAAATATATTGATGCTCGCATTGGGGTAAAAAGCCTTGTTAGCACCTTTTATCACCCAAAAATCATTCTGGCCATCACCGTTTGGAGTAAAGAATTTTGGAAACTGAACTACAGAAACTAATAATTTAGTATCTGGCGTACAGCCATTTTTATCATTGACAATAATTTGATAAATACCACCTTCTAAGTTTTCAAAAAGAGGTTCATCTTGAAAACCGATAATCGGTGTTCTTTGGTCATTATCGGTATTTAAGATAGCGAATTGGTAATTGCCAATACCTAAATTATTACTGATGGTATCAATAGAAATTGATAAATTACCATCATTGCCTAAATTATTACCTTCATCAATAATGGTTATAAAACTACTGTCTAAAATTGCTGGGTCCGATTCGTTTACAGTAATAAATTCAGATCTCTCACAGAAAGTTCCGGTTGTTGTAGTTGCTGTTACTTGGTAGGTTCCTCCAGTTGTAATATCAATATTGTCTCTAGAAGTAGTATTTAAAATCGTCCCATTTTCGTCTTTCCAAATGTATGTATATACATCTCTTGGACTTTCTACAACAAGGGTTAAAGGAGTGTCATTCAAACAAATAATTTGAGGAGTGGTGATCATAAAATCTGGCAGCGGATTTACAATTACATTAAAAGTAGCCTCATCATTGACGCATAAAGTATTTTTATTTTCAATGCGCACATAGATCGTTTCTGTAAGGTTTGTGTTTTCATAAGGCGATGCAATGGCGTTATTTCCATTAGTAGCATCCACTTGGGAAGCATGAAAAGTTACTGTAAAATTATCAGGGTTTTGCTTGGACCCTAATATTTCAGGAATTTTACTGTTTAAATTAATGTTTTGCATAATACCGTTGGCATCGTCACCGTCATTATTGTTGTCACATTCCTGAAGATCGGCGATGGTTTCGAAAGAAGGTTCAGGGTTTACAATAATTGTTAAAGTAGATTGATCAAAAAGACATCCGGTAGCATTGTTTATAATTCTAACAAATAAATTTTCCTCACTTATGCTCGTTATTGGATTAAATATTACGCTAGCAGGGTCTGAATCATACTTGTTTTTGTCAATTCCTGTAGAAGTTAAGTCTTCTAAATCTAATTGATTTTTGTGGTAGGTAATTGTAAAATCATTAGGGTTTCTGCTCCCTAAAATATCTAAATCTCTTATAGAAACATCCATATTTTGAGCGAGGCCATTTCTAGCATTACCATCTATTGAGCCAGTATCACAAACTGCTAAAACTGGAATTTCATCGTCAATAATTGGCAAAGGATTAATGATTATCTGAAAACTTGCGTGTGCATTAGCGCACCCTGTTATTTTACTTTGAATACGCACAAAAATGGTCTGTATTGCAATGTCTCCTTCAGAAAATCCAGTAGGAGTATCGTTTGTAAATTGACTTGGATTGCTAATATAATCCGGATTCGTTGCATCACCAGCAAGAGCAGCAGTTACAGATTTGTAAAAAGTGACTTCATAATTTTCTTTATTTTGATTGGTGCCAAGAAAGAGTTCATCATTTTTTTGGGTTAAATCAATATTTGTATTACTTCCATTTAAGTAATTTCCATCGCCATCACCGGTATCACATGCTATAATAGGAGAAATTGAAGTGGTACTAACCGTTGGAACGGCATTGATTTGTAAATCAAATTCACCTAAACCTTGGCAATTGTTATTGATATTACTTAGAATTTTATAATAGATTGGGAACTGAATTCCGCCAGGAATCGTTGTAATATCAATTTTATCAATGTCGTTTCTATAATTTGAGATATCAATTTCATTCAAAGAGTTTGTTCTGTCTTGTTCTTTTTCATAGAAAAAAATGGTTGTATTTTCTGAATTAGGTACGTTTTCTTTGATGTCGATTTCTATTTGTTCTTTATTTAAGCGAAAATTGGTAATAAAGTCTGTGTCATCATTATCGGTAGTGTTATTACCGTTTACATCTAAAAAATCATCACATTCAGGAAGTTGAAGATCATTAAAAGCGTTATTTGTAGTTAGACCAACATTAATTTTTAACTCAATTAAACCTTTAGAGCACCCAAATTCAGAAATAACTTTTACAAATACAGATTGCGGTGTATTTACTTGAACAGGGTATGAAGTAGGATTAGCAATTAGATCTAAGCCATTTGCATTTGGATAATACTCAAAATTTTCATTTTCATAGTTATTAGAAATATTTATTTCAGCTACTGTTAAATTAACGGTAGGGTTTGTGTTGTCTTTACTAATACATTGAAAAATTTCAGGATCCGCTTTCAGAACAGGCAAAGGGTCTACAATTAACTCTAAAGTTACACTAGCATCATAACAATTTGTATTGTCTTTATTTTCTACTCGAACAAATACTATTTCAGAATTAGTAACTGAACGAAATGTATCTTTATTTATAAGTGTATTGGTATCATTAATTTCAGCTCCATTTTGTGTGGTATGGTAACTAATATTGTATTGTGTTGCGTCTAAAGAACCATAAATTTCATTGTCTTTATCACTTAAAATAAAGGTATTTACAATGCCATCTGTATCACTTTCATTTTCTAAATTATCACAAATTCTCAAAGGTGTTGGTTGGGTAGGAATTGGAAGGTCGGTTACCGCTAAAATAAACTCGGTAATTTCAAAACAAGCATCCAAAGCATTTTTGTTTTGTACTCTTGCATAAATAGTTTGTGAGCTAAAAGCAGTTGGATTTGTATAAGGATTGTTTAATGGGTTAGCACTAGAGTCTGCGTCTGCCGGGTTTAGGAAATACAAAACCTCAAATATAGCAGGATCTAAACCGTTTAAAATTTCATCTGTTTTAGCTGCTTGTAAATCAAATGTATTAAAGCCATCTCTGTCCGTGTCACAGAAAAAAATATCTGATGGCTTGGTGGCAACTGCAGCATCAAAAACTTCAATATTAAAATCTCCATTAAATTGAGTCACATTTCCGCATTCATCGGTTAACTCAATTTTAAGTGCGTATGTACCTGAATTAATTTTTTGTAAATTCCTTAAAACTAACTCGGTGTCTGTGCTTATGACGTTTGTGGCTGTACCGTTATTAAAAGTCCATTCGTAAGATATATTATTACCCGTAACGGTTTCAGGAATAATGGTTTTATCATCCCCTACACAAAACTGTAAGTCTTCATTATTTATAATATTACCTGTTTCAGAGTCTATAATTTCGATAGGTAAAAGCAATGAGGAAATAAAAGGTGGTAAACCCTGAGAAGGGTTTACATTTCCTCTACCCACGAGCACAGATTGATGCGAATAACCGCAAGCAGCTCCTAATTCTTCGGGTCTATTAATGACGCTAATGCTATTGGTGATATTGTTTCCGTTGTTAGATGTATCTCCATCAGAGGTCCAGTATATTTTACCATTAGGGCCTAATTGTAAAGCGCCTCTTGTATTTCTATAGTTAAAAACTAAGAATCTAGAACTATTAATAGCCGTCATGGTTGGTTGTGATAGATCAAATTGATACAAGTTTTCTTGAGTATTTTGCTGAAAACCTCCCGTAGAAACATATAATCTATTGCTAGACGGAGAGAACTCTGCTCCATAAGCATTGCCATCAATATTAAGGCTGTTCGCTAAGGTTGAATTATTAAGATTGGTAACTTCCCCAGTTTCATTATTAAAATCGAATAAAAAAGTACCACCCGCCATATTTGCAGATACTAATTTTGTGCCATCAGGTGATACCTTTAAATATCCTCTAGGGTCGTCTGATGCATTAAAGCCATTAATGCTACTAATTATTGGATTGGTGATATTAACCCCAGACTTATCAACTTTATAAGCATAAAACCTATTTTCAAGCGCGGAAATCACCCAAAAAGTATTGCATTCATTTCCTTTTACAGCCGTTACTTTTTCTGACCAACGTGGATGATTTAGACCATCACCTAAAACAATTGGACCATCCACAATATCTCCTAAACCTCCATCTTCGGACATGTCTAACGTGTAGTACCAAAACCCAGCATTACCACTAGATAGAGCACCCAACGTAAAAATGTAATAAATATTTGGATTTTCTGGGGCTGGCACTGTTAACGCGGCCTGAGAACTTGAAGCATCACCTTGTAAGCCAGTGCCATTAGGCATCGCTTGGTTATTTTTATTCCAAATTGTTAAATTTCTAGTTGCTGTTGTAGGAGCACCTATATAAAACAGTAAATTGCCCTCAGAGTCAGAAAAAGAAGAGCAGCCTTCTGTAGTGTTTAATTGACTACCCGATACAAGTTCTGGTTCTCCAGAAGTGAAATCTAAAGCCGCATTATTACCAAAATACCAAAAATTAGCTTCCTTTTGAGAAAATGAATTTAATGTAAAAAAAAGAATTAAAACAGGTAATAATTTTTTCATTTAGGAGTATTTGAATAAGATTTGTCAAATATATTTAAAAAGGATGAATAGTTGATTTTTTTAACAACCATTTTATAATGAACTAAGAGCGAATAAAACACCCAGTTTAAGCAGAAAAGTTGCTATTTATAAATATTTGAAAACAACGAAATTACCACTCTAAAATTGCTGATTTTCAAAATCAAAAATATTATTTTTGAGGTATAACTATTGTAGCCTAAAGTATATCTATTTTTCAAATACTATCTTTGAGAACTCAAAGAGAGGCATGGAATTAAGAAACAAGCAAAAGTTTGAAAATGAGAAGTAAAGATAAAATAAGTAATGTATCTTATAAAGTAATTTCAAATTTCTGGGCGAAATTAGAACATGTAAGTTTCGATTTTATTTTTAAAAACGGAAAGATAAAACGTTTAACCCATGAGGTTTATGGAAAAGGTGATGGTGTTGCGGTTTTACTATATAATCCAACAACGAAAAAAGTGCTTTTATCGAAGCAGTTTAGAATGCCGATATATGTTGCAGGTGTAAACAACGGATTTTCAATTGAAGTCTGTGGAGGTGCAATTGATCAAAATGAATCACCAGAAGCAACAGTAATAAGAGAAACAAAAGAGGAAATAGGATATACAATTTCTGAATTAAAAAAAGTGAGTACTGTTTTTTTATCTCCCGGATTAATGAAGGAACAAGCTCATTTATTTATTGCAACCTATAATGATGATAGTAAAATTTGCGATGGAGGAGGTTTGGCATCAGAAAATGAAGAAATAGAAGTGTTAGAAATACCCTTTCAGGATGCTTTAAAATTGATTGAAACAGCACAAATAATTGATGCAAGAACAATAATGTTGTTGCAATATTTGCAGATTCATACACTATTCAAGGAATGATGTATTTTAATTTCAAAAAGGGGAAAAGATATAATTATTGAGTCGAGATCAAAAAAATAAATAGAAATGATTAAAAATTATTGGAAAAAAGGAGCAAAGCAAAAAAAGAGAGTTCTCTTTTTTAGTTTTATTGTACTAGGATTGTTATTTTTTTTAAGAGATGATTATCAGCCAGCTTTATTATTTTTTAGAAAATATATTTTTATCATTTTACTCTGTTTTATAATTCTTTATGTAGGCGTTAGAAGTTTTATAAAGTCTGTGGGTATTGGAAAAAAAATAGGGTCGCTATTGCTATTGTTATTTTTTTATGGAGCACTTTATTTTAGTGTTTTTCATTATGATATGTACAATTACATGAAAACATACAATGTGTTCAATAATTTAAACCGCTATGAAATTGTAGAATTGCCTTTGACTCAAAATGAGAGAATTCAACCCCTAAGAAATATATTTTCAATGGCAAATGAGTCTGTGGGCGAAACCAAAGATATTTCTTTGCCTCATTTGGTAAGAGTAGATGACTCAAATCAATGGACTATGGCAATTCAGCCAACAGAAAAATATGTTTGGCAAGGAATAAAAGATAATACGGAGGAGGTTTTTTCGGTTTCTAGTACGACTCCTTTTCCTCGTTTTGCTAGTGAAAATAGAATTGCAGTTACGTTTTCTATTGGAGAATCTTTAAGATTTAGTAGGAATACCTACAATGCTGTTGTGCAACGTTTAAACCCTTGGATGCTGTTTAACTACGAACCAAGTGACACCTATTATATGAAAAACGATCAAGGTGTTTGGGTGCAAGTAGTCAGCTTAATAAAATGGAAAGGTTTCTTTTTTCCATACCCAAGTTTTGGTGGTGTAATGGTTATTGATCAAGGAGCGCATGATTTTAGTGATTATTTAGAACGTATTACTATCGGGAAGGGAACATTTATTTCTCCCCAAGAAATGAAAAACTACCCCTATTTAACTAGACAAAATATTTTATCAGAAAAAGTATCAAGGTTACAAGCAGAAAGTTTAAAGTTTTTAGGAGGCTTTTCGGATCCTTTACCGTGGAATATGAATAGTGCTGTAAAAATTCCATCCATGCCAAATGATCAAAATAACCAACCTTATGTAACAGATTTTAATTTTGAAGATACTAAAACCGGAGCCTATTCGGGTCTATATCATTGGTTTGGTTTAGAGCCAATTGGTGAGCAAAGAACCACCTTAAGTTACAGTGTTTTTATTCCTGCAGATGGTACAGATAAAATTTATTATTATGACCATGCCTCCAAAAAGCAAGGATATGCAGGTATTTCCGCGATGCCTTTAAAAGTGCAGGAATCTAAAAAAGAATATGATTGGAGCTTGAATGCACCCGTTGAATTTAGGCCTTATATTAAGAACATTGCGGGTAGAAAACGAATGTTTTTTTTAGGAACAATCTCTACAATTAGTAGCACTAATCCGACGCAGTTTGATGGCTCCGCAACACCAGATTTGGCGCTAGTAGATAGTGAATACAGAGATGTTATATGGATTAATGCAAAAAAACCAAGTACTTGGAACGAAGAAATTTACAACCAATTAAATGAAGCATGGAGGGCTAGTGAACACATCAATATTTATTTTGAAAAAGAGAAGACGATTTTAGAGAAAAATAGAGAAATATTAGATTCTATTCAACTTTTATCTGCACAAAAAAAAAATAAAGACATACAAAAACTGCAAAAGCAGATAGATTCTATCCGACAAAACGAATAAATATGTCTTGGGATTATTTCCCTTGGAAAATAAAAATATTTATTGTAACTTTGGCATGGAATTAAAATCAAATCATGAAGACAGCATCTAAAGTTACTTTATTAGAAAAAAACTATTTGGCAGAAGCTAAAATGAGAAATCATTTTGTTGTGATAGATGAACCTGTTCCTTCTGGTGGAGGTGATACTGGACCAACTCCAGTAGAATATTTATTAACTGCAATTGGTGGTTGTGTTTCTATTACTTTAAGAATGTATGCTGAAAGGAAAGGTTGGGATGTTGGCAAAATTACCGTAAGCGTTTTTCAAATTAAAGAAAATGATAAAACCTATTTATCAGAAGAAATATCCTTTGAAAAAGAAGTATCAGAAGAACAAAGAAAAAGATTATTAATAATTGCTGGGAAATGTCCCGTTGCAAAAATGGTAAAAGGAGAAACCTTAATAGAATCAAAAATTATATAAAATTATGAAAAAAGTAATTGTATTTGCCGGCAGTAATAGTAATAAATCGATCAACAAAGAGTTGGCAAAATATGCAGCTAGCTTGGTGAAAAATGTTGAACTAGAAATTTTAGATTTAAATGATTTTGAGCTACCTGTGTATGGTATTGATGAAGAAACAAAAAACGGAATTCCTAAAAAGGTAATTGAGTTTTTAGAGGCGGTTCATAGCGCAGACGGAATTATTTTATCGTTAGCCGAGCACAACGGTAATTTTTCAGCAGCCTTTAAGAATGTGTATGATTGGTCCTCTAGAATTGAGCAGAAGCTATGGAAGAATATTCCGATGTTGTTAATGGCAACATCTCCAGGGGGCAGAGGAGGAGCAACCGTTTTAGCTATTGCAAAAAGCGGATTTCCATATATGGGAGGAAATATTGTAGCAGATTTTTCATTATCAAGTTTTTATGAAAATTTTAAAGATGGTAAAATCATAAATGAAGATATATTTAGTGTATTAGAAGCACAAGTTGACAAATTTGAACATGCTATAAATCAGTGAAAATGAAAATAATTTTATACGGAAGAAAAGGGCATGCTTATACGGTAGCTTTTAAAAACTTCTTAAATTCAACCGACGTTCCATACATCTATAAAGATGTTTCGCAAGATACAGCAGCAAGGGATCATAGTAAAGAGTTGTATAATGGTGCTGTAAAATATCCAACTTTATTTGTGGATGATAAAATCTTTTTAACACCAACCACAGAAGAATTTAATAAAATAATGCAAGATTTAAAATTAAGAGCTTAAAATGTTTTAGCTTTTAAGAGTATGGAAATAACATGAAACCTCTTTTTTCGATGCACCTATTTGGTTATTTTTTCACAAACAGCAGCATTGCTCGAAAAGAATTAACAAAAAAAATCACAGTAAAATTTTAAGTAATTTTATTAGTTATAGAATTCTTTTTTTAATTTTCAATTACAGTAACACCGAACACCGAACACTCAAAAAATGGGAGATATTTCTAAAGACATAGCATCAAAATTTGAAAGTCATAAAGTAAAGGCGTTAATCAATATAAAATACACTTCAAATTGGTTAAATAGTAAAGAAAATGAATTTTTTAAGCCTTATGGAATTTCGCCTCAGCAATATAATATTTTAAGAATATTACGCGGAGCAAAAGATAGGATTAAAGTACAAATTGTAAAAGATAGAATGATAGAAAGAGCGCCAAATGCAACGCGCTTAATGGATAAGTTATGTGATAAAAAACTCATTGCAAGAGAACGCTGCGAACAAGATAGAAGAGTTGTTTATGTTAAAATTAATGATGTAGGGTTAGATTTATTATCGGTGATAAATCAAAATAAAAACAAATCTTTTTTAGAAAATATTACAGAAGAAGAAGCACTTATTTTAAGTGATTTGTTAGATAAAATAAGATAAAAAAAATTTATTAAAATAGTTTCCTTGGAAAGTATTTTAATAAATATACTAATAAAATGTTAGTTCGATTAATTCCGGTTTTTCGTCTGAATGATATCGAGAACATACCGATAAACAATAAACCATGAAAAAATATAAAACAGTACAGCACAAAGTAGCAAGTCCAATGGTGAATATGGGGCCCATAAAATTGCGTCAACCACTTCCTACGGAGGGTATAGAAAATGTAGATCCATTTTTATTATTACACCATTATGGACCTTATGCCATTAGCGAATTTTCAAACCCTTTTGATTTAGGGCCACATCCGCATAGAGGTTTTGAGCCAATTACTTTATTATTTAAAGGTGAACAGTTGCACAGAGATTCTTTAGGAAATGATATGGTTGTAAAAGCGGGCGGAGTTCAATGGACGACTGCTGGACATGGAATTGTGCACGCCGAAGGTCCAACGAAAGCATTTGTTAAAAAAGGGGGCGATTTAGAGGGCATTCAATTGTGGTTAAATTTGCCGGCAAAGGATAAAATGATGACACCAAATTACCAACATTTAGAGGATGAACAAATTCCGAAGATTTTTTCTGAAGATAAAAAAGTGCAGTTAAATGTGATTGCTGGAAATCAATTAGACCAAAAAGGATTGATAAAAACCCAAACAGACGTCAATGTTTTTACAGCAAATGTAGATGCAAACGGAAGTATGGACATTCAAATTCCAGAAAATCATCAATCTTTAATCTATCTTTTAGAAGGTGAAATTTTAGTCAATAATTTTGAAGTTCTTCAGAAAGGAAAAAATCAAATGATTACTTTTAATCAAGACGGGAACTCAATTAAATTTGAAGCTACAAAGGCAAGTACCGTTTTAATTTTGTCAGGAGCACCTATTCAAGAGAAAATATCCCAATATGGTCCCTATGTGATGAACACGCAGACCGAAATTTTAGAAGCTATGAGAGATTATCAACAGGGTAAAATGGGGTACCTATATTAATATTTGGGCTTTCCCCGAAAAGGGTCGGGCTTTCGGCAGTCGCTATTTTCTGAAAAAGAAAATGAGCTTCAACAAATGCCTCAATCCCTAAAGCAAAATCCGATTTAAACAATAAGAAACGAAAAATAAAATGAAAAAAGTTATACACAAAGCAGCAACAAGAGGATACGCAAATCATGGGTGGTTAAAATCTTTCCATACATTTAGTTTTGCAAGTTATCAAAATCCCAACAGAATGAATTTTGGCATGCTACGCGTTTTAAATGATGACCTTGTACAACCTAAAATGGGATTTGGTAAGCATCCACATAAAAATATGGAAATTATATCAATTCCTATTTCTGGTGCACTTTCTCATAAGGATAGTATGGATAACCAGAGGTCTATTGAGGTAGGAGAGGTCCAAGTAATGAGCGCAGGAACGGGCGTAACACATTCAGAATTTAATGATAGTAAAACCACCGCCTCTAATTTTTTACAACTTTGGATTTTTCCTGAAGTAGAAAATGTAACGCCGTACTATAATCAAAAAAAGTTTGATGAAGCAACACGTAAAAATAAATTTCAAGTTTTGGTTTCTCCAAAAAATAATTTTGTTGCAGGTTCTTTACCTATCAATCAGCAAGGTTATATTTCTATCATTGATTTAGAGGAAGGGTTTGAAACTGAATATCACTTAAAAAATGGTGCCTATTTTTTCTTAATAGAAGGTAATGTTACCATTGCTGATGAAACTTTAGAAAAAAGAGATGCCATTGGAATTTCTGCCGTCGAGAGTGTTCCTGTTAAAGCAACGATAAAAAGTAAGTTGTTAGTGATTGATGTTCCTATGAATTGATCCTTTTTTAGCAAGATGACTGTTTTAAGGTCCTGTTAGCATTCAAAATTATACATACTATTTTAAAAATAGGATGAGCCAAAGAATCGATTTCTTTGGCTTTTTCTTTTCGAAAAATAAGTATATATTGCATACTGTTATGCGTGCATAATAAATTTAAGACAAAACGAATGAAATATAAGCACATTTTTGAGCCATTAGATTTAGGGTTTACTGTATTAAAAAACAGAATTTTAATGGGTTCTATGCACACAGGGTTAGAAGAAGAAAAAAACGGAATTGATAAAATAGCCAAATATTATGCAGAAAGGGCAAGAGGTGGAGTTGGTTTAATTGTTACTGGCGGTATTTCACCTAATATACAAGGATGGACAGGACCTTTTTCGGCTAGAATGTCTTCTGAAAAACACGCCATAGAGCATCAAAAAATAACGGAGGCTGTTCACAAAGAAGGTGGTAAAATCTGTATGCAAATTTTACATTCAGGCCGCTATGGATACCATCCTTTTAATGTAGCGCCATCAAAGATTAAATCGCCAATAACTCCTTTTAAACCATTTAAATTAACGCAATCAGGCATCAATAGAACAATACGTGATTTTGTAAACAGTGCTGAATTATCAAAAATGGCTGGGTATGATGGTGTTGAAATTATGGGGTCAGAAGGGTATTTAATCAATCAATTTATTGCAAAAAGAACCAATAAAAGAACTGATAAATATGGTGGAGCCTACGAGAATAGAATGCGTTTACCCATCGAATTGGTAAAACAAACGAGAGCAGCTTTAGGAACCAATTTTATCATTATCTATCGATTATCGATGCTAGATTTGGTAGAAAATGGAAGTTCTTGGGAAGAGGTGGTTCAATTAGGAAAAGAAATAGAAAAAGCAGGAGCAACGATTATTAATACAGGAATTGGTTGGCATGAAGCTAGAATTCCAACGATTGCAACATCAGTTCCGAGAGCAGCATTTACTTGGGTTACAAAAAAAATGAAAGAAGAATTGTCAATTCCGTTGATTACTTCCAATCGAATTAATATGCCAGAAACTGCTGAAAAAATATTATCGGAAGGTGATGCAGATATGATTTCTATGGCACGTCCGTTTTTGGCAGACCCAGAGTGGGTAAACAAAGCGAAAGCAGATAAAAGTGATGAAATAAATACCTGTATTGGTTGCAACCAAGCCTGTTTAGATCATGTTTTTCAGCGTAAAGTGGCAAGTTGTTTGGTAAATCCTAGAGCTTGCCATGAGACAGAATTGAATTATTATCCAACAAAAAACAAGAAAAAACTTGCAGTAATTGGTGCAGGACCTGCAGGTTTAGCAGCGTCAACAATTGCGGCTCAAAGGGGACATATAGTTACTCTATTTGATGCTGATAAAGAAATTGGCGGTCAATTTAATATGGCAAAACAAATTCCGGGTAAAGAAGAATTTTACGAGACCATTCGTTATTTCAAAAAACAAATTGAATTGCATAGCGTTACTGTAAATTTAAATACGCGAGTTTCTGCGGATGATTTATTAAAATTAGATTTTGATGCCATCATTATTGCTACAGGTATTAAACCTAGAGAATTAAAAATTGAAGGCAGTGAGCATCCAAAAGTATTGAGTTATATTGATGTTTTAAAATATAAAAAACTGGTTGGTAAAAGAGTTGCTGTAATTGGCGCAGGAGGTATTGGTTTCGATGTTTCAGAATATTTATCGCATGAAGGAATATCATCAGCAGTAAATATTGATGTTTGGTTAAAAGAATGGGGCATCGATAAAACGCTAAAAGCAAGAAGTGGAACGGAAGATGTGATACCAGAATTTCATCCATCACCAAGAGAAATCTTTATGTTTAAAAGAAGCAAAGGTAAGTTTGGAGGCAATCTAGGTAAAACTACTGGCTGGATTCATAGAACTACTTTAAAGAAGAAAAAAGTACAGTTTATTGGTGAGGTTTCGTATACAAAAATAGACGATCAAGGATTGCATTATATTCAAAATGAGGAAGCTAAAATATTAGCGGTAGATAATGTTGTTATTTGTGTAGGCCAAACTCCGCTTAAAGAACTGTATCAACCTTTATTCGATGCAGGTAAAACTGTGCACGTTATTGGTGGTGCAGATTTTGCATCAGAATTAGATGCAAAAAGAGCAATCGATCAAGGAGCTAGGTTGGCTGCAGAATTATAAAACCTTCTTATTCTTGAATTTTATTTTTAAAATTTAAGAACTAACATTAAATATAGTATTTTTAACCCAACTTTTGAAATTTACGTATGAAATCATTTTCTATTGAAGAAATTACTGCACTGGTTAACGGTGAACTTATTGGAAATTGTAAAGACCAAATAGTTGCTCCAGAGCAAATTAAAAATGCAAAAAAAGGGCATATTACTTTTATAGGAAATTCTAAATATGCGGCTTTATGGGAAAACTCAAATGCCAGTGTAGCCATTGTTTATGATGGAATAAAAATCAATCCTGAGGAAGGAAAAGCATTTGTAAAAGTTAAAAACCCTGATTTAGCTATGGCAATCTTATTAGATGCTTTTGAGCCAGAATCGCCTTTTTTTGAAACAGATATTCACCCCACTGCGGTCATAGATAAAACGGCCATTTTAGGAAAAGGATGTAAAATTGGCGCTAATGCCTATATTGGTAAAAATGTTACCATAGGAGAAAATGTAATAATCTATCCGAATGTTTCTATTTTTGATGACAGTGTAATTGGAAATGAAACCGTTATTTGGTCTGGAACCGTTATTCGGGAGCGAAGTAGAATAGGGAGTCGTTGTATTTTTCATACGAATGTTAGTATTGGTGCAGATGGTTTTGGGTATAGACCTACAAGTGATGGTAGAGGTTTAGTAAAAATAAAACATATTGGCAATGTCGTTATCGGAAATGAGGTAGAGGTAGGTGCTAATTCATGTATTGATCGAGGAAAATTTAGTTCTACGATTCTAGGTGATGGGTGTAAGATTGATAATTTAGTACAAATTGGTCATAATTCGGTCTTAGGAAGATACTGTATAATGGCAGGAAATAGTGGCTTGGCTGGTTCTGTGACTTTGGGAGATGGTGTCATTATCGGAGGAAGTGCCTCTATAAAAGATCATGTTACCATACATGCTGGGGCCAAAGTAGGTGCAGGTTCTGGGGTTATAAGCGATGTAGCAGCTGGTAAATCAGTCGTTGGTTATCCAGCTTGCGATTCTAGAGAAAAGATGAAGCAATGGGTAGCTTTGCGTGCACTTGCAAGGAGTTAACTTTTTGATTATTATTCCTTTATATTCCTTTTTAATTTAAATATTTTTATTTAAATCTAGAATTTGACGATACCATATAAATTACGATATTTGCCATTGAATTAATGAATTAGGAAATATGGGAATGAATAAAAATACAGTCCTTGGTTGGGCAACTCTTTTAATGCTTATTATGGGGGTAGTATTGATCTTATTAGGCGCCTATAGATACAAAGATGTTGCTGGTTGGGGTTTTGCAACCGTAGGAATTGGTTTTTTCTGCATCGCATGGGTTTTTAATGCCTTAAAAGGAAGAGTATAAAAATAAGTCTACAGTTTTCGGTAGCAGTTTTTAATTTAAATTTTATAAAAAACAAGAATAATGAGTGATGATAAGAAGGTAATATTTTCTATGAATAAACTTTCTAAAACTTACCAATCTACAGGGAAGCAAGTTTTAAAAGATATTTATTTAAGTTTTTTCTATGGTGCAAAAATTGGGATTCTTGGTCTAAACGGATCAGGGAAATCAACTTTATTAAAAATTATTGCAGGTGTAGAAAAGAATTTTCAAGGTGATGTAACGTTTTCTCCGGGCTATAATGTTGGTTATTTAGAGCAAGAACCAAAATTAGATCCTGAAAAAACAGTTTTAGAAATTGTTAAAGAAGGGGTTGCTGAAACAGTTGCAATTTTAGATGAATACAACAAAATCAACGACATGTTTGGTTTAGAGGAAGTGTATTCTGATGCCGATAAGATGGAAAAACTAATGAACCAACAAGCAGAATTACAAGATAAAATTGAGGCTGCAAATGCATGGGAATTAGATACCAAATTAGAAATTGCCATGGATGCCTTGAGGACTCCAGATTCTGATAAGAAAATTGGAGTGCTTTCTGGAGGTGAAAAAAGACGTGTTGCTTTATGTAGATTATTATTACAAGAACCAGAAATTTTATTGTTAGACGAGCCAACAAACCATTTAGATGCAGAATCTGTGCATTGGTTAGAGCACCATTTAGCGCAATATAAAGGAACCGTAATTGCCGTTACGCACGATAGATATTTTTTAGATAATGTTGCGGGTTGGATTTTAGAGTTAGATAGAGGAGAAGGAATCCCTTGGAAAGGAAATTATTCTTCTTGGTTAGATCAGAAATCTCAACGAATGGCGAAAGAAAGTAAAACAGCTTCTAAACGTCAAAAAACATTAGAGCGTGAACTAGAATGGGTTCGCCAAGGAGCAAAAGGTCGTCAAACAAAGCAAAAAGCACGTTTGAAGAACTACGATAAATTAATGAGTCAAGATCAAAAACAAGTTGATGAAAAACTTGAAATTTATATTCCTAATGGACCTCGTTTAGGAACCAACGTGATTGAAGCTGAAGGTGTTTCTAAAGCTTTTGGTGATAAATTATTATATGATAATTTAGAATTTAATTTACCACAAGCGGGAATTGTTGGAATTATTGGACCCAACGGTGCTGGTAAAACCACAATTTTTAAAATGATAATGGGTGAAGAAAAGCCTGATACAGGAAGTTTTAAGGTTGGTGAAACAGCAAAAATAG
>JBNMNV010000031.1:0-18970 GCA_051278125.1 Polaribacter sp. | reverse complement strand
TATTTAAGCCCGAATCCGGATGAGCATGTCAGCGTAAACTAAAGTTTATAATGATTCATCAATAATTTTTGATACATTTTATCTGGTAAAATTCTTTTTAATACAATAGAAAACTTCTCCATAAATCCGCCAACTTTATAATGTATTTTAGGGTTTGCAGTATTCATAATTTGATACACGGTCTTTGCCATTTCTATAGGATTTAGCCCGCCTTGTACATGTGCATCCATAAGATCTAAATTAGCTTGATACGTTTCCTTATAAGCAGATTTTTCAAAAGCAGGTGTATGGTATCTACCTGCAGCAATATTGGTGGCAAAATCTCCAGGCGCAATGCTTATTACCTTAATTCCTAAATTTTTAACTTCCATGCTTGTAGCCTCTGTAATCAATTCTAACGCTCCTTTTGATGCAGAATACAAGCCTCTAAAAGGCAACCCCATATACCCTGCAATGGAAGTTACATTAAGAATGATACCATATTTTTGCTTTCTCATTTGCGGTAAGACAGCTTTCATCACATCAATGGCGCCAAATAAATTTGTATCAAACACTTTTCGCATTTCATCGGTTGGCGTATCTTCAATTGGGCCTGTTATGCCCATCCCTGCATTATTGATCAAGACATCTAACCTGCCTTCTTTTTTAATGATATAGGCAACAGCTTGTTGAATAGTAGCTACTTTTAAAACATCTAAAGCAATCAACTCAAAAGAAAAATTTTCACCATTTTTAGGGTTTCTGCTTGTTCCAAAAACCCTGTAACCTTTCTTTTGTAAAAAAGTAGCAATCGCCTTTCCAATTCCAGAGGAAGCACCAGTAACTAATATAACTTTAGACATAAATTTAATTTCTAATTATAGAGTACGAATTAACAAAAAATAAATTTAAAGGAAATGAAGAAACGCAAATTTAGAAGGATTCGGAACGAAACTAAAGAGCATAAAAAATGGCAAGCTACCTACATCACACCGCTACAACCTAATACCTTTGCTGCGTTCCCGCCCTGGAGGATTCAAAGGGAGCTAGTTGTGTAGGACTTGCCGATGCAAATTTACAATCTATTTTTATTTTGACAAGTAAAAAAAGTTGAAAATTTATGTAACATTTTTAACTTGCTGACTACTAATTAGATGTTTTGATCGTAATAAAACAGAATTAAAACTACGATCAAAATGAAAAACTTATATTTGTAGTATTAACTAAGTAAACTTTAAAAAAAATGGAAAATCAAGCAAAAAGTAAAAATTTTATTGTTAATAATGGCGCTATTTTTGGTGTAGTTTCAATTGTATTTAGCCTAGTGCTATATGCTACAGGCAATCACTTACCGCCTCATTGGTCTGCTTCTGTAATTAGTTTCGTTTTATTCATTGTATTTATTGTTTTGGGAACAAAACAGTTTAAAGAGGCTAATGGCGGATTTTTATCTTGGGGTCAAGGCGTAAAGATTGGAGTAGGTATCGCGGTATTAGCAGGTTTAATGGTTGTAATTTATAATTATATTTTTTCTAATTTTATTGAGCCTGGTTATATGGCTCAAATGATGGAAATTCAAAATCAAACCTTTATAGATCAAGGAATGACCGAAGAGCAGATTGAAGCTGCCAACGAAATGACCAAAAACTTTCAAACTCCAGGAATCATGGCAGCTATAGGAATTATTACTTATGCCATTGGAGGGTTTATTGTTTCCGCTATTACGGCGGCAATTATGAAAAAATCTGAAGAAGAAACGTATTAAGCTCCTGTTTTAAAGCAAAAAGCTTGGAAGTTTTCTTCCAGACTTTTTTAACGATACAACTTGTAACTTTACAACTAAAAATAGATGGATATTTCGGTAGTTATACCACTTCTAAACGAAGAAGAATCTTTACAAGAATTACACGATTGGATTGCAAAAGTTATGCAATCCAATCGTTATTTATATGAAATACTTTTTATTGATGATGGCAGCACAGATAGTTCTTGGCAAGTTATTGAAAAGCTATCCTTTAAAAACAAGGCGGTTAAAGGCATCCGTTTTCAAAAAAACTTTGGTAAAAGTCAGGCTTTAGATGCGGGTTTTGCATTAGCAACAGGCGCTGTAGTCATTACCATGGATGCCGATCTACAAGATAATCCTGAAGAAATTCCTGAATTATACAATTTAATTATCGAAGAAGGTTTCGATTTAATTTCTGGCTGGAAAAAGAAACGCTACGACCACGTATTGACCAAAAATATACCCTCAAAATTATTCAATGCTGCGGCGAGAAAAACGTCAGGATTAAAACTACATGATTTTAATTGTGGCTTAAAAGCCTATAAAAACGAGGTGATAAAAACGGTAAAACTAAGCGGAGAAATGCATAGATACATTCCGGTACTCGCAAAAAATGAAGGATTTTATAAAATTGGCGAGAAAATAGTACAACATCAAGCTCGCAAATATGGGGAAACCAAATTTGGTATCGATCGTTTTATCAATGGGTTTCTAGATTTAATTACCATTTCATTTTTATCTAAATTTAGCAAAAGACCGATGCACTTTTTTGGTCTTTGGGGTACTTTTATGTTTTTATTCGGAACCTCCTCTGCTTTTTATATTGGTGCTTATAAACTATACAAAGTGTATTATGGAATTAAAACAATATTAGTAACCGACAACCCTTGGTTTTTTATTGCTTTAACCTCCATGATTTTAGGAACTTTACTTTTTTTAGCAGGTTTTATAGGCGAACTCATCATCAAAAATAAAAGCGAGGAAAAACACTATAAAATAAAAGAAAAAATAAATTTTTAAACTTTATATTTGTAGACCAATTCACAAAAAATATACCCATGAATGATATTTTAGAAAAAGCAAAAAAATGGTTAACTCCTATTTTTGATGCGGAAACTCAAGCAGAAATACAAAATCTTATTGATAACAACCCAAAAGATTTGGCAGATAGATTCTATAAAGATATGGAATTCGGAACCGGGGGAATGCGAGGTGTCATGGGTGCAGGAACTAATAGAATTAATAAATATACATTAGGAAGAGCCACACAAGGCCTGTCTAATTATCTGATAAAAAATGTAAAAAAAGCACCCTTAAAAGTGGTCATTGCTTTTGATTGCAGACACAACAGTAAAAAGTTCGCAAAACTAGTTGCCGATGTTTTATCGGCAAATAATATTAAAGTTTTCTTATTTGAAGATTTAAGAGCAACACCAGAATTATCTTTTGCAGTGCGGCATTTAGGATGTGATGCAGGTATTGTATTAACCGCTTCTCACAATCCGCCAGAATATAATGGTTACAAAGTATATTGGGCAGATGGAGGACAAATTGTACCTCCTCATGATGCAGGAATTATTGGAGATGTAAATGCCTTAGATTTTTCTGAAATTAAGTTTGAAGCCAACGAAGATTTAATTGAAGTAATTGGTAAAGATGTCGATGCTATTTTTATTGAAGCTTGTGTAAAAAACGGTTCTTTATCAAATAAAATTGATAGAAAAAACTTAAAAATTGTCTTTACTTCTTTGCACGGAACCTCTATCGTTTCTGTGCCAGATGCTTTAGCAAAAGCAGGGTATACAGATGTGCATATTGTAGAAGAACAAAGAGTACCCAATGGTAATTTTCCAACTGTAAAATCGCCGAACCCAGAGGAACCAGAAGCCCTAAAAATGGCTACCAATTTAGCAGATAAAATTGGCGCAGATATTGTGATTGGTACAGATCCTGATTGTGATCGTTTGGGCGTTGCCGTTAGAGATACCGATGGAAAAATGAAGTTAATGAATGGGAACCAAACCATGGTGGTCATGACTGAATTTCTATTGAAAAAATGGAAAGATGAAGGAAAAATGAACGGAAAACAATTTGTAGGTTCTACGATTGTTTCTACAGAATTAGTAAATGATGTAGCCGCCAATTATAACGTTGAAACCAAAGTTGGTTTAACTGGTTTTAAATGGATCGCAAAAATGGTAAAAGATTTCCCAGAACTGGATTTTATTGGTGGTGGTGAAGAAAGTTTTGGTTATATGGTGGGAGGCTTTGTTCGTGATAAAGATGCGGTTACCGCTACTTTATTAGCGTGTGAAGTAGCCGCTTTAGCAAAGCAAAATGGCAGCTCATTTTACCAAGAGTTGTTAAACATTTACGTTGAAAATAGTTTTTATAAAGAGTATTTAATTTCGATTACTAAAAAAGGAATGGATGGTGCTGCAGAAATTCAGCAAATGTTAAGCGATATGCGTAACAATCCTATTTTAGAAATTGATGGTGAAAAAATTGAAACACTTTGTGACTATGACGCATCGACCAAAAAGAATTTAATTACTGGTGAGGTTACGAACATTGATTTACCTAAGTCGAATGTGTTGATCTATCAAACGGCATCAGGAACAAGAATTGCTGCAAGACCAAGTGGAACAGAGCCAAAAATTAAATTTTATTTTAGTGTAAATACTTCTTTAGACACAAAAGAAAATACTGAAAAAGTAGAACGTGAATTAGATGCTAAAATTCAACGTATTATCAAAGAGATGAAATTGAATTAATGGGTTATTTCAAAGACATTTTAAAATATGAAAAAAAGTATCGAAAATTTACAATTTTAAATATTCTATTCAATATACTTTACGCAATTTTTAATGTGCTTTCTGTTTTAGCTTTTATTCCTGTTTTAAGAATTTTATTTAGCACGGAAAAAAAAGTAATAAGCAAACCTATTTATCAGGGAATAAATGGTCTTGGAAGCTATCTTGAAAATAACTTTAACTATTTTATTTCTCAAAAAATTATAAATGATGGTGAAGTTAACGTCTTACTATTCATTTGTTTGTTATCGCTATCATTATTCTTTTTTAAAAACTTATTTAGATATTTAGCCTCTTATGTAATTACTTTTTTAAGAACCGGAATTGTAAAAGATTTACGGGATAAATTATATGAAAAGATTGTAGAATTACCCATCGCTTATTTTTCAGAAAAGAGAAAAGGAGATATCATTGCACGCATGACTTCTGATGTAAAAGAAGTAGAAACCTCTATTTTAACTTCTATAGAAGCATTAGTTAGAGAACCGCTAACCGTTCTTATCTCTATTTCTATTATGCTGTATATTAGTATAGAGTTAACACTCTTTGTTTTTATCTTATTACCTGTTTCTGGATTTATCATTTCATCGATCAGTAAAAAATTAAAAGCAAACTCGGTAAAAGCGCAAAAAGAAACTGGTAATTTTTTATCATTTATAGAAGAAACATTAACCGGTTTAAGAATTATTAAAGGCTTTAATGCCGAAAGTGTTATTGCCAAAAAATTTAATAACTCTACACAAAATTTCCGAAAATTAATGACCAGTGTTTTTCATAGACAAACATTGGCTTCACCCATGAGTGAATTTTTAGGCTCTGCCACAATCATTACCATTCTTTGGTATGGAGGAACCGATGTTTTAAAGGAAACTAGCTCTTTAGATTCAAGCAAATTTTTAGGCTATATTCTTTTATTCTACACGGTATTAAACCCTATAAAATTAATAACTACCACGTATTACAATATTCAAAAAGGAGAAGCTTCTGCAGAAAGGATTATGCAAATTTTAAATGCTGAAAACAGTATTAAAGATAAGCCGAATGCTCTTGTTAAAGAAGATTTTAAGGATCAAATTGAATTTAAAAATATCTCTTTCAAATATAAAGATGAGTATGTTTTAAAAAACTTTTCATTAACGATCAAAAAAGGGGAAACTGTTGCGCTTGTTGGGCAATCTGGAAGCGGAAAATCTACTTTAGCCAATTTAATTACACGCTTTTATGATGTAAATAAAGGTGCTATTTTTATAGATGGAATTGATATCAAAGACATCACTAAAAAATCTTTACGCGATTTAATGGGGATTGTTTCCCAAGACTCTATTCTCTTTAATGACACCGTTGCAAATAACATCAATTTAGGAAATCAAAATGCCACAGATGCAGCAATTTTAGAGGCTTCAAAAATTGCAAATGCCAATGAATTTATTCAAGATTTACCAGAAAAATTTCACACGAATATTGGTGATGGTGGTGGTACACTTTCTGGCGGACAAAAACAGCGTTTATCGATTGCTAGGGCTGTTTTAAAGAATCCGCCAATTATGATTTTAGATGAAGCAACTTCTGCGTTAGACACAGAATCTGAACAATTAGTACAAATTGCATTAGAAAAAATGATGCAAAATAGAACTTCGCTGGTGATTGCGCACAGATTGTCTACTATTCAAAAAGCAAACAAGATTGTTGTGATGAAAAAAGGCAAAATAGCGGAGCAAGGAAAGCATGAAGAACTATTAGCTAAAAAAGGCGAATACTTTAAATTGGTTTCGATGCAAAGTTTAAGCTAAATGTAACCCTAGTTTCTTGCCTTTTTCAATCATAAAAATATAGGAAGCTTCATGTTCATTCGGAATTTCACCATCTAAAATAGCCTCTTTAATCGCTTCTTTAATTTGACCTATTTCCCTGCAAGGCTTTAAATTAAAAGCTTTCATAATTTCTTCTCCCGTAATTGGCGGTTGAAAATTTCTAACCTTATCCCTTGCCTCTACCTCTTTAATTTTAGCCCGCACTACATCAAAATTTTGATGATACTGCTTAAATTTCTTCGGATTTTTCGTAGTAATATCTGCTTCACACAAAGTCATTAAAGAATTTATATCATTGCCTGCATCAAAAATCAAACGTCTTATAGCCGAGTCTGTAACCTCTGAAGCCAACACAATTGGGCGCGAACTTAACAAGACCATTTTCTGAACAAATTTCATTTTGTTATTCAATGGCATTTTTAATCTTTTAAAGATTTTATAGACCATTTTAGAACCTACAAATTCATGTCCGTGAAAGGTCCAGCCAACTTTTTTACTAAATTTCTTTGTGGGTGCTTTTCCTATATCATGCAATAAAGCGGACCATCTTAACCAAACATCATCGGTGTGTTCCGCAATATTATCTACGACTTCTAATGTATGATAAAAGTTATCTTTATGTTTTTGGCCTTCAACCTCCTCTACTCCTTTTAAAGCAATTAATTCAGGTAAAATTTGTAGCAACAGCCCTGTTTGTTCCAACAACAAAAAGCCAATAGAGGGTTTTGCTGATGCTAATATTTTATGCAACTCAACAACAATTCTTTCTCTTGTAATAATATGAAGTCTCTTAGAATTGCTGAAAATTGCTAAAAGCGATTGCGCTTCAATTTCGAAATTTAATTGTGATGCAAAACGGACGGCACGCATCATTCTTAAAGGATCATCCGAATAGGTTATATCCGGGTTTAAAGGCGTTTTTATAATTTTATTTTCTAAATCTTCCATCCCGTTAAACGGATCTAATACTTCACCAAAATTCTCTTTATTTAAACTTAAGGCCAATGCATTCATGGTAAAATCCCTTCTATTTTGATCATCTTTTAGAGTTCCTTGGCTAACTTCAGGGTTTCTACTTTCTTCTGTATAAGATTCCTTTCTAGCACCCACAAACTCTATTTCAGTGTCTTTGTAACGCAACATTGCCGTTCCGTATGTTTTAAAAACTTGAACTTTTGGTTTATTTGGCAATAGTTTAGACACTTTTAAAGCTAACTCAATTCCGCTACCAACAGCGACAATATCTATATCTTTTGCAGTACCTCTTTTTAAAATAAAATCCCGCACAAAACCGCCAATCACATAGCTTTTTACCTCTAATTGTTCTGATGCCTCTGATATTATTGTAAAAATCTCTGAAGAAAGCGCTTCTTTGTAGTCCATATTTTTAATAAGAAAGCGCAAATTTATTCTTTTCTACGCTTTTAAACAGCAATTGATAAAAGAAAATTATAATTACATTTGTGCTTTCGTTTTTATATAATCAAGACTCCTTAAAATGATAACTTTTTTATGATTATTGTCAGAATTCTTGGCGACCTTGGAGCTCAAATGTTTCAGTACGCATATGCCCAAGCTTTGCAGCAAAAAGGATATCAAGTAAAGATTGATATTACCCAATTAAAAAAACAAAAATTGCATAAAGAGTTCCAATTAAATCAATTTAAAATTGATTTAGAAACCTCTACGCCACTTACTAACTTTTTATGTAAAATTGGACTCCAGGCATCTTTAAAAGAAAAAAAATTGCTGTTTGATAAAAAACTTCTTGAACTACCTCCAAAAAAATATGTTATCGGTAATTTTCAAACAGAAAAATACTTTAAAACAATTAGCGCTATTTTACAAAAACAATTTGTGGTTAAAAAAGAACTATCAAATTCAACAATTAATTATTTAAAAGAAATTACAATTCAAAAAAATGCCTGCTCTTTGCAAATAGAAAGAACTAATTCTGTGGTTAACGAAAAAGGAAATGAAGCTCAGGAGGCTTGTAATTTAAGGTACTACAAAGCCGCTATAAAATTGATTCAACATAAATTTAGTGATCATCATTTCTTTATATTTTCTAATGACATTTCTTGGGCTAAAAAAAACCTTAACATTGAAAATAAAACTTTTATAGAACATGCTGTGATTCCTCATGAAGACCTGCATCTCATAAGTTTATGTGAACATAATATTACAGCAAATAGCAGTTTTTCTTGGTGGGGAGCTTGGTTAAATCAACATAAAAATAAAACTGTCATAACCTCTAAGACATGGATGGGTGGTGTAGAAAATGAACTTATTTGCCCAAATTGGATACAAGTATGATACACAGTATTTACGTTCCCTTTTAAGTAAAAGCACCAAACACTTTAAATATGTAGAATTGGTATCTTTTTTTAAGACGCCCCAAATTCATTAAATATCCTTTGGCTCAAAAAAAAATTAGACCTCTTCTCCATATTATTTTTTTTGCATGGATTGTCCATTTAAAATAATGCTAAAAATAGTACCTTTGCAAATATATAAAAGCATGTTTCAAAAAACCCCAAATTATATAAAATACATTTTCACAAATGTTTTTTTTCTATTCATTTTTGTCGTTTTATTTAGAGTAATTTTCTATCTACTTTTTGCACAATTAGACGCTAATTCTTCAATAGCGTCTCCAGAAATACAAAAAGCCATTTTGTTAGGCATTCGTTTTGATTTAAAATTAGCAATTATTACTTTCTTCCCTTTAGCAATATTTGTTTTAATTACAAACTATCGTTTTTTTGAACGTGTAATCTTTAAAAGAATAGCAACCATTTATCTAATTCTATCCTACCTAATTTTAACGCTTTTTTACCTGTTGGATTTTGGGTATTATGAGTATTTAAGCATTCGTATTGACGCCTCATCACTGCGCTTTTTAGATAATTTTAAAATATCTACTCAGGTTTTAATTGAGAGCTACCCCATTTACAAAGGTATTTTGGCATTGGTTATTTTATGTTTTATCATTTATAAATATACTGGTTTTGTTTATGGATACTTTTCTAAAACACAACAAAAAATAACCAACAAATTAAAAACAGTATATTTTATTGTAACGATATTGCTTTGCTCTTTTGGAATTTACAACAGCATAACGCATTATCCTTTGCGCTGGAGTGAAGCTTTTTTCTCTAAAAACAATACGATAAATCAATTCGCTTTAAATCCTGTTTTATATTTCTTTGATAGTTTTGCTTTTAGAAGTGAAGGTGTAGATCTTGAGAAATTTAAAACCTATTACCCTGTAATTGCTAAACATCTAAACTTACCAAAAGACAGCATAAATTTTGAAAAAAAAGTAACGTTTAATACCCCATACAAAGAAAAGCCTAATCTAGTTTTTGTGATGTTAGAATCTACAGGAACAGCGACCCTGAGTTACTATGGAAACCCACTAAATAGTTCACCTAAAATGGATTCCATTATTAAAAAAAGTTTAAGTTTTTCTAAATTTTATGTGCACAAAGCAGGAACAGCCGGTAGTGTTTTTGCTAGTATTACGGGTTTACCAGATATTGAAGATGTAAAAACAGCTTCAAGAAACCCTATGATTATAGATCAACGAATTATTTTTGATCAATTTAAAGGATATGAAAAACTTTATTTTTTAGGTGGCTCTGCGAATTGGGCAAATATTAGAGGTGTTTTTCAATCGAATATAAAGGATCTAAAAATATATGAGGAAGGAAGTTTTGAAGAAGAAAACAGAGCTGATGTATGGGGAATTGATGACTACGACTTATTTAAAGAATCTGACAAGGAACTAAAAAAATTGCACAATAAAGGAAAGCCTTTTGTTGCTTACATTCAAACTGCAACAAACCACATGCCTTTTACAGTGCCCGATCAAAAGGAAAGTTTTACACCAATTTTAGAAAATGAAATTACTGAAGAAACGGTATTAAAAGGAGGTTTTAGATCTTTAGGGCAATTAAACGGAATTCGTTATTTAGACTTTAATGTTGCTCGTTTTTTAGAAAGAGCAAAAGAAGCTGGTTATTATGAAAATTCTATTTTTGTGTTTTTTGGAGATCACAGAGGAGGTATGAAAAAACTAGATTTCTTAAAAAATAATGAAGATGATTTAGGAATACAAAGACATCATGTTCCGTTTTTTATTCATGCACCAAAATATGTAAAACCACAAGAATTACATACATACGCCAAATTAGTAGATATTTTTCCTACAGCGACAAGTTTAGCAAAAATAGACTACACAAATTACACGTTAGGAAGAGATTTACTAGACAGTACAACTACGAATACTGCTGCTTTTTTATACATTACAAGAACAGGAGAAAAAGCTGTTGGACTCATTAAGGATCAATTTTATTATGAAAAAACAAACATCTCTAAAAAAGCAAGTTTGTTCAGTTTACAATCAAATAACATAAAAGACATAAAGCTTGAGAAACCAATGATTGCCCAACACATGGATAGTCTTTTATCAGCTTATTATCATGCCACAAAATATTTATACTTCAATAATAAAAAAATAGTGAAACCTGTTAAAGATTTAAAATAACCTCCTAAATATCAAAACTATAGAATCCTAAAATTAATATGTATTCATGGGTGATATTTTTGATATACATTCTTAAATTGAAAATACTCATTAAAAAACCACTTTTTAGATGATACCAATTCTGCATTGAAATGACCGCAATAAAACGCCCTTTTTCCATTTCTATTTCAACATAAAAAGAAACCGTAACGAATGCTATGCTTTATTTTTCTATTTTATATAAAGAAAAAAAATATCGTTTTCTTTTACAGTAAATTTCAAAACAGAATTGGTATTACAATTATTTTAAAAAATGACTAGAATTAATGAATGGTTTCATTAAAATTTGTGTCTAGCTTTTTATCGATCCAATTTAAAATATAGGACAATGTTTTTGAATTCGCTAAAACTAACATTTGAAAACACATAAATTTTTTAGTTTTATCCATATCGAACCAAAATAATTTAAACACAATCTTTAAATAGTTATACGATTGATAATAACTTAAATTAAAATTATTTTTTAAAATAAAAGTATTCTTTTGAATTTCTAAAAGATTGGATAATGACATGATAACAAACTGTGTATGATTTCTAAATCTAAATTTGATATTGTTCTCCAAAGATTTAGGATTTAACTTAAAATACGCTTCAATCGCAGACTTTTTCATAGCGACTGGAGTGTGATCTATTCTTACATATTTTTTAAAACCTAATAATTTAGCAGTATTTTGCTGACATAATTTATACCCCACTCTATTATAGTCTACTTTCTTAAAGATAGATTTTAGTTTTAAAGTTAGCTTTCTAATCGTTTTATCTTCATAATAAGAATCCCATTTCCCTCTTATCACAGTTAAATTTCCAATAAAAAAATCTTCAATTTTTGTTTCCTTCATTACAAAAAAGTCATCATTAAAAAACAAAAAATGTTCATTTAAATTTGGAATCTTATAAATCAGTGTTTCAATGGTAATAGCATTAAAAGTAGGTAGATAATGCTCATATCCTTTAAAAATTACTTTATGATCGATAACTATCAAATTTACTTTAGATTTTTTAGCGACCTCTTGAAGCTTATCAAAGTTTTTTGGCTGTTGATTATCTGTTACCAAATAAATATTTTTTATAAACTTTGCATTTTTAAGGATGGATATAATTGTAATTTCAATTTCATTAATTGAATGATATGCATTAATTGTATTCTCATTATTCCAATCAATTTTCTTTTCTAAATATTTATTGATGTTATTTTGCCAAACAACATCTGTACTATCTACCCAAGTAATAACGGCATCAACAGGGAAATTTTCTTTATTGTACATTGCGATTATTTTTTAAATTAAAAAACTATAGGTATCTATTTCTGCCATTAAGAAACCTATTTCTCATTATAAAGCCATTTCTCAATTGAAATATTTGTCATAAAATACGCCATTTCCCTTTCAATATCAACTAAAATACAGTATTTCAGGTTTAAACAGCAATACATCTAACTTTGGTAAATAAATAGAAGAAATCGTCTGTCCACAACTAATTTTGTCTTTATTTTTGACTTTTCTCTATATTAAAGAGAACGTTTTTAGCTTCATATCCTTAGTCGAATTTATCCTCAATATGTATGTAATTTTATTTTTTATTTGGGTGATTTAAAGACCTAAAACTTAACCAAGTTCTATTTAATACTGAACTAGCGTAATATTTTATAATATTAAAACACAAATATACATTTAATCTTAATTTTGGAATAAAGAAGAGAAAAACGCCTATTAGTGCAGCTATAATTTTGCCGATTAAATTATTCATAACGACTAAAAACTGTAAAATAAAATGTTTTATTCCCGTATAGTTATGGCGGATATATACATGTTTAGAAATTAGTACTTCCGTTTTTGTTATGGAAGCTGTTTTGATATTAATTCTTGATGATCCTCCATGGTTATGAATAATTTCGGTATTTGTTAATAAAGCTACTATTCCTCCTGCATCAGAAACTTTTTTAGATAAGTTTACGTCCTCGTAATACATCCAAAAATCTTCATCCCATCCATCTACTTTATGAAACCAATCTTTGCTTATAAAAACAATTGCTCCTGATACCCAATCTGGATAAAGAACATTATTTTTTTGAAGTATTCTTGCGCTTAACTTCTTTTTATTTAGAGCTCTAAAAAGACCAAAAAGTGTATTAAAATCTAAGAAAAAACGAATGTTTTTCTCATAAAAACCGATTGTATTTAACTGATTACAAGACACAATACCTATTTTTTTATTTCCTTTTAAAAAAGAATACATTTTTATGATGGGTTCTTCAGAAATAATAGTGTCTGGGTTTAAAAAAAGGAAATAATTTCCTTTTGCGATTTTTACTCCTAAATTGCAACCATTTGAAAAACCATTATTTCCTGTATTTTCAATGAAAATAAATTGAGAAAATTTCTTTTTAAAGACTTCAAATAAATGATCATGAGAACAATTATCAACAATTATTACTTCTAAAGAAAACTCATTCGAAATAATTTTATTAATTGAATTTAAACAATTCTCCAGGTGTTTCCAGCTTTTGTAATTGACAATTACGATAGAAATATCGATATTTACTTTACCAATACTCATTCTTTACTATCTTTATTCAACAACCAAAGCTTTATATACCTTGTATAAACACCATATGCTTGCGTTTTAGCAAAAATATATCCAGGAAATCCGTCTAAAAATCCCAACCTGATAAAATAATGAATTACAAATCTTGCCGGTGGTTTTATTAAAATATGAAATAAATTTACTTTTTTTCCTTCCTCAAAATATTGTTTTCCCCTTAAAGCCCCATAATGATTCATTTTAGAAATGTAATGATCATAGCTTTTATAAGAATAGTGTTCTATTTTGTTTTTAAAAAAACCAATTTTACCAGAGGTAACAATTTTTTCATGCACAACTCCTTTATACTTGCATTCTTTTTTTAAAAATAAACGAACTACTTTATCTCTTTGACAGCCACCATAATTAATGTTTTTACCTGCAAAATAAAAAGATCTTCTTACATTAAAACCAACAAAACAATTAGGATTTTGAACTGCTTCTAAAATTTCTAATTCAACTTCTGGAGTTACTCTTTCATCAGCATCTAAAATATAAATCCAAGGATGTTTTGCTTGTTCTATTGCAAAGTTTTTCTGCGAAGAAAAATCATCAAACTTACGTTTGATGATTTTTACATTGCATTTTTCTGCTATTTCCAAGGTTTTATCGGTGCTAAAAGAATCTATTACAATTACTTCATTGGCAAAACTTACAGATTGAATTGCTGCTGATATATGAATTTCTTCATTCAGCGTTGGAATAATTGCAGTAATCTTTGTCATAGCATATTAAAATCTTAAACCGCCACATCGTATTCACGAAGCGCATCGTTTAAAGACGTTTTTTTGTTGGTACTTTCTTTTCTTTTTCCAATAATCAAGGCACAAGGTACATTGTATTCGCCGGCAGCAAACTTCTTCGTATAACTGCCAGGAATTACTACAGATCTTGCAGGTACTATACCTTTCATTTCTATAGGTTCATCTCCAGTAACATCTATAATCTTCGTGCTCATGGTTAACACAACATTTGCGCCTAAAACTGCTTCTTTTTCTACTCGAACCCCCTCTACAACAATACATCTAGAACCAATAAAAGCACCGTCTTCAATAATTACGGGTGCCGCTTGTAGTGGTTCCAAAACGCCCCCAATTCCTACACCTCCAGATAAATGAACGTTTTTACCAATTTGCGCACAAGACCCCACCGTAGCCCATGTATCTACCATTGTTCCTTCATCTACATACGCACCAATATTTACATAACTAGGCATTAAAATAGTTCCTGCAGCAATATAAGCTCCGTGTCTTGCCACTGCATTTGGCACTACTCTAATGCCTCTTTCTTTGTAATTTCTTTTTAAGGGTATTTTATCATGATACTCAAAAATACCCGCTTCTAAAGTCTCCATTTTTTGAATCGGAAAGTACAAAACAACTGCTTTTTTTATCCATTCATTTACTTGCCATCCACCCGCTACAGGCTCTGCAACTCTAAGTTCTCCTTTGTCTAATAAATCAACTACTTTTCTAATGGTATTTATGGTAGTTTCTTCTTTTAATAAGTCACGATTTTCCCAAGCGGACTCTATAATTTCTTTGATATCTTTCATTTTAAAATTTACTTTTAGCAAATATAAATTTATCTGTAAAACCTATGGCGAATATACATTTTTTAAACAAATTACCCTTCCTTGTTTAAATTACAAGATAGTCTTTTTTCAAGATGCTGATTTTATTAAGATTAATACTTCTGAATAACATTTAAACTTTATTTTTGCAAAAAAAGTATACAACTTGGAAAGAATTTTAGCCATCGATTTTGGAAAAAAAAGAACAGGAATTGCCGTTACAGACCAATTACAAATTATTGCTTCTGGCTTGACAACCGTACATACGGATGACCTAATACTATTTTTAAAAGGCTACATTGCTAAAGAGCGTGTGGAACTTTTTTTAGTAGGAAAACCTAAACAAATGGATAATTCAGACAGCGAAAGCGAGGCGTTGATTGTTCCTTTTTTAAAAAAACTATCCAAAGAAATACCCCAAATCCCCGTGTTAAGAATAGATGAGCGTTTTACCTCTAAAATGGCTTTTCAATCTATGATTGATGGTGGATTGAAAAAAAATCAACGAAGAAATAAAGCTTTGGTTGATGAAATTAGTGCCACCATCATTTTACAGTCGTATTTATACAGTAAATAGTTTTGTTCAAGTTACAAACTTTGTACTTTTGCAGTCATTAAAAAAAATAAAATGATTTTACCTATTGTAGCTTATGGAGATCCTGTTTTAAGAAAAGAAGGCAAGGAGATTGATGCAGATTATCCTAATTTAAAAGAGCTCATTGCCAATATGAAAGAAACCATGTACAATGCTTCTGGTGTTGGTTTGGCGGCTCCGCAAATAGGAAAAGCAATACGTTTGTTTATTATTGACGCTTCTCCTTTTGCAGAAGATGAAGATTTAGATAATGAAGACAGAGCCGTATTAAAAACATTTAATAAAGTTTTTATCAATGCACAAATTCTTAAAGAAGAAGGTGAAGAATGGGCTTTTAATGAAGGTTGTTTAAGCATTCCTGATGTCCGTCAAGACGTTTTTCGTCAACCTAAAGTTACTTTTGAGTATCAAGATGAAGAGTTTAATACACATACAGAAGTTTTAGAGGGTTTAGCCGCGAGAGTTTTTCAGCATGAATATGATCATATTGAAGGCATCTTATTTACGGATAAGCTTTCATCTCTCAAAAAAAGATTGATAAAAAAGAAACTAGAAAACATTTCAAAAGGAAAAGTAAATGCAGACTACAGAATGCGTTTTCCAAATTTAAAAAAAGGTAAATAACAAAAAATAATGTCTGTTCGGGTAATGCTATGGCGGGTAGTTTTCGAGCCCCTAAAAGCGCTACACTGTTCGAGGAGACAAACAATATAAAAACACATATGGAATTTAGTAAAATTATTTCGGTTACTGGTAAACCTAGTTTATTTCAAGTAATATCTCAGTCTAAAAATGCGATTATTGTAGAATCTTTAGCAGATCAAAAAAGAATAGCCATCAACTCTACTCAAAATGTGAGTTTATTAGAAAATATTGCTATTTACACCTATGAAGAAGACATTCCGTTATTGAATGTTTTTAAAGCAATGTTCGAAAAAACAGAAGGTAAAGAAGCTGTTTCTCATAAAGAAAGTGGAAAAAAGCTAGCTTCATTTTTTGCAGAAGTTTTACCTAATTATGATGATGAAAGAGTGTATACTTCTAATATTAAAAAGGTAATTCAATGGTTTAATATTTTGGTTGGTGCCGGAATGGATTTTTCTGCAATACAAGAGCCTAAAGAAGAAAACACTGAAGAAGTTTAAAAACGTCTTATTAGGACAATAGAAGAAATCTCTTCTTTCCTCATCAATTTCAAAAAAAGCATATTTGAACTCAAGAAAAGAACAACTATCTGCCTTTAATCGTTTGTTAGACATTATGGATGACCTCCGTGAAAAATGTCCTTGGGATCAAAAACAAACGCTAGAAAGCCTGCGCCATTTAACCATTGAAGAAACGTATGAGCTTGCAGATGCCATTCTCGACAACGATTTAACTGAAATTAAAAAGGAATTAGGGGACGTTTTATTGCACATCGTTTTTTACGCAAAAATAGGCAGTGAAAAAAAGGCTTTTGATATTGGAGATGTTGCCAATGCTATTTCTGATAAATTAATTCATAGACATCCTCATATTTATGGGGATGTAAAAGTTAAGGATGAAGCAGAAGTTACGCGAAATTGGGAACAATTAAAACTAAAAGAAGGAAAAACTTCTGTTTTAGAAGGGGTTCCTAAAAGTTTACCCGCTGTTGTAAAAGCGAGTAGAATTCAAGAAAAAGTTGCAGGTGTTGGTTTTGATTGGGAAAAACCTGAGCAAGTTTGGGAAAAAGTACAAGAAGAACTTTCTGAGCTAAACGAAGAAATTAAAGCAGGAAACAAAGAAAATACCGAAAAAGAGTTTGGTGATGTGTTGTTTTCTATGATTAATTATGCCCGTTTTATTGGTGTAAATCCTGAAAATGCCTTAGAAAAGACCAATAAAAAATTCATAAATCGCTTTCAATATTTAGAAAAAGAAGCTAAAAAAGCAGGCAAAGAACTCGCTGATATGTCTCTAGTAGAAATGGATGGGTACTGGGAAAAATCTAAAGAATACTTCTCTTAGACCTCTTCCAAACCATATTCTCCCGATAGCGACTGTATGGCTCTTTTTTTAGATACAAATTTAGAAATTAACAAGACAAAATCCATTAATAAATTATTTTGTGAGTACTTAAAAAATTTCTTTTGAGTATTTTTAGAACGGGTATAATTGGCAAAAAATCTTTTTTTCCATTTTTTTTCATAGGTCGTTAAATATTTCAAATCATTTTTTTCTAAAGAAATATCAATAGCTTTACTTGCCATTAAAGCAGCTTCAAAAATAAATTTATACCCCTCGCCTACTATCGGGTTTACTTGCGCAACGCTATCACCAACACAAACCAAATTGTTCAGTACAAATTGATCTAAAACGGGTGTTATGGGAATGCTACCACCCTCTGCTTTATCATTGTCTTTTACCACAAGTTTTTTTATGTAGGGTATCTCTAATATTGTATGCAAACGGTTTTTTAAATCTTTTACAATTTGCGCATCGAACGTTCCAAAACCGATGATAGCTCTTTGATCTTTTAAAGGAAAAATCCAACCATAACCACCTTGATACATTTTACCCATTAAAAGAAACATCTCATTGGGGTTTCCTAAATATTTCACATTGTATTCAACACCGGTTGCCAAATCCACTTTTTTAGGACGAAGTCCCACTTTTTTACTAATGATTCCATTGGTTCCTGAAGCATCAACAAATATTTTTCCTGTATATTTTACTCTATTTTGGTCTGTTACCGATATAAAATTACCTGTTTCATCCTTTTCAATTGTTTTGATATTCACACTCGTTTTTAGGGTAACATACTTATCATCTAGCGCGTCTAATAACTCAAGGTGCACTTTCTTTTTATCTAAAATATATAAATCGGATTGAATACTGCTTTTAACACGGCTAGAATGAAAAGTAATCTTATTTATTTCTCTAGCAACAACAGCTTCGGTTAGCTTAAAATCTTTTAAATTCATAAAACTTCCGAGCGTATTAAAAGAGAATTCTAGTAACTCTTTTTTTCTGTCTATAATTAATGTTTTTCTTTTTTGATTGCTTAATTCTCTTGCTAAAATTAAGCCAGCTGTACCTCCACCAATAATAACAACCTCAAAATTTGAATTCATAAACTAAACGATTGGGTTCAAATAAAATTAAATGCAAGAAACAATAAATTGGTCTATAGAAAAAATATACTTTGAAAATTATGTACAAAGAAAAAAGCTTCACAAACTGATATTCTAGAATCATTTTATGAAGCTTTTAGGATAAAA
>JBNMNV010000030.1:0-19029 GCA_051278125.1 Polaribacter sp. | reverse complement strand
CTCTTCCGCTAATTAACACGGCACAGGTAGCATGCTCTTTTACAAAACGAATCAAACGCTCGCCACCTCTCGGTACAATTAGATCTAACGGTTCGGTTGGTTTTTTTAAAAAGGCTTGTGTTTCAGTTCGGTTCATTTGCATAAGCTTAATATAATCGTTGCTAAGATTATTTTCGGCTAAAGCCTTGTGCCAAAATTCAACCAATAATTGATTGCTGAAAATAGCTTCTTTTCCACCTTTTAAAAGTATTTTATTATTTGCTTTAAAGGCCAAAACAGCGGCTTCAATCGTTACATCGGGTCTCGATTCATAAATAATCATAATCGTACCAAAAGGAGCAGTTCTGTTAGTGATTTGCAATCCGTTTTCTAAATTCTTGTCACTAATAATTTGATTTACAGGGTCTTCTTGTGCTTTTACTTGGTTGATGGCTGTAATCATACCATCAATTTTTTTGTTATTTAAAATCAAACGATCATACATCGCTTGGTCTTCTTTTTTAAAAGCATCCAAATCCTTTTGGTTGGCTTCTAACAAGGCTTCTCGATGTGTATCAAGAATCTTAGTCATGCTTTCTAAAACGTTATTTTTTAAGGTTGTATCTAATAGCTTCATCGTATAAATTTTAAAGTGACACTTTGGTACCTACAGACTTCCCGTCTATAATATCAATAATGGTATTATCTCTTTTTCCGTTGGCTATAAAGGTAGGGATATTATGGGATGCGGCCTCTTGCGCATAATCTAATTTAGACCCCATTCCGCCTCGTCCTTCACCAGGTTTTTTATCGCTATCTTGTATGTATTTATCCAAGTCTTCATCAGGGTTTACATTGCTAATTAAATTGCTACTTTCTGCATCGGGATGCCCAGTATATAAACCATCAATATCTGTTAAAATAATCAATTTATCTGCGTTAATTAATTGTGCAATTAAGCTCGCCAGCTCATCATTATCAGAAAACATAGACATAGTTACCGAAACGGCATCATCTTCATTAGCAATCGGTATCACCCCTTCAGACAAGAGCCCTTCGCAACAATTAATCATATTTTGGCGATGAATGCCTGGAGAAAAATCTCTTTTAGTTGGCAAAACTTGGGCACATTTCATACCGAAGTCATTAAAAATATTATAATAATGACGCATCATTCTAGGCTGCCCAATGGCAGAATATACCTGTCTTCTTTGAGTTTCATTTTCGATTGAAGATTCTCCTAAAACCTCTTTTCCTGCAATAACAGACCCCGACGAAACTAAGATACATATAATATCGCGTTCGTATAATTCTGCTACTTGTTGTACCAAACGCCTTAAAACCGGTCTAACAATTCTGTTATCCTTGTTGGTCATTACGTTGGTTCCTACTTTTATTACAATTCTTTCTTTGTGCATCTTAATGTTCTTTACCCAATTCTACAGCTCTGTTAAAAGCAGCAAAAGCAGCATCTTTTATTAATTCGTTTACATTGTTGTCTTCCATAGAATCGAGAGCGGCACGTGTAGTACCACCTTTAGAGGCTACTTTTTCCATCCAAGAATTTGGTGATAATTTAGATTGATTGAATAATTCTACCGCACCTGTAAATGTTTGACTTACTAAAACTGTAGAATCTTTTTTAGAGAAACCCATTTGCAGTGCAGCTTCCATCATACTTTGCATAAAGTAAAAAACATAGGCTGGACCACTACCAGAAATTCCTGTAGAGGCATCAATAAATTTTTCGGTATCTACTTCCATAGATTTTCCAGTAGTGTCTAACAAACTTTCTATCGTTAATTTTTCTATTCTAGAAACTTCTTTAGACGTAACGTAAGAGGTCAGTCCTTTTCCTATTTGCGCAGGTAAATTAGGCATCGCTCTTACTATTTTTTTCAAACCAGAATATTTTTTGATGTTTTCTATATTTACACCTGCCATAATTGATACTAAAACTTGGCCAGGTTTAGAAAATGGTTTTAAAGCTTTAAATAAGTTCTCTGCATGATAAGGTTTTACAGCAATAAAGATAATATCTGCCTCAGGCACACAGTCTTCTAATTCTTTAAAAGCATCAAAATGATTTATTTCATTTAGTTCTTCCAACTTTTTTTCAGAGTTATCCAAAACCATGATATTTTTCTTCTTTAACAACTTCGATTTAGACATTCCTTCTGCATAGGTAAGTCCCATGTTTCCGGCACCAATTACTAAAATTTTCATATTTATCTTATTATCTGATTACTATTATTAATACTATTTTTTTTATTAATCTTTGCGGAACGTCATTTGAATTTTCTCGGAAGTAAATCCGCTTTTTTCAAATACTTTAATTGCTGAACTTTCTTTATTGATTTGAAGTGTAACATTACCATTACAATAGTTTACAGCTTCTTTTATTAATTTTGAACCAATGCCTTTATTGCTGTAATCTTTATGAACCGCCAAATACACTAAGAGATTTTCTGATTGATACGCTTTCATGCCTGTTTTATTAATAACAATAGCACCAATGATACTATCATTTTCTTTTGCGGTGAACGTAAAACCACCTAAACTAGGGATCTCTTTTGCTGCATATAATAGTGACTGTCGTATGGCAGTTTTATCGTCTTTACAGTCATTTAAATGTTGATGTAAAAAATTGGTAATTCTATTGATTGTTAGAAATGACATCCTGTTAAAGGCATCAAAAGTGTTAATCGTCATAATGTATAAATTGTTTTATAGAATAATGATAATTTAGGAGGCAAGAAGGCATCGTTATTTTTAAGATGAAGTGAAACTTCTACAGCGAAAAAATAAAATTTTGGTTGTAAAGTATTTAAAATAACCGATGAGGAGGAATAAATTTTTCAGATTGATTTCTAAAAACCAAAAAATTGAAATTAAATATTCTAAAGTTACGTAATTTATGTATCCTAACTTTCATGGTGCAAAGGTATGAAAATGCTTGCCCAGAGCCAAACTTTGTGCATTGTATCATTTTTTTATTATGATAACATTAAATAGATAGGAGTTTCTTTACCGTACCCATAAATTTAATCCAATATAAATGAAGATTATAAAATGAAATAACGGGGAGTTCATTTTTTTTTAGACTATTATAACGAAATGAAAGCTATTTTTTGGGAGTTTTTCTCCAATCCGTAACTAAAAAATAGACACTTAATACAAAAGTGATGCTGTAAATAGCGGCCAATGCATTGTTTTCAAACCGCATTTGTTCAAAGTTGAATTGGTTAAACAACGCACGACCTAGCACCAAAGAAATCATAAGGATAAAAAAGTTAGGTGTTTTAGTGGTTTTCATGGTTTGTTATTTTTAATATTTTTTTACAAGAATATTTAGCGACTTGATCTTTACATTCAGACACCCCCAAGACGACTGCAAAAATTAGACCTTTTCTTTTAAAACAGCGATCTCATCTCTTAATTTAGCAGCCACAATAAAATCTAATTGTTTGGCGGCAGCTTCCATTTCTTTACGTTTAGTTCTAATTCGTTTTTCTATTTCTTCTTTCGGTAAATATTGCAAATCTTGCTCTGCAGCCACTTGTTTAGCGTTGTCATAATGATAGCTAGAAACGGCAGATTTAGTTAAAGTATCTTCAATCCGTTTATTAATTTGAGTAGGAGTAATATTATTTTTGGTATTGTATGCAATTTGTTTTTCCCTACGTCTATCCGTCTCATCAATGGTTTTTTGCATGCTATTGGTTATTTTATCAGCATATAAAATAGCGAGTCCATTTACGTTTCTTGCAGCTCTACCAACGGTTTGTGTTATGGATCGGTGACTTCTTAAAAAACCTTCCTTATCGGCATCTAAAATGGCCACTAAAGAAACCTCTGGTAAATCTAAACCCTCACGCAAAAGATTTACACCAATAAGTACATCAAACAAACCTTTACGTAAATCTCGCATAATTTCTACCCGCTCTAAAGTATCTACATCAGAATGAATGTATCTACAACGAATGGCAACTTTTGTTAAATATTTAGTGAGTTCTTCTGCCATTCTTTTGGTTAACGTAGTCACCAAAGTACGTTCGTCTTTTTCTACTCTAATTTGTATTTCTTCAATTAAATCATCAATTTGATTTAAACTGGGTCTAATCTCAATGATAGGATCGAGCAATCCAGTAGGTCTAATAATTTGTTCTACAAAAATACCTTCCGTTTTTTGCAACTCATAATCAGCAGGCGTTGCAGAAACAAAAATAGTTTGCCTTTGCAAAGCTTCAAATTCATCAAATTTTAAAGGTCGGTTATCCATCGCAGCAGGCAAGCGGAATCCGTATTCTACCAAGTTTTCTTTTCTACTTCTATCGCCGCCATACATGGCGTGGGTTTGCGGAACCGTTACATGGCTTTCATCAATCACCATTAAATAATCATCAGGAAAATAATCTAACAAGCAGAACGGTCTCGTGCCAGGTTCTCTGCCGTCTAAATAACGAGAATAGTTCTCGATACCAGAGCAATAACCCAATTCTCGAATCATTTCTAAATCAAATTCTGTGCGCTCTTTTAAACGTTTTGCTTCTAAATGTTTGCCGATTTCTTTAAAATAATCGACCTGTTTCATCATATCTTCTTGAATTTGATGAATGGCATTTTGCAACACGTCTGGCGATGTTACAAACAAATTGGCAGGATAAATATGAAGTTCTTCGAAGTTTTCTAAAATGGCATTGTTCTCTAAATCGAATGATTCTATTTCTTCAATTTCATCACCAAAAAAATGAACGCGATACCCATTGTCACCGTAAGAAGGATAAATAGTCACCACATCTCCTTTTACTTTAAAAGTCCCACTTTTTATTTCGTGCTCGGTTCTAGAATACAAACTTTGCACCAATTGATGTAAAAATTTGGTGCGAGCGAGTGTTTGCCCTGTTTGAATGGGAATGACATTTTTCTTAAACTCTGTAGGATTTCCGATTCCGTATAAACAAGAAACCGAAGCCACCACCAACACATCTCTTCTACCAGAAAGTAGGGAGGAAGTGGTGCTTAAACGCAACCGCTCTATATCTTCATTAATCGATAAATCTTTTTCAATATACGTTCCTGTTACCGGGATGTAGGCTTCCGGCTGATAATAATCATAATAAGAAACGAAATATTCTACTGCATTTTCTGGGAAAAATTGTTTGAATTCGGAATATAATTGGGCAGCTAATGTTTTGTTATGCGCCAAAACCAACGTTGGTTTTTTTACTTCTTTGACAACATTTGCTACAGAAAATGTTTTTCCTGAACCGGTTACCCCCAACAAGGTTTGAAACCTTTCTCCTGACTTGATTCCTTCACAAAGTTCTTTGATGGCTTGTGGTTGATCTCCTGTGGGAGAGAATTCTGATACTAGCTTAAATTCCATGGTGTAAAAATACACAACCTTAAAGTTTTTGAAAAGCAGTAACAAACAAATTATTGCATTCTATCGTTTTTGAGTATTTTTAGGGCATGGATTTATTTTCTTCGGATACAATAAAAAATATTTTACCCTTTGATGGGGTCGCCAATTATCATGGTATTATTTTAAATGCGATGCAAAGCGCTTTTTATTATCAGCAATTTTTAAAGACTATTCATTGGAAAAATGATGAAGCCATGATGTTTGGGAAGAAAATTATCACCAAAAGAAAAGTGGCTTGGTACGGAGATTCAGAATATTCTTATACCTATTCTAAAGTGACAAAAACGGCTAATATTTGGACACAAGAATTGCTGGAACTTAAGGAAATCATCGAAAAAGAAAGTAACGAAACCTATAATTCTTGCTTGTTGAATTTATATCATTCTGGAGATGAGGGCATGGCCTATCATTCAGATGGTGAAAAAATGCTAAAGAAAAATGGTGCCATCGCATCGCTATCTTTAGGAGCAACCCGGAAATTTTCTTTTAAACACAAAGAAAATAAACAAAGAATAGATATTGTTTTAGAAAAAGGAAGTTTGTTGGTGATGAAAGAACAGACGCAAACCCATTGGATGCATAGATTACCGCCTACTAAAAAGGTTAATATACCTAGAATTAATTTAACTTTTAGGACTATAGAATTGTAGATAAATATGCATGAATTGCAAGGGGTTTAACCCCCTTGTTGAAATGAATTATGTATTTTTGCCAAAAACTGTTTCTTTTGGATATCAACAATCAACAATCTATCAACTTAAATAAATACATAAGTTCTTCCGGAATTTGTTCACGCAGAGAAGCTGAAAAATTCATCAAAGAGGGCAGAGTCACTATCAACGGAAAACCAACACAATTAGGAAATAGAGTTGGTAAAAAAGATGTGGTAAAATTAGACGGACGGGATGTAAAACCAAAAGATGTTATCTTATATATTGCTTTAAATAAACCTGTTGGGATTGTTTCTACAACAGATGATAGAGAACCTAATAATATTGTAAAACATATCAATTACCCCGAAAGATTATTTCCTATTGGGCGTTTAGACAAACCTTCTGAAGGATTGATTTTTCTGACGAATGATGGAGATATTGTCAATAAAATTTTACGAGCAGGAAACCAGCATGAAAAGGAATATTTTGTTTCTGTAAATAATGTAATCACAGATGATTTTATTCAGAAAATGGGCAATGGAATTCCGATTTTAGGAACCATAACTCAAAAATGTTTGGTAGAAAAGATCAGTGCAAAAATCTTTAAAATTGTTTTAACCCAAGGTTTAAACCGTCAAATTCGCAGAATGTGTGAATATTTAGGGTATGAAGTAACCAAGTTAAAACGCACCCGAATTATGAACATAGATTTGGGATATTTGCAAACTGGCGATTGGCGCGAATTAACGGAAGATGAAATGAAAGAAATTAATTCTATGATTTCATCCTCCTCAAAAACAGAAGAAGCCTCTGTGGTGAAAGACAAACCAAAGTCGGCAAAGCCCAAAAGAAATAGTGCGCCTGCCAAAAATGACTTTAATAAAAAAAGTGCATCTTTTAGAAAATCATCACCAAAAAATAAAAAAAGTAATTTGGGTTTTTCTTCAAAAAATAAGAAAAGATTTTAATCAAAAACATTTAATTTAAAAGAAAAAGTGTTCGCAAGAATTTGTGAAATAGGTGTTTACTTTTTTTGAACCTTTAAGAATCTTTTAATTTTTAGCTTCTTACAATAATACTATCTTTGCCCTCAATGAAATTCGACCTAAAAACAACTGACCCAAAGAGTCAAGCTAGAGCAGGAGTTATTACTACGGATCACGGAACCATAGAAACTCCAATTTTTATGCCCGTAGGAACCGTAGGAACCGTAAAAGGTGTCCATCAAAATGAATTGAAGAATCAGGTGAACCCTGACATTATTTTGGCAAATACCTATCATTTGTATTTAAGACCCAAATTAGAGACTTTAGAGAAAGCTGGTGGTTTGCATAAATTTATGAATTGGGATCGAAATATCTTAACAGATTCAGGTGGATACCAAGTATATTCTCTATCAGGAAGAAGAAAAATTAACGAAGAAGGTGTAAAGTTTAAAAGTCATATTGATGGCTCTATGCATTTTTTTACTCCAGAAAACGTCATGGAAACACAGCGTACAATTGGTGCAGATATTATCATGGCTTTTGATGAATGTACACCGTACCCTTGTGAGTATAATTATGCAAAACGTTCTATGCATATGACGCATAGATGGTTAGATAGATGCATGAATCACCTTGAAAAACTACCTTTTAAATACGGTTTTGAGCAAACTTTTTTCCCGATTGTGCAAGGAAGTACGTATAAAGATTTAAGAAAACAGTCTGCTGAATATATTGCGAATGCGGGCGCACAAGCAAATGCAATTGGAGGTCTTTCGGTAGGGGAACCGGCTGAAGAAATGTATGCCATGACAGAAATAGTTACGGCAATTTTACCAGAAGATAAACCACGTTATTTAATGGGGGTTGGTACACCCATCAATATTTTAGAAAATATTGCATTGGGTATTGACATGTTCGATTGCGTAATGCCAACCAGAAATGCTAGAAACGGAATGTTATTTACGGCGCATGGAACCATCAACATTAAAAATAAAAAGTGGGAGCATGATTTTTCCGCTATTGATGAAATGGGCATTACAGAGGTAGATACCTATTATTCTAAAGCGTATTTACGTCATTTATTTGTTGCTAAAGAAATGTTAGGCAAGCAAATTGCCTCCATTCATAACCTTGGCTTTTATGTATGGCTAACGCGTGAAGCGAGAAAACATATTTTAGCAGGAGATTTTAGGGAATGGAAAGATAAGATGGTAAAACAAATGGATAAAAGATTGTAGTTCATAGTTTTTGGTTGGAGGTTATTCGTAATTATGAGGAACCCAAAACTATCAACTAAAAACTATTAAGTAAAAACTAACAACACAAATTTGAAAATAATTGATTGGTACATATTAAAACGGTTCTTGGTAACATTTTTGTTTACCCTATTAATTCTGATTCCGATAGCTTTGGCTATCGATATTTCTGAAAAAATTGATAACTTTCTAGAACATGTAGATTTAGGGTTTTATCAAATTGCAGATGAATATTACAAGAATTTTATCATCTATTATGCCAACACTTTTATGCCTTTGGCGCTATTTATTGCGGTAATTTTATTTACCTCTAAATTGTCTAATAATACAGAAATTATAGCGATTACCAATGCCAAAGTTTCTTTTCAACGTTTTTTATATCCTTATTTTTTGGGGGCTACTTTGGTTACTTTATTATCTTTATTAATGAATCATTTTGTTGTGCCTAATAGTAGTATAACAAGAAAAAAATTCGAGAAAGAGTTTATAAATACCAGAAGTCAGAAACAAGAATTTAAATACATAAGTGATTTTAGTTTACAATTAACGGACAGTACGTATATTTTTATCAGAAATTTTAACACAGAAACAAATTCAGGGTACGATTTTACATCAGAGGTGTATGATGGTTTGCAATTAAAATCAAAATTAGTTGCAGATAATATAAAGTATCAAGACAAAGATTCTACTTTTGCTTTACAGAACTGGAGATTACGAAAAATTTATAAGGACAGAGATAGTATCTTTTCTGGAAGGAAAATAGATACTGTGTTTAGTTTTACCCCTAAAGATTTAATTTATAAATCTGCTTTAGCGCAAGAAATGCCCTCAGATGAATTGTATAAATTTATTGAGGTTTCTAAAAAGAGAGGTGTTAAAAATTTAAATGCATACTTGGTAGAATTTCATAAAAGAACAAGTTTACCGGTGGCATCTTATATTTTAACCATCATTGCTGTAGCGCTAGCCTATAGAAAACGAAGAGGAGGTACGGGAGTTAATTTAGCAATCGGTATTGGCTTAATGTTTATGTATGTTTTTTTAATGAAAATTTCTGAAGTGTTGGGCGCAGTAGCTGGTGTAAATTCACTTTTATATGTATGGATGCCTAACTTCTTTTTTGGTTGCGTTGCCATTTATCTCTACTTAAATGCTAGAAAGTAAACTAAAGAATTATTTATTACTGCATCTTATTGTTTTTATTTGGGGTTTTACAGCCATATTAGGTGCGTTAATTACCATTGATGCCATTCCTTTAGTTTTTTTTAGAATGGGTTTGGCGGTAATTTTTATCGTTATTTATTTTTTGTTTAAAAAGAAATCTTTTTATGTAGATAAAAAGGGATTGCTAAAATTTTTGTTTTCAGGAATTATTATCGCCTTGCATTGGATTTTTTTTTTTAAAGCAATAAAAGTTTCCAACGTTTCTGTAGCTTTGGTAACAATGAGTTCAGGTGCTTTTTTTACATCATTCATAGAACCCTTTTTTTTTAAAAGGAAAATAAAATTGCTAGAAATTATGCTCGGTTTGATCGTTATAGCAGGTTTGTATATAATTTTTAATTTTGAAAGTCAGTATACACTAGGCATTATCTACGCACTTATTTCTTCTTTTTTAGGGGCGCTGTTTTCAGTTTTAAACGGCTTGTTTGTAAAAAGATATGATGCCAATAGTATTTCATTATATCAACTTTTATTTGGAACCTTGTTTGTAACCGTTTACCTGTTTCTAAATAATAGTTTCTCTGTGTCATTTTTTAAATTATCGTATATAGATTGGGGCTACTTATTTATTTTAAGTAGTATTTGTACAGCATATGCTTTTATCGCTTCTGTTAGAGTCATGAAATACTTATCACCTTATACGGTAATGTTAACGGTTAATTTGGAGCCTATTTATGCTATTATTTTGGCTCTTTTTATTTTTGGTGATAAAGAAAAAATGCAACCCGAGTTTTATTTTGGTGCTTTTATTGTTTTGGGCGTGGTATTCTTTAACGGAATTATCAAAAATAAATCGGTCATAAAACATAAACTTCGGCAAATACTAAAATCAAAATAATAAGATCAATTGGTATGAAAAAGTAAATTTTGTAGTATGTTTGTTTATTGAATTAACGAAAGTAAAAGAACTGCAAAATGGAATATTTAGATTTTGAAATGCCAATTAAAGAGCTTGAAGATCAGCTTCAAAAGTGCGAAATTATTGGTAAAGAGAGTGATGTAGATGTTACTGCTACTTGCAAAAAAATTGAAAAGAAATTAGCCACTGCTAGAAAAGATATTTATAAAAATTTAACACCTTGGCAAAGAGTACAATTATCTAGACATCCAAATAGACCTTATACCTTAGATTATATTAAAGCCATTTGTGGAGATACCTTTATGGAACTTCATGGAGATAGAAATGTAAAAGATGATAAAGCCATGATTGGTGGTTTGGGTAAAATTGGCGATCAATCTTTCATGTTTATTGGTCAGCAAAAAGGATACAATACCAAAACACGTCAGTTTAGAAACTTTGGAATGGCAAATCCTGAAGGATATAGAAAAGCCCTGCGTTTAATGAAAATGGCCGAAAAATTTGGGATTCCTGTAGTTACTTTATTAGATACTCCTGGGGCATATCCTGGTTTAGAAGCAGAAGAACGCGGACAAGGTGAGGCAATTGCAAGAAATATTTTTGAAATGACTCGTTTAAAGACTCCTATTATAACCATCGTAATTGGCGAAGGTGCTTCCGGTGGCGCATTAGGTATTGGAGTGGGAGATAGAGTTTACATGATGGAAAACACTTGGTATACCGTAATTTCACCAGAATCTTGTTCTTCTATTTTATGGAGAAGTTGGGAGTTTAAAGAACAAGCAGCAGCAGCACTAAAATTAACAGGAACCGATATGAAAAGGTTAAAGTTAATTGATAGTATTATTAAGGAGCCAGTTGGCGGAGCACATTCTAACAGAGAAGGTGCTTTTAAAGCAGTTCAGGAGCAGATTGTTGCCGCTTTTAATGAATTAAAAGATTTAAATGAGGTAGATTTAGTTTCTAAAAGAATGGACAAGTATGCAAATATGGGCGTGTACAAAGAGTAATTTTTTTTCAAACATATAATAGTGAAACAAATAAAAAAGGGAAATTCTATACAGAATTTCCCTTTTTTATTTGTATGCTGTTTTAAAACCTAAAGACCTAAAGACCTAAAGATGTTAGTAAATTTTTTAATTGTGGATCAGAAGGTCTTGGCGCATTTGCATCTACGATTTTTCCTTCGGGGTCAATTAAGATAAACCTAGGAATTCCGTTAATTTCATATGCTTGTTGAAAAGAATAATCTTGTCCAGACCAAAGCTGTACACCACTCATGTTTTTATTTTTCACAAAATCTCTCCATTTTTTTTCTGCGGCTTCCCAAGAGCCACCGCTTCTTCTTGCTTCATCTGTAGAAATACTCACAAATTCAATGTTATTATTGACGTATTCTTTTTCTAAAGTTTGTAAATACGGAATTTGCTGTATACAAGGTCCGCACCAAGTAGCCCAAACATCGATATAAACATATTTTCCTTTAAAAGAGTCTAAAGATTTTTGACCTCCTTTTATGTCAATGTAATCCTCAAATTTAGGAGAAGGCTTTCCTTTTCCCATCACTTTGTTTTTTGAAAAGGTATTATCGAAATACGCAATTAATTGCTCATTTTGTTGTTTTACAGAGGCATATAAAGTACTATCTAAACCTGTGTAAGATTCTAAAATACTATCATATTCAAACTTTATAGCAGCTACTTTTTTTCGAAAAGCTTCTTCTTCTAAATCCAATATTAGTTGAGGATTCCCCATCGCTTGGTTCTTTGCTATTTGCGCCAATATAAAATTACTGTTGGATGAACCTTCACCAGAAAATTTAAAACTCTCCATAAATTCATCAGCATTACCTGTTAATGTAATATTATATCCGTTTTTTAAATAAATAGGAGACATTTTATTTGCACTCGTTTGAAAGGTATAAAGAGCCGCTTTCTCGATGTTTAAAGTATCTTTAAAAGAGCCATCTTTTTTAAGCGCTATTTTTTTTATAATACCTTCTCTACTCGCAATTGATATAATAGAATCTTTGTTGTTTTTTAATTTTCCTGATAGGGTAAGATATTCTTTAGCGTGTTCTTGCGTGCATGCAATTATCATGAACATACTAAAAAATAATGTGCTTAATTTCTTCATTTTTAATTATTAAAATTGAGCGCAAAGATAAAACTTATCTTTCAAAAAAACAGTTAAAATATTTGGCAGAAACGGCCGTTAATTGGCCGTTTTATGATATACAATGAATAGAACTATTTTTTTGCAGATATAAAATTTTTATGCTTCACATATACCCAATATAGTATTTCTTCTGATAAAAAATCAGTCATTTTTATACATCCAATTTAGAACTTTAAAAATGGATGGTATATTTAATATCTGTAATAAACTAACCGTCAATCCAACCAAGAATAGCATTGGCAACAAATCGAGGTTCTGGAGGTAGGGCATAAATATCTTTCTCATAATTTTTATTATAGGGTGAAATATTCATGATGCTACCATCAACTACTAAAGTGCTGCTTCCTCCAGGATCAAATCCCATCGCTTTCTCCATGCCATATTTTAAAAGAATATCAACCATATCAAAATGGGTTGCTCCAACAGACTCTCTAATTCTACCATTGACCATGAGTACCATCAATTTCCCTTCTTTCGTAATTCCCACTGCTATTTTTGGGCCTCTCATATCTGTAAAATCTAATCTAGCGGCTTGTGTTTTAATAGAGTTGGTTGTTTTCCAGCCTTCACCTTCCATATTTAAGATTTGTTTTCCCTGGTCAATTAACATGGGGCCAGCTTCAATAGCATAAGATATTTCATCCCAGTTATAAGGATTTGTTGCTGATTCTAGTAATTTAATATGTAACGACTTCCCTTCAATAAATCGTTTTTCATCAAATAAATTTGAAGGAATTGATAAGGTGATTCCCACGGGAATAACGGGTACAGTTTCTTTACCGGTTGTTTTAATAATTTGTTTTACCGTATTTCCTGCTATTCTTACAATTATATTTCCGTTTCCTTTAATGGTTTCTTCAGCATATGATAAATCGTAAAAACAAGCAGTTTTATTACTATGTTTGTTATAATTTGAAGCCTTAAATTCAAGTTGATATTGTTTATCTATAATAACAAAACCTGCTTTACTATTTACTTTTCTAATATCGACATTTCCATTTTTATAGATGATGAAAGCGGGTTTGTTAAAAAGTGGCGGACAAAACACCTTGTTATTCATGATTAATAAGCCCAAAGGAGAACCAATATAGGTTTCGGGTAAGCCTAGTTTTCCCACCAATTCTGGATTTAAGATGTACCCCCCATTCCAAGCTAATTCTATTTTGTTAGGGTTTTTACTTTTCTTTTGATATTCCTTGATCAATGCAGGAACATTTTTCGGTTCTCTATTTGCAATATGTGCAGCAAACTTCCAGTGATGTTTTTTAGTATCAATTTCAGCCAATACACCACTCCAAGGTAAACCATCTTCATAGACGCCTCCAACAAATGATGATTTTACTTTTTGAGTCGTTTTAGTGTCCTTTAAATTTTCCTTTATTGTGTCTAATAATGTCGCAATAGGGGTTCCGTTTTCAATAGCATCTTTAGAAATAAGATCTAATAATTCCTTTTCTCCAAGCGTATTTTTTAATTCTTCAAATAAAGGACTATTGAGTGCCAAATTAAAGTCTTTCGCCGTTTGAATAGGCGTAGGATAAGCCAAGGTGGTGCGAACTCCTGCAGGTACAAATTGAATAAAGCCACTGCCTTTGGGAATGCCCATAATTTTAGCCGTCATTTCATATTGAACCTTTCCGATATGGAAGTGGTCAATTTCTATGATATCAGTCATCATTGCTGCATATTCACCATTGGTAATCAAAAAACCATTTGCGGCCTTAATAGCTCGTAAAATCTTAATGGCTTTTGCACCCATTTGTGGAAAATGCACGCCTTCTGACCATTGTTTTGTTTCAATTATTTGAACTACTCCAGCCTTATAAAGCAGGCCTAATTCAGGTTCTCTATCACTTTCTAAATAGTCTTTTATATTTGCGCTCGAGAACCATTTCGTTATTCTTTCCTCATGGATAAAAATATACACTTTTTCTAATTTTTCAACTCTCGTTTGAAGTACTTCTGCCGTTAGTTCTTGCTCTATTGTTAATTTTAGCTGCGCTCTTATAGGTTGCAATACAAAATATTCTAATTCGTGTTTTATATAACGACCAGGGAAATACCCTTTAGGTACATTCTTTTTTAAATTTTTAGTTAATATTTTTCGATCATCGATACCGAGAAATTTGCTGTTGGTGAGCTGAAATAAGGCTAATTCCCAATCTGCAAAAAATTGCGGTGCCAACGTTAAATCTGGAAGATGTTTGGGTTTAAAAATATCACTGTAAATCATGTTTACCAAACCTGTTATTTCTTGGTAGGTAAACGCTTGGTAGGCATAAGATTTTTTATTTCTATGACGATAGGAGAGCGCATGATCATGTCGTATTGAAATTTCCCCATCAACATATTTAAAAATATCATCGATGGCATTATAATACTTATGAATGAGTTCTAAATTAGTGTTTACCAAATCTGGAATGTCATTTTCCATCATCCTCGCATAGCCCATGACTTTTCCTTTAATAAGTTGTTCTTCAACTCTAAAAAAGCTTGGGTCAATTAACGATTTTAGATAAAGCATAAAAGATAAGCGTCCATAGCCTGGTAAGTAATGCCGAGTCTTTTTATTGAGAATCGCTTTGAGATCATCATTCTCAAAATTCACAGATGTTTTATATGTTTTTAATAAACTAACCACTTGAGGGTTATCTTCAAATGATATAGAACTCAACTGCAAATGCATCCGCTTTAGAATATATTGCATGTTTTCTTGCAAGGATTCAATACTATAGCGTTTTTTAATAACGTTTCTATTATGGGTAACGTCTATGATTCTGTTTTGAGGATAAAATACGTGGTCGCAAATATTTTCCGCTAGCTGTTTAGGTATTTTAGAGCCTTTAAATTCTAAAACCTTCAGACGAAGCGACTCATCGAGATGGCGTCCAATAACCTGATCATACACTTCTCTTGGTTCATATTGTCTGCAAAAAATTGGAGTACCACAAGCAGCAGCCTCTATAATGGGTAAGCCTCTTCCTTCAGTTTGACTTGGTAATAAAATTAAGGAAGCTACATCGTAAAGTTGCTCAATATCTAATGGTTTTTTATATTTTTTCTTAAACTCGTTTTTGTCAAATTCACTAAATAAAAACCCAAGAAGTACTTTCGATTTAAATTCTTTTGGAAGCTCCTTAAGGAAATTAGTAAAGTCCTTTTTTAAATCGTGATAATAATTCTGTTGCCCATGCGGAATTGGTCCAGAAACAATTAGCGATAATTTTAATTGTGAATTATAAATAAATTTTTCAGCAAAAGGCTCATAAGAAAATAGGCGCTTTATAAGCTTAAAATTAAGCTCAATAGATTTTCTACTGATGACCCTAGTGGGTTGTAAAAAAATAATATTATTATTTACAAAATCTAATTTTTTAATCGTTTTGTGCCCTAAAAGTATCGGTTTTAAGGATCGCTTACTTTCTTTGTGTTTTGCTGCGGTATGAACTGTTATGGTATCTTTTTTATTCGCAAAAATTGTGGAAACTTGCATAAACGCTTTTATGATACCGCGTTTACTCATTTGGTGTAATTTGGTATCTACCGCTGTGCCTAATAGCGCCACATTTGCCGGATTTTGACCATTAATATTGATGAGATGAGTTTGCTGAATTTTATTAATGTTTACGTTCATCCAAGAGCGACTTGCCCAAGGATAAACCGTTTCAATAATCGAGAAAAATTCACCGATGTGTGCATTATGAAAAAAGAAATCTCTTGGTCCTTTTTTTAGACCTTTCTTATTGATTTCTTCTTTTCTATGACCACCTTCCCAATAAAAATCATGATTATTATTGATAACAGGGATGCCTAAATACTCAGAAATTAAAACCGTAGCCAAGGCTAAAGAGACATTCCCAGGATTAGAACAGACATTGATGAGATATAATAGCGAAATATCATTTTCTTCAATATAGGTTCCTAATTTTTCGACAAGCACTAAAACTTCTTTCCAAAACTTACCGATGAGATCGTTATACTCGCTACTTCCGCGCTCCATTTTAATCTTAAAGAAGTCATTGTATAAAGGCCAAGCATCAAAAGCTTCCATTTCTGGGATTACTTTTTTAAAGGCATCTTTAGGAATCAACTCATTAGCCTCCTCTTTTATGTCCCCAGCAATAAAGTGTATTGGGATATCTGGGTAAATGTTTTTAAAAGTTTTAGCATACTTTTCAGTTTCTACAGTGATGCCATCTATGGTAAAATAAAAAGTAAGGAAAGCAATACCTCCTTTTTCCACATGAGCATTAAATGCTGAGGTGTCACCATTAAAAGCTAATGGGAAGTTTTGTTCTTTAAATTTATCCATGAATAAACCCAGATCAAACCACGTATTTATTTTTTCATTTTTTAATTCTTTTAAGATATTGGGGATTTTTGCTGTTGTTATTTGGGCCATTTTTTAGTTTATTAAAATGTAAATAGGGCATTTAATTTTTCTTCAAGCACATCATATGAAAAATATTTTTTGCCAAGGTTAAAGTTGTACTCACCTATTTCTAGGCATCGCTTTGGATTGTAGATGATATCGGACATTTGCTGTACACTTTCTGGGGTTAGATTACTGTCTTCGATCATGACTGTTTCAAATCCTTTATTACCAATATCTTGCATGTATACAGGTTTGTAGTTATTGACGAATATGGGTTTTTTGGCAAGTACCGTTTCAACAAAAGCATTTCCAAAACCTTCATAGGTGCTAAAATAAGTAGCAGCTCTACCATGCGCATACACATCAGATAAATCTTTATGATCTAAAACTTTGTGCGCCGCAAAAATGACTTGATTCGATAGATTCAAGTCATGAATTTGATCGATTAACTCATTATAATATTCTTTATTTTCATCATCATTATTATTTCCGGTAATGACTAGTTTTAGCTTTTTATCATCGAGCTTATCAATTAATGATATCGCAGTTTCAATTCCTTTACGCCTTACAATACGAGTTACCTGTAATAAAGCAATATCATCTTCTTTAACCCCAATATTTCTCAAGAAAAATTCATTTTCTGGAGTTGGCACACCATAAATTCGATTAAAATCCATGACATTAGGGACCAAGGTAGCATCAAGATTGAATCTATTTTTAAAAGTTTCTACGCCAAATGTATTAATGGCAGCGTGTTTTACATCAGGAAGTAATAAAGGAAAGTTGTCATCAACATATTGGTTAATCTCAGGATGCACAGAAACATACCGTTGGCCACGTTCCCAATGAAAGTCATGATCATGGGTTACAATGGGTAAACCTGTTTTTAGAATCAGTTTTTTTATGGCAACTCCCATCGATAAATGACAGGGAAGGGCAGAGGCGTTTTCTGAAAGAATTGCATCAATTTTTTTATCTTTAACCCATGCAAGCATCGTTTCATAGATCATATTAGAAGCATTTTCAACATGTTCTAAAAGTTCGTTTGGCTCTTTATCAGGTTCGAAAAATGCTTTGCGTTGTTCCCATTCTGCTTCTACCGAAAAAAAGGACAAAACAGGATATAAATAGTCATGTTCATAATCCATATTCCAGGATTCAAATTCTCCAGACATAATAAAAACTTCATGACCTAGCTTCTTTAAAATGTCTATCCATTTTTCAGTTTCAAGAGCAACACCATCAACACCACCTATTCGACCAATAATAATACCTATTCGCATGTTTTATATTTAAATTTTTTTATAGTTTCTAAATATAAGGTATTGATTAAAATTTAGGAAGGTTTTGAAAGACAATGTTTTATAAATTGTCACTTCAAAAATTTGAGTAAACATAAATTATGTGATATGAAATTTATATCGTTTATGTTGATGAAATGATAATTTGTGTTTTTTAATGTACTGTTAAAAAAGTGGTACTGTCGCTTCATCCTAACGAAATAATTTAATGTAAGTAAATTCAATTCCCTTTTGATTCATTGAATTTAAAAACAACGAGTAGAACCTTCTTTACGATATTTTTTTTGATAAAAAGTAAGAGAAAAAGAAACGATTTATTTTGGTAGCATATGGCTAAATTGATAAATAGCACTTTAAAGTCTAGAAAGAAACTGTTTTGAGTTTTTTGTCACGTATTGCACCATGAAACAGGTTGGGGATGAATTCCTGTTGATGATTACTAACTTTTAAATCTTACGTGTTTCAGGTTTCATAAAAAATTCTAAAACTTTAGTAGCTAAGTTTACTAACAAAATTAAACTAGGTAAGAAACAAGAAAAAAAGACGATAAGATTTAACATATCTAATAAAGAAGTTATACTAGATGAGGTGATCAAATTATATCCAGAATAAGTTAAACCGATTGCACAGACTAAAAAGAGAGCTGTTTGTTTTAGGGTTTCTGTTTTCATGATTAGGGAGATTTAAATTAATGAGAAATATCATTACTTAAATTTACAATAAAATGATGGTTTTTATAGTCAAAAAAGGATCGCAGTAGTATTTGTAATCCTCAGAAAATAAAGGTATT
>JBNMNV010000029.1:0-19377 GCA_051278125.1 Polaribacter sp. | reverse complement strand
ATGTCGATTGAGCAGCAAGCCCAAGAAGTAAGAAAAGTAAAGCGTGCAGAAAGCGGGATGATTATAGACCCTGTTACACTGCCTTTAACAGCACTTGTATTAGATGCGAAAAGAAACATGAAAGAGCATAGTATTGGTGGCATTCCTATTGTTGATAATCAAGGAATTCTACAAGGAATTGTAACCAATAGAGATTTGCGTTTTGAGCATGATAATAGCAGACCGATTACGGAGGTTATGACGCATAAAAATTTAATTACAGCTGCGGTAGGTACTTCATTAAAAGGAGCAGAAGCAATTCTTCAAAAGAATAAAATAGAAAAATTATTAATTGTTGATGATGCCTATAAATTAAAGGGATTAATCACTTTTAGAGATATTACAAAGGTTACTCAAAAACCAATTGCCAATAAAGATACTTTTGGTAGATTAAGAGTTGCTGCAGCTTTAGGAGTTACAAATGATGCTGTTGAAAGAGCAGAAGCATTGGTAAACGCAGGTGTAGATGCTGTGATTATAGACACTGCCCATGGGCATACCGAAGGCGTTGTAAAAGTTTTAAAAGCTGTAAAAGCAAGGTTCCCAGATTTAGATGTAGTAGTTGGTAATATTGCCACACCAGAAGCGGCAAAATTTCTAGTGGATGCCGGTGCAGATGCCGTTAAAGTAGGAATTGGTCCAGGTTCTATTTGTACCACCAGAGTGGTAGCAGGAGTTGGTTTTCCTCAATTCTCTGCGGTTTTAGAAGTAGCACATGCCATAAAAGGTAGTGGAGTTCCTGTAATTGCAGATGGTGGAATTCGATATACAGGCGATATTCCAAAAGCCATTGCAGCGGGTGCAGATTGTGTAATGCTCGGCTCGTTATTAGCAGGTACAAAAGAATCTCCAGGCGAAACTATTATTTATGAAGGAAGAAAATTCAAATCATACAGAGGGATGGGTTCTGTAGAAGCGATGAAAAAAGGCTCTAAAGATCGTTATTTTCAGGATGTTGAAGATGATATTAAAAAGCTAGTTCCAGAAGGAATTGTAGGACGCGTGCCTTATAAAGGAGATTTAGATGAAAGTATTCACCAGTTTATTGGAGGATTACGAGCAGGAATGGGATATTGTGGCGCAAAAGATATTGAGACTTTAAAGGAAACAGGTAGATTTGTAAGAATTACTGCAAGCGGTATTAATGAAAGTCATCCTCATGATGTGGCAATTACAAAAGAATCACCTAATTACAGCAGAAGGTAATTTTCTAACACAATTAACGAAAGCATAGCACATACCAAATAGAATGAACGATCAAAATTTTATAAATTTCAAGAAAAAAAGAGATTTAGGCGCTATGCTTTCTGATACTTTTCAGTTTCTAAATACAGAATGGAAACCATTTTTTGGTGCTATTCTAAAAACATCAATCATACCTGTTTTAATTGCAATTTGCGCTATAGTATATTATACAATTTCTTCAGTATCCTTAATGGGTAGTCTTTCTAAAGATACTAATTACAATGTATTTAATCTTAATTTTTCAGATTTATTACTGCCTATTTTGGCATTTATATCGTCATATATCATTGCATATGCTTTAATTACGATTACTGCTCTAGGGTATATAAAATCATACATAGAGCATAAAGGAGTTGTAAATTATCAAGAGGTACAAAATGTAACCCAGCAAAAATTTTGGCCTTATGTTGGGCTATTTTTTGCAGTTGGTGTCATCGTGTTTTTTGGAGCCTTATTTTGTGTTTTACCGGGTATTTATTTAGGAGTTGTTTTATCGGTATCTTTTTGCTTGGTTATTTTTCAGAATAAAGGTGTTTTTGATGCTATTGGTGATTCTTTTAGTTTTATGAAAGACCATTGGTGGGAAACTTTCGGAATTTTAATTGTAGTGCAACTAATTGTTATAGCCGTGGGCGTAGTAGTAGATTTACCAGCAGGTTTTTATCAGACAGTAGATTTAGCATCAATTTTTAATGGTCAAGAAAATATTGATGTATTAAGTTCATTTTCAGACCCCATATATCTTTGTTTTCTTGCAATTTCTTATTTTGTTAGATTCCTTTTATATATTGTATCAATTGTCATTTCTGTATTTATCTATTTTGATATTAAAGAACAAAAAAATCCGTCAACGGATATTATTGATGAAATTGGCATGCATTAGTGCATTTTTTCTTACATTTTAATAAAAGTCAATATGAGGTTGTTGATATTGCTAGTTGGCACAAATATACCAATTATCTCTGAAAATGGAATATAAGGAAAAAATAAGATTATTAGATTTAGTTTTTAAAAATATAGAAAATACTGAAAGATTTGATATTGTTGAAATTTTAACATCCAAAACTGATTTTAATGAAAAAGAATCAAAAGATTTCCAAAGTTTTTTAAAGCCTTTTGAAATTAGAAATGATTTATTTGAAATTTTAACAAATACAAAAGTATCAACACTATTAAAACTAACGCTAAAAGGCGAGGAATTAAAGAACTTCAAAAAAGGGTTTTTAAAATTTGAAAATAAAGATAAACAAAAAAAATCTCTGTATTTAAATTGTCTACCATCATTTTGACTATTGTTTTTGGTTGTTCAACATTTTATTTTGCTCGAGCAAATTATTTTTTGAGAGTTCAAGAATCGAAAGTTCCTTCTTTAAATCTGAAAGTTGATTCTCTAAAAAAAGAAGTGAATCGTTTAAATAAAAAATTGTTGAATATAAAGTAAAACCATTATAAGATACATTAATCCAAAAAAAGGAATTTGATTAATTTTATTTTTGACTGAATTAAATACTTTTGCTGGTGCTATTGCCATGTTTTTCCATATTTTAACATTTACTGACATATCTGCGCATTTTTATCATTTTATTTTTTAAATAATTTTTAAACGTTTACTTTGAGCTATAACAGGGGGTATCGCTTAATTTCTAGCATTTTTAAAGGGTGTATTATCAAGTTTACTATAGTTTTTTATTTTTCGGCAGGATTTTCGCAGTTAGAAAGGTTATGTTTAAATTAAAATATGGGCTGGATAAGAATTATGCAAAGCATATTTTTAAAAATGAAATAGTATCTTATGAATGTAGTAAAAGATCACCACACAGTAAAAGTAAATTACACAGGTAAATTAGCTGACGGACAAGTTTTTGACACTTCTGAAGGTAAAGAACCTATTGAGTTAACTTTGGGGCAAGGACAAATTATACCTGGTTTTGAGAAAGGACTGATTGATATGAAGGTAAAAGAGAAAAAAACAATCACCATTGAAAAGGAAGAGGCTTATGGAGATATAAATGCTGCTTTAATTCAAGAGGTGCAAAAGACGGCACTTCCACAAGATATGACTCCAGAAGTCGGAATGGGTTTAGTTTCTAAATCTCCGGATGGTCAAGAAATGAATTTGGTAGTCATAGAAGTAAAAGATGAAAGTATCGTCATCGATGGGAATCATCCTTTAGCAGGAAAAGACCTAATTTTTGACCTTGAAGTTGTAGAAATTATATAATACCATCTACAACTTAAATTTACTTTAATAAACCGTAGCTATTGCTATGCTTGATGTTTTAAATTATAATAAAGAAAAAAATCATCATTTTATTTTAGGGTAAATTCAAATCATACACGGCATAACTACCGAATTAAAAAGCAACCTTCGTGATTCGTTCACAAAGGTTGTTTTTTTACTTCAATCTAGCTCAGATAAAGACAACAAATGGGAAATAACAGTGTGTTGTATCCTGCTGTTATTATTATTCAAATCATAAATGGTAATCCTATTGCATTAACATTATCAGCATATCTTCAAAAACTTGTTGTTGTATTTCTCTATCTTTTTGAGTAACATTTTCACGCCCTTCTAATCTCGTTACCACGTGAAGTTGTGAGTCTAACATTTCAACATTGATGGGTGTTCCGTCATAGTTCTTTAATCCTTTATAGATTAAAACAGCACTCACTGCATCCGCAGTATCATCTTTTATGGATTTATAAACTTTCATGTTGGTATTTCTTGGAAGTCGATATCCTTTTTGTAGATCTTTACGAACTTTATCAATTAAATCTAACAATTCGTTTAACGTTTCTTGGGGTCTAAAACGATAATAATACAAATCTTCTGCTGCTGTATTTGTACCTTCGAAATATCCTAACATAGGGCCAATCAAGCCCACAAGAGTAAGAAGTTTATCTGAAGGAATCACGATTGGATCAATTAGAAAGATGTTTTTCATTCCATTTTCGCCGATATTCCCTTCCTTAATTAAATCTAATACCAAAGGACATGCAGTAGACGAACCAGCAAAGTTAATGTTCGTATATCCTTTACTCCGAAGTGCATTGTATTCTGACAAAATAGGGTTTTTCCAATCTCTCCAAGTAGATTCTTTGAACTCTTCATACGTGCGCCCATGACCACCCAAAAGCACTTGGGAAATTAAAATTTTGGCATTGATTGTACTATAATCTCTAAATTCATTCCATTCAAAAGTAGAGGCGGAGTAACCATGAACAGTGATAAGAACTGGGGTATTTTTTTGAATTTCAGTGGGGTTTTCAATGGACAGAGAAACCAAGTAATTCTCAGGATTATAGAGCGATGGGTCAAAAATTTGATCGCCATCTAGCATTGTATCATTGTTAATTTCTGGCGATTCTGAACAGGCAGCAAAGAACAGAACAAAAAGTATGGTAAGTCTGAAATATGATTTTTTGTGATTCATCTTATTTTTATTTAAATAGGGTATAATATAGGCTTAATTGATAAAAAACAGGAAATAAAGTTCCTGGGCCGGCAGATCCAGTTCCTGTATTTATATTATATCCAGTACTTATTTGTAATGTAATTGGGGCATCAAACTGATAAGAAAACCCAGCATCTAAAGAGAGTAGCAATGCCGTGTTTGGTAATACATCAAAAATTTCAGATTCGTAATCGGCATAGAAAAACCCTGTGTTTAATCGGCCGAAAGGCTGTAATTTTTTCTGATGACGAAAAAAATATCCTGCATTGATCAAAAAGTTATCTTGTTTAATGGCATTACTGCCCATAGCGGTTCCGAATCGAGAGGAGACATAACTAAGTCCTAAATGAAGTCTGTTTTTTAAGATTTTAGGACTTGTAAAATCTACTGTCAATCCGTTTTCCCAATATAATTTTTGAGTTTTTTGAACCCTGACGCCCACTTTAAATTCTCCAAGCCAATCATTTTGTGTTTTTTTATTTTGGCTTTGAATGCACATAAAAGAGGTGATAAAAAGAAGGAATAAGTGATGTTTTTTTTTCATTCTAATAATTTTGTAATTAAAATTAATCTTGGGTCGTTGGGTTAGGTCTAAAAAGTTTTAAATACTTTTTAGACCATGGATAAAAAACAAGAGTTTGTAAAATTTATCATTTTAAATTACTGAAGTAGAATGTACCTTTTCTCTTTCTATTTCAACTAAAAAAAAGACAGTAACTAAGTCGATGATTTAATTTTATATAAAGAAAAAAACCATCATTTTTTTTGAGTAATTTCAAACAATAACGGGTATTACGTTTTTTTTATTGTAGTAAGATACATCATTTGGTCAATATAGTTTTAACTAAAAGGAAAATTACAATATATTCAAATGAAGACCATAAATTAAACTATTTCCTCAATAGTTTCTATAATTAGCGCGCAACCATGTAATAATTCTTCATCAGAAATGGTTAGGGGAGGTGTAATGCGCATTGCTTTTCCTTCAAATAATAAAAAGAATAAAATGAGGCCTTTATCAAGACACTTCAAAATAATTTTGCTAGCTAATTCAGGCGAATCAACAATAGCACTTAACATCAAACCTTTTCCTCTAATTTCTTTTATTACAGGATGCTGTAGTTCTTTTCTAATTATTTTTTCTTTTCGTAAACTTTCAGAAAGATAATTTTTATCAAGGATTTCTGTTACGGTAGCGAGCGCTGCCGCAGCAATTACAGGATGCCCTGCAAAAGTAGAAATATGGCCCAATTTCGGATTATCTTGCAACAAACTCATGTGCTTATAAGAAGCAATAAAAGCACCAATTGGCATTCCTCCGCCCAAACCTTTGCCTGTGATAATAATATCAGGAACTACATTGTAATTCTCAAATCCCCAGAAAGTTCCGGTTCTACCAATCCCTGTTTGAATTTCATCTAAAATTAGTAAGGCTCCAACTTCTTCGCAGCGTTTTTTTACTTTTGATAAATAATTATCTTGAGGTTGTATAAAGCCTGCGCCACCTTGAATGGTTTCTAGAATAACGGCAGCCGTTTTTGTTGTTATCTTTTGAAGACAATACTCACAATTAAAGGCAATAAATTTAATACCAGGAATTAAAGGTCTAAAAGCCGCATTTTGTTGTTCTACTCCAGAAACGCTCATAGCGCCTTGAGTATTGCCATGATAAGAATTTTTAGCGGCAATAATTTCTGATCTGTTTGTAACTCTTTTCGCTAATTTTAAAGCGCCTTCGGTGGCTTCTGTTCCAGAGTTTGTAATGTAAACAGCTGTTGAATTTCCGGTTAGGGTAGCCGCTAATAATTTACAAAGCGCTACTTGAGGTTGCTGAATAAACTCGCCATACACCATGACATGAGTATAACTATCAACCTGATTTTTAATAGCTTCAGAAACTTTTGGATGATTATGCCCCAAACTATTTGCGGAAACACCTGCGACAAAATCTAAATACTTTTTACCTTTTGTGTCATAAATATAACTTCCTTTTGCATGTGAGATTTCTATAGCAAGTGGATGAGGTGAAGTTTGAGCCTGATATGTATAAAAATCTTCTTTCAAATTATTGCCCTATTTTTGAAACTGAAGATTTATTTTTCTTGTTTTTAATTTTCTTAGGGTCTGCAATTAAAACTGGTTTTTCCAGAGTATTCTTTTTTAAAGGAAGTTTCTTTTGATCTTTATCTCTTATAAAAATATCTTGCATTTTTTTAGGCTGCTCAACTTCTCGCCAAATAAAACCTTTTAATTTTTGGACGTCTTCTGGCAATAAAGAGGGCGGATACGTTTTACCATCCGTAGCTTTTAAATATTTTATGGATGCAATAACACCATTTTCTAAAGTGAATTCAATATCACTAGAAATTTCTTTAGTAATGGTTTCTAAAATCTGTGTTTCTTCATTTCTATTGAAATAGATAGATTCTGCATTTCCTTTTACAAATAAAGTTTTTAATTTGTTATTTTCAAATTTCCCCAACATATTACGACCTTTAATTTGATTAAAATTGTTTTCTGATAATGAATCTTTAGAGATGATAAAGGCATTATTAAATACTTTAAGGGAATCTAATTTTTCAGTTGCTACATTAGATTGTAGGTAAATACTATCACCTGTAATCTGATTTCTATCAGACCAAATTACGGGATTTCTATACATTTTGGTATAACCTGTTGCTTGATTGGTGTGAATAGAATCGCATTTTCCTTGTAAATCTGATTTGAATATTTTTACGTTATGGTAGGTTCTTACGATTCTTTTATTCGGTTTTCCTGTCACTAAAAGCGTATCACCATGAATAAACATAGAATCTTTTTCGATGATAGAAATGGCAACTGCCTTTTTAATAATGTACAGGGAATCTTTTAACTCGAACAATTCTGCATAATTTCCTTTTGTAATAAAATTCTGAACAGTATCAATAACTTTAATATTGTTGGTTGCCGAGGCAAAACCGATATTTTTATTGTAATATAAGCTATCACCCTCAATGGTTCTTTCTTTTAAAAAAAGTTTGGCATTTTTGGTGAAATGGGAAATATTTGTTTTTGTATTGTAAAAACCTTTTTCGCAATAAATTTTATTCTCGTTTTCCGTATTCGTAATTGTTGTTGGCCCGTATAAATAGGTAATTCCAGAAGTGGTGTAATAGTCTAAATGATTAGACACCAATTCATGCTCAGGATTTACAACAGTTACTCTTGTAGTGGCTACAAATTTTTTATTTTCTAGGTAGTAGTTTCCGTATTTACTTTTTAAAGTATTTGTGGTATCCTTTATAGTCGCATAACTTTTATAATACAACTTCTGATTGATTCTGTCAAATTGTAAAGTATCTGTAGTAAGGGTCATGGTTGGGTCTTTTAAAACCACATTACCCCAAGAGAGTGCTTGCTTGGCATTGGCATCATAATCTGCGTAATCACTAGTTTGCGTAATGGTATCTCCTTGTTTTATAAGAACGTTTCCTATAGCTTTAAAGAAGTTTTGTTTTTTGTAATAAAGTGCTTGTTGGCAGGTTAGTATAATACCGTCTTGAGTCATTTTTACCTTACCCAAAAGCATTGTAGCTCCTGGGTATTTTTCTTCATCAGTATCTTGCTGTTCAGCATAATACTCTAATTTCTTTTTCTCTTGAGAAAAAGAAATTAGAGAAGTAAAAATAAGCAATAAAAAAAATATTCTTTTCAAGATAATTGTTTTGCTACAAAAATAAAGAAAAGAATATTTCAAGTGTCTTAATATTAAGATAAAACTACCTGTTAATAGTTTGTTTTCTGTCTGGACCTACAGAAACTATTTTTACGGGAACTCCTGTTTCTTTTTCAATAAAAGTAACATAGTCTAGTAAATTTTGTGGCAATTGATCTGCAGCAGTCATTTTTGTTAAATCTTCGTTCCAACCTTTAAACTCTGTATAATTTACAGAGACGTTTTCTGGTTCAATATTATAGGGTAAGTGTGTAATTTCTTTTCCTTTATAATTGTAAGAAGTACAAACTTTTAGTGTTTTGAAACCAGAAAGTACATCTCCTTTCATCATCATTAGTTGTGTGACTCCATTTACATCTACAGCATATTTTAGAGCTACTAAATCTAACCATCCACAACGCCTTGGTCTTCCGGTAGTTGCTCCGAACTCATTACCAATTCTCGCCATATCTTCCCCATCCTTATCAAATAATTCTGTAGGAAAAGGGCCTGAACCAACCCGAGTAGTGTATGCTTTAAAGATTCCGAAAACATCGCCAATTCTATTTGGTGCAACTCCTAAACCAGTACATGCACCTGCTGCAGTTGTGTTAGAAGAAGTTACAAAAGGATAGGTTCCAAAATCAATATCTAACAAAGAGCCTTGAGCGCCTTCTGCTAAAATTGTTTTTTTATTTTTAATTGCTTGATTTAAAAACTCTTCGCTATCAATAAATTCTAATGTTTTTAATTTATCAATTCCCTTTCTAAATTCAGCCTCTAATTCAGTTAAATTGTACTCAACTTGAACATCAAAAAACGCTAACATTTTGATATGCTTTTCTGTCAAAGCATCATATTTTTCTTTCCAGTTTTCTAACTCTAAATCTCCAACACGCATTCCGTTTCTGCCAGTTTTGTCCATGTAAGTTGGACCAATTCCTTTTAATGTAGAACCAATTTTTGCTTTTCCTTTAGAAGTTTCAGAAGCTGCATCTAACAATCTATGTGTAGGTAAAATTAAATGTGCTTTTCTAGAAATTAATAAACGAGAAGTATAATTAATACTATGCTTGTCTAAGTTTTCTAATTCTTTTTTAAAGATCACTGGGTCTATTACAACACCATTTCCAACAACATTTAAAGCTGTTTTATGAAAAATACCTGAAGGAATTGTGTGTAAAACATGTTTAAAACCGTCAAAAATTAAGGTGTGCCCTGCGTTTGGACCTCCTTGAAAACGTGCAATAATATCGTAATCCTTGGTTAAAACATCTACAATTTTACCTTTCCCTTCATCTCCCCATTGCAATCCTAGTAATAAATCTACAGCCATCCGTTGTGTTAATTTGTTGTTTTTTTGTTTGGTATTTTAGCAAGAGAGTGAACCTCCTTGTTTATGATTTTTTCTTTGAAGTTCCGTAAAAATAAAGTGAATGACTGTGAATGTCAATATCAAAAATATCTTCTATCGTTTTTTTGATTACCTGAATTCTAGGGTCGCAGAATTCTTTGACATCACCTGTGTCTGAAAAAATAACATGATCATGGTTTTTATCAAAATAACTTTTTTCATATCGGGCCATCGATTGACCATCAAATTGATGTTTTCGAACCAAATTACAGTCTATTAACAAATCTATGGTATTATATAAGGTAGCTCTACTAACACGATAATTTTTGTTTTTCATCTTAACATATAAAGATTCTATATCAAAATGTTCTTCAGATTCATAGATTTCTTGAAGTATAGCGTAGCGTTCAGGTGTTTTTCTGTGCTTATTTTCTCGTAAGTAAGAGGTAAAAACTTTTTTAACTACTTCTTGATTTTCAAGAGAATTACTCATGATTTTAATTTTTACAAAAAGCAAATTTAATGTTATTTCTGAACAAATATGTGTTTTTTACAAAATGATATTTACATTTTGTTAACACGTTCTACATTTTTAACACCATCTACTTTTTGAATTCGTTTTATTAACTTGTTTAATTGTGAAATATTTTTTATACTCAACGATAATTTACCATCAAAAACACCTTCATCACCAGAAATATTTATGCTGTGAATAAATACCCCTATATTACTTGAAATTATGCGGGTTACATTATTTACAATACCACTATTATCTACACCGCTAATATGCAAAACTATTTTAAAATCTTGCTTTGTAGAATCAATCCATTTTGCAAGCATTACTCGATAAGCATAGTTAGATTGCAAGGAAATTGCATTCGGGCAATTTCTCTTATGAACTTTAATACCATCATTGATGGTTAAAAAGCCAAAAACTTTATCTCCAGGAATAGGATTACAACATTTAGAGAGTTTGTAATCTAATTTTTCTTCTTCTTTACCAAAAACTAAAGCATCATATTTATTGGTAATTTCTTCGGTATTTTCAGCAGTCTCTTTATTGGATGGACTTCTTCTTAATTTAGTTTTAAAGAAATTTAAAATAGTACTATTTCTTTGTGATACAAATGCCTTTAATTGTGTGTTATCTATAGCACCATTGCCAAACCTGTAAAACAAATCGAAACTTGTTCTTAATTTAAAATAAACGACTAATTCATTTATTGATTTTTCGTTAAAAGTAATTTTTAAATGACGTAATTTCCTTATCAGAATTGCTTTTCCTTCTTCGGCAATTAGTTTTTCTTCATCTTTTAAAGCAGCTCTAATTTTTGTTTTTGCCCTAGCTGTAATTACAAAATCTAACCATCTAGAGTTGGGTTTGTTTGTAGAGCTGGTAATTACTTCTATTTGATCTCCACTTTTTAGCGTGTAACTTAAAGGAACTAATTTACCATTTACTTTTGCACCACGACACTTTAAGCCAATGTCTGTATGAATTGAAAATGCAAAATCTAATGCAGAGGCATCTTTTGGTAACGATTTTAATTCGCCTTTAGGTGTAAATACATAAATCTCTTTTGAATATAAATTCAGTTTAAAATCTTCAACAAAATCTACAGCATTAATACTTTGATTTTCTAATGTTTCTTTCAGTTTATTTAACCATCCCTCTAAACCACTTTCGTTCTCATCTCCTTGCTTGTATTTAAAGTGCGCTGCATAGCCTTTCTCTGCAATTTCATTCATGCGTTCTGAACGAATTTGAACTTCTACCCATTGTGCATCTGGACCTACAACGGTAATATGTAAAGCTTCATAACCTGTAGATTTCGGTTGCGAAATCCAATCTCGTAAACGTGCTGGGTTGGGGCGAAAGTTATCGGTTACAATAGAATAAATTTTCCAAGCATCGTGTTTTTCGTCTTCTGAAATTGGTTTGAAAATAATTCGAATTGCATATTTATCAAAGACTTCATCAAACGTTACATTTTGCTTTAACATTTTTCTTTTGATAGAGTAAATGGATTTAAATCTACCCTTTATTTCAAAAGAAAACTTTTCTTTATCTAAACTACTTTTAAGTGTATTTGTAAAACGCTCTAAGTAATTTTGCTGTTCTTCTTTACTCGCTTTTAATTTTGCAACAATGCTATTATAAACTTCAGGCTCTGTATATTTTAATCCTAAATCTTCTAATTCAGTTTTAATATTATACAAACCTAATCTATGTGCTAAGGGAGCATAGATATATAAAGTTTCTGAAGCTATTTTTACTTGTTTATGCGCAGGCATTGCATCCATTGTTTGCATATTGTGCAATCTGTCTGCAATTTTTATGAGAATAACTCTTACATCATCATGCAAGGTTAAGAGCATTTTTCTGAAATTTTCTGCTTGTATAGAGGCGTCTTGTTCTTTGTTTAGGCGTGATATTTTAGTTAATCCGTTCACTATTCTTGCAATCGTTTCGCCAAATAAATGCTCCATATCATCGATGGTGTAGTCTGTATCTTCTACAACATCATGCAAGAGGGCAGCCGCAATAGAAGTGGCTCCTAAACCAATTTCCATTGCTACAATTTTTGCCACAGCAATAGGGTGATAAATATAAGGTTCTCCCGTTTTTCTGCGCTGATTATAATGGGCATCAACAGCAACATCAAAAGCCTTTCTAATAAGTTCTTTATCTTCTTTTGATAAAACTTCATAGGTGCCTTTCAACAAATCTTTGTAACGATTTGCAATTTCCTTATTTTCTTCCTCTATAGTTACTGTGTATGGTATTGGGTCCAATCTAGAATTTGTTTTAAACGTAAAGTGAATTTATGAATAACTATTTTAATAACCAACTGTTAAGGATTGTAAATTTGACGAAAAATAATGAAAATTACAGAAGTTAAAAATAAATATGTTAAAAAAAGATACTGTTTTCAAAGATTATATTAAAACTTATCTTTTTACATTCGTGTTTCTTTCGATGAAAATAAATCAATAATTTTCATGGATTTTTAATTTAATCAATTCACAAGACCATTATCTCTTAAACGATAGGATTACTTGTTTGATTTGGTAAAGTAAAAAACAATTTATTTCTTTTATTATTTTTCAAGATTCAACAGCCTCTTTAATAAAGTAGGATGTGAATAATGTACAAAAACATAAGCAGGATGAGGTGTTAAATTACTCAAACTATTTTTTGATAATTTCTTAAGTGAAGTTATTAGTGGTTTTGCAGCATAGGTTTCTTTTGCGAAATTATCTGCTTGATATTCAAACTTACGAGACATGAAATTCATGAATAATCCTGTAATTTCTGAGATTGGCGTGTATAAAATTCCAAATGCAATTAAACCAATATGAAAACTTGGTGTGGTTACCCCTAAAGCTTCTGATAATATTGATGAATTGATAAAAAGAGATAAAAGAAACAAGGTGAAACCCGTGAGTAGGATAGAGGAAACCAAGTTGAAAATGATGTGTTTTTTCTTGTAGTGACCAACTTCATGCGCTAAAACAGCTACAATTTCGTTGGTTTCTAAATCGTTTATTAAGGTATCAAAAAGTGTGATTCTTTTTTGAGAACCAAAACCAGAAAAATAAGCATTTGCCTTCGTAGAACGTTTTGACCCATCTATGACAAAAATATTATGAACAATAAAACCTACTTTTTTAGCATATTTTTCAATGGCGAATTTAAGCTCACCATCTTCTAAGGGAGTTTGTTTATTAAATAGGGGTACAATTAACTTTGCATAAAACATATTCATAAACAAAGAGAAAACGGCTACAAGAACCCATGCATATATCCAAAAATTTGCACCTGCAAATTGATAAAACCAAATAATAAGTGACAAAATACCTCCTCCTAAAATTATCAACATTACCCAGCCTTTTAGTTTATCTAACCAAAATATTGTTTTGGTAGACTTGTTAAAACCGAATTTCTCTTCAATGACAAAGGTTTTGTAATAAGAGAAAGGGGTTGTTAAAAGATCTGACCCCAACATGATAATCCCAAAGAAAATTAATGCGACTAAAATGGGATGATCTGTATAACTTCTTGCAAAATCATCTACATGTTTAAAACCATCAGCTAAAAAGAATCCTAAGGTTAAAAGAATTGAAAACGTGGCTGTTAGGTTATGAAATTTAGCGTTAGTTTTTTTGTATGCTTGTGATTTTCTGTATTCTTCTACATCATAAACATCTGCTAATTTCTTAGGAATTTTATCTTCGAAATGTTTTGCGTTTAGTGTATCTAAAATTTTATCAATAATAAAATTGATAATAATGATTGCAATTAAGATATTGAATAGCGTATTAGGTTGCATTTATTTTGGATTATATTCGTATAGATCATTACTATTAACTTGTGAAAATAAGGTATGAGGCTTCAATTTCTAAGATTTTATATTAATTTAAAAGAATCATATAAGTATCAATAGCTCAAAAATATAAACTACCTTAAATCAAAATATTACTAAAAATTTGTTGTTTATTTTTAATGTTTTTCACTTGCATACATAGCGGCACCAATAATACCAGCATTATTTCTAAATTCAGCAACTTTTATTTTTACGTCTGTTTCTAAATATTCTTTGAAACCATCATATCTCTTGCTAATTCCGCCACCTAATATAATTAAACTTGGTGAGAATACTATTCTTGTATAATTTAAAAGTACATCCAATCTTAATGCCCATTCTTTTAGGGGTAAGTTTTCATGCTTTCTAACAGAATCTGCCGTATAAAATTCTATGATTTTACCATCAGAATGTAACATTTTACCAAGCTCTAAATTCGGAATTAATTTTCCGTTATAAAAAAGTCCAGATCCTATTCCTGTGCCTATTGTAATTACAATCGTGACCCCTTTTTCTTTTTTACCTGCGCCTAAACTTACTTCCGCAACTCCTGCTAAATCAGCATCATTACTCACATAAAAAGGCAACTTACATTTCTTTTTAAATAATTTATCAACTTTTACATTGAGCCACTTTTCACTTAAATTCCCAGAATGTATGCATTTTCCATCAACGATTGTTGTTGGGAAGCTACAACCCACTGCTTTTTTCCATTGAAAATGGTCTACCATTTCTTTTACAATGTTTGCTACAGCTTCTGGAGTTGCAGGTTTAGGAGTACTAATTCTATGTCTTTCAGAAATTAATTCACCCGTTTTAGTATCTATAATTGCGGCTTTAATACCTGACCCGCCAATGTCTATTCCTAGTGCTTTCATGTATTTATATTTTAAATTGTCTTTGTCTTTTTGCTTCAAAAATTACAATGGCAGCGGCAACAGATACGTTCATAGAATCTATTTTTCCTTGCATAGGTATGTTGATGTTTTGTGTTGCTTTTGTTCTCCATATTTCAGATAAACCGGTGGCTTCAGTTCCTACTACGATAGCCGAAGGTTTTGTATAAATTTCTTTATGATATTCGTTGGAGTTTTGCAAAGTTGTAGCAAAAATATGAATTTTTTCCTTCTCTAAAAAAGCAATAATTTCTTCTGATGTTCCTATAGCAATTTGATTGGTAAAAACACAACCCACACTAGAACGTATAATATTGGCATTGTATACATCACTTTTAGGATTCGCAATAAAAACAGCATCTACATTTGCAGCATCTGCAGTTCTTAACAAAGCGCCAATATTTCCTGGTTTTTCAACGCCTTCTGCTATTAAGATTAAAGGATTTTCGTTTTTAAAATGAATGTTTTTTAAGGTAAAGTCTTTGGCTTTTACTACCGCAATCATGCCTTCTGTAGAGTCCCTGTAAGCTAACTTTTGATAAACTTCTTTAGAAACTACGGTTCTATTGATATTTTCATTGAAGAAGTGTAAAATTTCATTTTCTGACATTAAATCTGCGAGAAAAAGGATATTTTCAAATTCATAATTAGCCGCTATAGCTAAAGTAATTTCGCGTTTTCCTTCTATTAAAAATAACCCCTGTTTTTTACGTTCGCGAGATTTTTCTTGAAGCTTTATAAGGTTTTTGATATATGAATTGTGAATACTTGTAATTTCTTTCATTATGACAAATATACCTATTTGTAGTTATTGTGGACACTTCAATTATTTAGAATATTTGTAACACAATAGAAAGTACATATTACTTTCAATTTATTTGAATTTAATTTAGGAGTTAGTCATGTAAAAGGGGAAAGTTGTTCGTTTGAAAAAGAAAAAGAAAAATTAGTACGATTGAACATCGCAAGAATGACTGTTTTCAAAAAAAAAGGCTCGCAATCGCGAGCCTTTTTTGGGTTGTTTTTATACTTTTTTAAGTAAAAAGCATCTGAAATACATAGCTTTTTGTTCCTAAAAATTCATAAAGCTTATTTAGCTTTATATTTATTGGCATAACGTTTCCAAAGAGTTGTTTGATGAGTTTCCAAACTAATATCTCTACCTTGAATGTAAGCTTTCGATAAAATATTACCTCTCATATCTAAAGCATCACCATCAGAAATAAATAAAGTAGCATCTTTACCAACTTCTAATGTTCCAACCATATCATCAATTCCTAAAATTTTAGCGGTATTAGAAGTAATTAGCTTTAAAGCTTCTTCTTTATCCAAACCATGTGCAGCAAAAGTACCAGCATAAAAAGGTAGATTTCTTGCATTCATACGTTCCATTTGACCTTCCATTCCAATAGCTACTAAAACACCTTTATCTGTCAATTTTTTTGCGATTGTATAGGTATAATCGTAAGCATCATCTTCAGAATTAGGGTTTCTATGAGGTCTATTTAAAACAACAGCAACATTATTTTTTACTAATAAATCTGTAACACTTTCTGCACCTTCTCCACGTAAAATTACAATATTATTAATACCAGCTTCTTTAGCAGTTGTCACAGCATCTGTAATTTCTTTTTCTCCATTAACGTGAATAAATAATTTTTGAGAACCGTTATAAAGCCCTTTCATTGCTTGATATGGAAGATGTGCTTTTTCCATAGTACTTGTTAAATACGTTTTAGCGTCTGCAAAATAAGATTTTATATTAGCTACATTTTCACCATATTTTGGGTCTGCTTTTAATGCAGGATCTTCTCCTAGCCACAATCTTCCTCGTGTAAAACTTCCTGGCCAGTTCATATGAATTGCGTCATCTACTTTTAAAGCAGCATCTTCCCAGTTCCAAGCATCTAATTGAACAACAGAAGAAGTACCAGAAACCAAACCACCTCTTGGTGCAATTTGTGCCATTAAAACACCATTTGGTCTCATAGATTCTACAATTTTACTTTCGGCATTATAGGCAATTAAACTTCTAATATGCGGATTTAAAAGACCTATTTCATCTTCATCATCACTTGCTTTTACTGCATCAATTTCTACCAAACCTAAAGTTGCGTTTGCAGCTATAAAACCAGGATACACATGTTTTCCTTTGGCATTAATAACAGTTCCTTGTCTTGCAATTTTCATCATTGCAGAACCTACAAAGATTATTTTCCCTTCATCAAACATGATTAGTGAATTTTCAATAACCTCTCCATTTCCTAAATGTGCAGTTGCACCTTCTATGGAAATTGCGGTTGTTTGTTTGTCTGCTGGTGTTTGTTGTGCGTTTACATTTCCTATCAAAAAGAAAAACAGTAAACTATATAATATTTTTTTCATCGTTTTTAGTTTTTAAGTTCTTCTAAAGTATCACATCCAAAATTTCTATCTTTTCTAATCATAGGAGCTTTTGTTTTTCCACCACCTAATTTTTCTTTCAACATCATATTAATTAAGGTGCTTTTCTCTTGTTTAATTGCTTCGCGTTTTTTGGCATCTTCATTTCTGTCAAAAAATACTTTTCCATCAATAATTGTCTTTTCTACTTTTGCGTAGATAGACATTGGGTAATCGCTCCAAAGAACAACATCTGCATCTTTACCAACTTTTATACTACCCACTTTATCATCAATATGTAATAATTTTGCTGGGTTTAATGTAACCGTTTTCCAAGCTTCTAATTCAGTCATTCCTCCATATTTCATGGTTTTTGCAGCTTCTTGATTCAAACGTCTAGACATTTCTCTGTCATCAGAATTAATAGCCACTGTAACTCCTGCATTGTGCATTATTGCAGCATTAAATGGAATTGCATCATTCACTTCATATTTATAACCCCACCAATCTGAAAAAGTAGAACCACCAACTCCATGTTCAGCCATTTTATCAGCAACTTTATAACCTTCTAAAATGTGCGTAAACGTATTTACTTTAAAGCCCATTTTATCTGCAACTTTCATTAACATATTAATTTCTGATTGCACATAAGAATGACAAGAAATGTAACGTTCTCCATTTAAAATCTCAACCAAAGTTTCCATTTCAGTATCTTTTCTATAAGGTTTACCAGACTTCTTTTTAGCTTCATATTCTTTAGCTCTTGTAAAATAATCAATAAACATTTGCTCAACACCCATTCTTGTTTGTGGAAAACGAACTCCATTTGAATAACGAGACTGTTTTACATTTTCTCCTAAAGCAAATTTGATAAATTTAGGCGAATTGTTATAAATCATACCTTCTGCGTTTTCTCCCCATTTTAATTTAAGAATTGCAGAACGACCCCCAATTGGGTTTGCAGAACCATGTAAAATTTGAGCAGAAGTTGTTCCTCCAGAAATATTTCTGTAAATATTAATGTCTGTTGGGTCTACAACATCTTCAATGGTAACTTCTGCAGACGAATTTTGACCACCTTCATTTACTGCAGAAGTTGCAATATGTGAGTGTTCATCTACAATACCAGCAGTTAAATGCTTTCCTGTTCCATCAACTTCAACAGCATTTCTTGCTTTTAAGTTTTTACCAATCTCAGCAATTTTTCCGTCTTTTAATAATACATCTATATTTTCTAAAATTCCTGCATCTTCACTCGTCCAAACAGTAACATTTTTAATTAAAATAGTTTCAGATTTTGGTTGTGAAAAGTTTCCAAAACCGATGTTTGGATAACTTACAGGTAAAACTGTAAGAACAGCTTCTCCTTTTTCTTTTTTGCCATTTTTAGCATCTTTTTTAGCGTCTTCTTTTGCTACTTTTTTACTTGCGGACCAATAGGTTTCATTTGCTTCACTATCATAAGCAGTTCCTTGCATTACATTAGCAGCATTAATAATTTTACCTGTCATTCTAGTGTAATTACCATCTTCATTTAGGTTGATAGCAATCCAATCATCTTTAAAAGAAAAAGTAGATTTTATTTTTGTGCTGTCTTTCTTAACAGTTGCTTTTTGTTTAGCACCTTCTCCAGAAATTACTAAATCGTAATTTTTGTTATTTACTGATAGCATATAGGTTCCTGATATATCTTTTACATCAATGTCATTTATGACATTTTTACTCCCTTGAACCCAATTTTCGAAAAGTGTTGTTTTTCCATCAAAAATATCACCAGAAGTAATAATAAAGTTTGCGTAACTTCCTGTCTTTAAATTTCCTAATGAAGAATTTCCAATAATGCTTGCAGGAATCGTTGTTAAGGCAGCCAACGCTTTTTCTTTATCAAAACCATATTTAATGGCTTTTTGCAAGTTTTTATGAAAAGATTTAACCGATTTTAATT
>JBNMNV010000028.1:0-19385 GCA_051278125.1 Polaribacter sp. | reverse complement strand
GTTCCATAGGTGATTTTTCTATTGTTAGTGGTATCAATTTGTTGAAACAAATAATTTTTAAGTTCTGCATTATCTGCTAATGTTTCTCTCGATAAGATACCTTGAATTACGTTTTCAATTTGTTGGTCTTTATTTTCATTGATTCTTTCAATAACCCTCCCCAAAGATTTTTGTACATCATTCTTAAATTGTTCTTTTTTACTCTCTACTGCATTGTTAATCCAATAGAGCTGTACTGATATAATTCCGATCAAGGAAATACTCATTAAACCAACAATAAGAACAAACATTTTTTTGCCCATAAATCAAAGTTAAGTTATTAAAAAATTGGAATTCTTGTTTTTAACGTAGATTAACAAAAAAAGAATAAATTTAAGAGTTATTTAACAAAAATCTTCAGTATATTTAAAATATCGGAGCTTTTCCTGTTAAAATATTATGAATTTCACGAACCTGATTTCGAGTTTCATCAAGGCTTTCATTGCAAATTATATAGTTAGATTGCAGTATTTTTTTACCGTCTTGCCATTGATTTTTCATCCTATTTAAAACCTCTTTTTTCGTTGATGAATCTCGAGCAATAACTCTTTGAATTTTAGTATTTATATCCGCAAAAACCGTAATAATAACATCGCACAGTGCATTACTTTTAGTTTCAAATAAAATAGCATTTTCGTAAATAATATACTTCTTATTATTATTAATTTTCACAAATTTTTCAAAATGTTTTTTAACTTCCGGATGTGTAATCGCATTTAGTTTCGCTAATTTTTCTTGGTCTTTAAAAACTATTTCTGCTATATATTTTCTATTTAAAGCATCATTTATAAAAGCCAATTCACCAAATTCTTTGATTAATTTGTCTTTAATAATTTTTGATGAGTTCATTAATTTTTTAGCTTCAAAATCAGCAGTATAAATAGCCACGTTATCAAACTCAGAAAAGAATTTAGCAACCGTAGTTTTACCACTTCCGATACCTCCTGTTAAACCAACAATCATCATTTATTTTTGAATTAAAAAATCTATTTTAGCAGGTACAATTTTAAAACTTTTGATAAAATTTGGTTTTGCAATCACTTTAGGTATTAAATATCCTAAATTATTCCCTTCAGAAATAGCAAAGTCACACTCCACTTTAAAAGAAGCCTCAGAAACTTTAGCAAAATTAGATAATGCAACGATAAAAACGATCTCTACATTTTCTGTAAGAATTGTTAAACTAGTGTTCTCTGGTAAATTTTTAATTGTAAACGGAATTTGTAAAACTCCTTCTGTAAATTTATCTACTTTACCGGAAATTTCAACTTTCAATATGTTGAAATTTAAACTATTCTGTGCTTCAGGGTTTATAATGGTCACCTGCTTACTAAAATCAGTTTTTACATCATTTAAAGATAATTTATTTAAATTAAGGTAATTGATTTTTTGAAGTTGAGCTTTAGAACCAGAAACAACAATAGAATCTGGCTTTACAGATATCTCTTCTAAAAGATCATAACCAATATGATAATTAATTTCTAAATTTGGTTTTATTACTACTTTCTTAGAACTTAATACCCCTAAATTTAAATAAATAGTATCTTTAATGATCTCTTGCAAAACAACTCCTGATAATAGTTGTTTTTGAATTTTCTTAGTCTGATTTCTCGGCAAAAGATAAAAGTTTTCAGCCTTCTTTTTTTGTAAATCAGAAGCTTCTAACTGTATAATTTTATTCTTAAAATTAGTTCTTAAAATTTTAAATCCTGAAGCTTTTATAGAAATATCTATTGCTGATACTGGTGTTTCTTGTAAAAGTTTATTTTGAGGTATATTTTTATAACTTACAGCATAGGTAACCACAGTAACATATTCTTTAGAAAATGTAATCAATAACCAAATAAAAAAAGAGATGATTAAAAAACTTATGAATGTTTTTGGTATTTTCTTTGATTTTGCTGCCAAGAAGTTAAATTTTAGTGCAAGCTACTGAAAAGCTAATAAACAAAAAAATGAGCTTTGTCTTAAAAAAGAAAAAGCTCACATATTTATTTTATAATAATAATAATTACTTTGCTTCGGGTGTTAAATACTTCTTACTCAACTCCATTGAAATAGCCGAACGTTCAAACTTAATTTTTCCAGCGCCTGTTTCTATAGTAACTGTATTATCAGTTGTATTAATTTCTACAATTTTTCCGTGAATACCACTAGAGGTAACCACTTTTGCTCCTTTTTTAATTTCCGTTTGAAATACTTTTTCTTTTTTCTGACGGTTCATTTGTGGCCTTATCATAAAGAAATATAAAACCCCAATCATTGCTATAAAAGGCAAAAATGACATTAAACTTCCGGAATCTATTTGTAATACTATTGTTAAAAACATATTGTTATTTTGCTTTTGGCGTTACCATACCTTTAAGAGTTAAAATTTCTCTCCCGGTTGCTGTATTAGTGATTAAAGTGATATTTTTTTGCTGTCTATTCTGTTTTCCATTGGTGTTAAACTTTACTTTAACGTCTTCAGTTTGGCCTGGTTTAATTGGTTTTTTAGGCCAAACAGGTACTGTACAACCACAAGTTACTTTAGCATCTGTAATTACTAAATCGGTTTTACCAGAGTTGGTTAATTTAAAAGTAGTTTCAACGATATCGCCTTCATTTACAGTTCCAAAATCATATTCGGTACTTTCAAAAGTAATAGAAGCTGCACCATTTTTAATTTCCACATCTCTAGATTTTGCCGTTTCTAAATTGTCTTTGTTAATTTTTGAAGTAGCGCTACCTGTTCCGTTTCCGCAAGCAATAAATAAGCTTGAAGAAATCACAAAGGCAAATAAGCTTAATGTTTTTTTCATGATATTAAATTTGTGTAAAAATAATAAATAAATCGCATTCTAACAATATCGTTACAATAAACCTCTACCTATTTTAACAATTCTTTTTTCTTTTGTAAATTCTTTCGAAATTTTATCTAAAACCCCGTTTATAAAATAACTACTCTTGGTTGTAGAGTAATCTTTAGAAATCTCAATATACTCATTAATAGTAACTCTTGTTGGTATTGACGGAAAATTAATGAATTCAGTCATTGCCATTTTAATGAGAATCATATCGATATCTGCAATTCTATCGGTTTCCCAATTAGGCGTTTTATCGGTAATATCTTGCTCGTAGCTTTTCTCTTTTAAAACCGTTTTTCTAAAAAGATCAGACACAAATTGCTCATCATCCGCATCCTTATACAAAACACCTAATGTAAAAGTTGTGTTCTTCTTTTGTTTATTTAACGATCTTGCAACCCAAGTATTTACAAAAGGGATATCATCAACCCAAGAAATCATGGTATCCTCATAATAATCAGCTAACTTTTCATTTGGCGCAATAATTTCTTTGAAAAAATCAATCACAAAAGCCTGATCAACTTTAAAAGAATCTTCTGAAGTCTTTATGTATTTTTTATACAAATCACTTTTTTGAAGTTCTTCAAAGATGATTCTTACATATTCTTTTTCTTGTTCCCAGTTTTTTAAATTATTCATTTCTAAATAACTTTCTAAACTAATACTTTCTGAAATTGTATTGATTAATTTATTATCAATAAATTTTGTATTAGGCTTTAATTCTTCTTGAGTCGCAAGAATTTTCTTTTTGGAAAGTGCTATTTTTTTAGCTGCTAGTTTTTGTACTTCAACGAGTAGTTGAATATTTAAAACATATAAATCGAACATTTTTAAAATGCTATGTTTCAAAAACTTCTCTTCTCTAATAATATCATCATTATGAGATTGCTGCATGGCATATACAGATTGCATTACTTTAACTCGAATATGTCTTCTGTTAATCATAATAAGAACTTATAAAATTTGCTTTTACTTGCTCGGCAAAAATAGTATTAATTTAGTTTCTCATCATTACTTTTTTAATTCTTTTTTAATTCTTTTTTAAGAAAAAATATCTTCCTGAAACTCGTATATTCGTAGATTATTTTTAATCCCACTTTTCTTTGAAAGCATTACAATATTTAAATAAATATTTCTCTAAATACAAATGGCGAATTTTAATAGGTTTGTTCATAACAATCATATCCAAACTATTAGCACTCCAAGTGCCTAAAATCATTGGAGATTCTTTTAATATTATCGAAGAATATTTAAGTAATAAAGTAACCGATATAGCTGCAGTAAAACATGAACTTTTAATAAATGTACTCATTATTATCGGAGTTGCTTTATTGGGCGGGTTTCTTACTTTTTTAATGCGTCAAACCATTATTGTTACTTCAAGATTAATTGAGTTCGATTTAAAGAATGAAATTTATCAACAATACCAAAAATTATCACTGAACTTTTATAAAAAGAATAGAACGGGTGATTTAATGAATAGAATTAGTGAAGATGTTTCTAAAGTAAGAATGTATGTTGGCCCTGCCATTATGTATACCATGAATATGATAGTGCTTTTTGTTGTAGGGTTCTCTCAAATGGCTAGAGTAGATTTAAAATTAACTTTATACACTCTAATTCCTTTTCCGTTATTGTCTATTTCCATATTTGCTTTAAGCAAGGTTATTCATAAAAGGAGTACCATTGTTCAAGAATATTTATCAAAATTAACCACCTTTAATCAAGAGTTTTTTTCAGGGATAAATGTTGTTAAATCCTACGGAATTGAAAGCTTAATCATTAAAGATTTTGATATTATTTCTGATGAAAGCATGAGAAAAAACATCGATTTACAAAAAGCAAATGCACTTTTTTTCCCTTTGATGCTTTTACTCATCGGAATTAGTAACCTAATTGTTATTTATGTTGGTGGAAATCAATATATAAACGGAGAAATTAAAGCTGGGGTCATCATAGAGTTTATACTATATGTAAACATTTTAACTTGGCCAGTAGCCGTGGTAGGCTGGGTAACTTCTATGGTGCAGCAAGCAGAAGCATCACAAGCAAGAATAAATGAATTTTTAAATCAGGTTCCAGAAATTAAAAACAAAAATTTATCAACCACCAAAATACAGGGTAATGTTACTTTTAAAAATGTAACTTTTACATATGATGATACCAATATTACAGCTTTAAAGAATATTACTTTCTCTGTAAAACATGGCGAAACTTTGGCTATTTTAGGAAATACTGGTTCAGGAAAATCAACTATTATTGAACTAATTTCTAGATTGTATGACACCACAAAAGGCACCATTTTTCTAGATGACACTCCTATTCAAGAAGCAAATTTAAATGATGTTAGAAGCCAAATTGGTTTTGTTCCTCAAGATCCGTTCTTATTTTCTGATAGCATTGGTAACAATATTAAATTCGGAAAAGAAGAAGCTACCGAAGAAGAAATTATAAACGCGGCAAAAAATGCGGTTGTACATGACAATATCGCTGCCTTTAAGAACGGCTATAAAACGATTCTAGGCGAGCGTGGCGTAACACTTTCCGGTGGACAAAAACAGCGCGTTTCTATTGCTAGAGCTATTATAAAAAATCCTAAAATTTTAATTTTTGATGATTGTTTGTCTGCCGTTGATACAGAAACAGAAGAAAAAATACTCTCAAATTTAGAAAAAGTATCTAAAGACAAAACCACGTTTATTATTAGTCACAGAGTTTCATCCGCAAAAAATGCTGATAAAATTATTATTTTAGATGATGGTAAAATTATACAACAAGGAACTCACAATCAACTTATAACCCAAGAAGGATATTATAAAAAATTATATGAACAGCAACTTTTAGAAAAAGAAAATTAATCTTTATCGTTGCTACATAAAATATTTTATTAGATTTGTAAGTATAACAATAAACAATTATTCAAAAAGATTATGGCAGAGAGAGTTGAACAAGAAGAAATTTTTTCACAGGTATTAAGAGCAGGAAGAAGAACTTATTTTTTTGATGTAAGAGCTACAAAAGCAGATGATTATTATTTAACGGTTACAGAAAGTAAAAAGTTTACACATGATGATGGCACGTTCCATTATCAAAAACACAAGATATATTTATACAAGGAAGATTTTGCAGATTTTCATGAAATGTTGCAAAAAGCTACTGATTATATAGTTACTGAAAAAGGAGACGAAGTAATTAGCGAGCGTCATCAAAAAGATTTTAAGAAAGAAGAAAACACTGGAGAAACAACGCCGGTACAAAGTTTTACGGATGTTTCTTTTGACGACATTTAAAAGTCTAAGATCATTTTCTCATTGGTTGCTTGTTTGCGCAGTGAAAAACTCTTTTATGACTAGTTTGTATGCAGATAAAAGACTTTTTAAATACGATTAATTCAATTTACACATTTACTAGAAAACCGTAAACTTCTGTTTACGGTTTTTATATTTTACAACAATTTAGGTTTATGATGCCATGTAAATAAATTGAATTATTTTTTTATTCATTAAAATTAAAAAAGAATTAGAGCAGTTTTCGATACGGTCATTTTTTTAATAAAAAGTAAGCGGAAAAGAAACGATTTATTGCGGCATTATCTGTCTAAAATGGTATTATAAAACTTTTTTCATTATTTTACTTTTAGAAACTGTTTCCTCCCACTCTCTCGCAGCATCACTATCTTTTGTAATTCCGCCACCAACATACACAAAAGCACTGTTATTTTGAATTTCCATACAACGTAAATTCACAAATAGCGAAGAGTTTTTACGCTGTATATTTTCATGATACATCTGTACTTCTCCGAGAAAACCTGTGTAAAAACTACGATTGTAATTTTCGTTTTCTAAAATGAATTTTTTAGCATTATTTCTTGGCAAACCACAAACTGCTGGTGTTGGGTGCAAAGCTCTAATCAATTCTTTTAAGGTTGATTTTTTATCTAAATTTCCCGATACTTTTGTTTTTAAGTGCAACAAATTCCCTGCTTGCATAGTTTTTGTTTTATCAATTTTCAAATTCATAGAAATGTCTTTTACCTGCTCTTTTATAAAATCGGTGACCAACTGCTGTTCATCTAGCTCCTTATTTTTCCAAACAACATTTTTTAGTTGTGCAGACTCTATTTCAGAAGCTCCCTGATACACTTGCGTTCCTGCTAAAGACATTGTTTTAAAAACTGAATTCTCTATTTGTAAAAGGGTTTCTGGTGTTGCCCCTAACCACAAACCAACTTTTGGATGAAACCAAATATACACAAAAGCATTTTTATAATTTTCTAATAATTTTTGATACACTTCCAAAATATTAAAATCAGAAATATGAATTTCTTCTTTTCTAGAAATCACTACTTTTTTTAAATCGGTTGTATTGATTTCATCGATTGCTTTTTCAACTAATTGAATGTGATAATCCCTTGAAACCTCATCAACTAAAAACTTCTTTTCAACAGAAATAATGGATTGGAAAGAAATTTGTTGCGCTATAAATTCTGACTTTTTTAGAGGAAATAAAATTGATTTCTCATGAGCATCAAATGGTGCAAAAACAAACCCTGATTCAGAAAAATTATCAGTAAATAAAAGTTCATCATCCTGCATAAAAAAACCGTTAATAGTGTTTTCATTCGGTTTTCGATACACTACAAAAGGCAATTCTTTATGATAATATGTTGTTATTTTATTAAAAATTTTCAATCTATTTTTTATCTAAAACGATATTCGTCAATTTACAAATGGAAATTAATTGATCATCTTCATCCACAATTCTAATTTCCCATAAATGTGTTGTTCTTCCTTTATGAATCGGTTTAGCAATTCCGAAAACAACACCCTCTTTTTTACTTTTTAAATGATTGATGCTCAACTCAATTCCTTTAATAATTTTTGTTTTTGTATCTACAAAAAGAGCAGATGCACAGCTACCAACAGTTTCTGCTAAAGCAGCAGTTGCACCTCCATGTAAAATTCCGTAAGGTTGATAAACCTTTGAGTTTACTGGCATTTTTGCAGTTACAAAATTTTCTCCTACATCTACAAACTCTATCTCTAAAGTTTCCATAAGGGTATTTTTATTTAAATTATTTAAAGCAATTAGGGTTTTTTGTTTGTCCATTAAAGTAAAGTTTAAAGGGTAAAAATACGTATAATTTATTGTATTTTTGTAATCCTAAATTTAATGATTTTATGTACAAAATACGCGTTATTTTAGATTCTAAAGAAGATGTAATTAGAACTGTTTTAGTTGATGACAACATTAATTTAGAAAGTTTACATACTGCAATTGCATCGTCTTTTGGTTTTGCAGGGCAAGAAATGGCTTCTTTTTATAGAACGGATGACGAATGGAATCAAGGTGAAGAAATACCTCTATTTAATATGGCGGAAGCTGGTGATGACATTTCTATGCAGTCTTGCATGCTGGCAGATACGCTACCTGAAGAAAACAGCAAACTTATTTACGTATATGATTTTTTAAAAATGTGGACCTTTTATGTAGATTTGGTAGAAATATCGGCAGAAAAAAGAGAAGATTTGCCACAAACAATTTTGGTTGTTGGAGATATTCCTGCCGAAGCTCCTGAAAAAGAATTTGTTGCCGATGAGGTAGATGATGGTTTTGTTGATGAAGGTGATATTGATGACGAATTTGGTCATTTTGATGATTTTGACTATAATGAATATTAATAAAATTGCTTAAACTTGTGTTTATTTCAGTACTTATTTTTAAATTAAAAAATTTTAAGTAACAAAATTGTATTTTAGACGTCTTATTTATTATAACCGACTAAATCAATTTCTTTGGAAACTATCTTATCTCTCAAAAATCTCGATAAAAAATACGGAGCTGTGCATGCAGTAAACAATCTTTCTTTTGACATTCAAAAAGGAAATGTTTATGGAATTTTAGGTCCAAATGGCTCTGGAAAATCGACTACTTTAGGTATTATTTTAAATGTTGTAAATAGAACTTCAGGCGAGTTCTCTTGGTTTAACGGCAAACTATCTACACATGAAGCTTTAAAGAAAGTTGGTGCCATTATAGAGCGCCCCAACTTTTACCCTTACATGACAGCTACTCAAAATTTAGCTTTAATTTGTAAAATAAAGGGTATATCCACAGAAAAAATTGACAAAAAATTAGCAACCGTAAATCTATTTGATAGAAAAGATAGCAAGTTTAGCACTTTTTCTTTAGGAATGAAACAACGTTTGGCTATTGCTTCTGCATTATTAAATGACCCTGAAATTTTAATTTTAGATGAACCCACCAATGGTTTAGATCCACAAGGAATTCATGAAATAAGACAAATTATTATAGAAATTGCTGCAAATGGTACAACCATTTTATTAGCATCTCACCTTCTAGATGAAGTTGAAAAAGTGTGTTCTCATGTTGTAGTCATCAGAAAAGGAATTAAATTATATGCTGGTCGCGTTGATGAAATGACGGCTTCTAATGGTTTATTAGAATTAAAAGTAGCGACACAAGAAAAAGAGTTGATTACCCTTCTAGAAAACCATCCTGCTATTGGTAAAATTACAAAAGACCATGAAACCATTATTGCGACTTTAAATTGTGAAATTTCATCCACAGAAATTAATACCTATTTGTTTGAAAATAGTATTGTTTTATCGCATTTGGTAAAGCGTAAGCCTAGTTTAGAGCAACAATTTTTAGATTTAACCAACAACAAATAATCAACTAAACCCGCAAGTCATGTTAAGACTACTTACTATAGAATTTCATAAATTAAAATATAATAAAGCGAGTAAAATACTCACTATTATCTATTTTGGTCTGCTTACTTCCATCGCCTTAATAGCCTCTATAAAGTTCGAGTTTGGTAATTTTAAACTACATTTAGCAGACGCAGGAATCTTTAATTTTCCTTATATATGGCATTTTAACACCTACGTAGCTTCCATTTTAAAATTCTTTTTATTGCTGGTAATTGTCTCTATGATGTCTAACGAATATAGTTACAAGACTTTAAAACAAAATTTAATTGATGGTTTAAGTAAAAAAGAATTTATACTCTCTAAATTTTATACAGTAATCGCTTTTGCCTTTATTTCAACCATTTTTGTATTTATAGTTTCTTTTGTTTTAGGTTTGGTATATTCTGATTATAATGAATTTGCAATCATAATTTCTGATTTAGAATATTTATTAGCATTCTTCATAAAATTAGTGGGTTTCTTTTCTTTTGGCTTGTTTTTAGGTATTCTTGTAAAGCGTTCGGCTTTTGCAATTGGTGCTATGGTTGTTTGGTTGATTTTAGAAAATATCTTTAGAGGTTTCTTATATTGGCAATTTCGAAGTGCTGAAAAGACAAGCGAAACTGTTGATGCTATTATGCAATTTTTGCCTTTAGAATCCATGGCCAATTTAATTAAAGAACCTTTTTCGAGACTTGGTGCCGTTAGATCTGCAGCCAACACAATGGGTGAAATATTTACAAAAAGTTATACTGTTGAGTTTACATCAATCTTAATCGTTTGTTTTTGGACTTTTACATTTATCTACCTATCCTACAGACTCTTATTAAAAAGAGATTTATAATCTGTTTTAAAACTAATTTTAAACATACAATAGAAAAATATACTGGCGGGCTTTCAATGTTTTCAGGAATAAAGAGTTAATTTGGTAAATTGAGTTATTAAAATTAAAATTTTGCGAGTTCTTTCGTAATTTACAGGAATGAAAGTGTTGACTAACTAGCATTTATAATCTCTGTTGGCAGCATTTAAAAAACTCAATTATGAAAAGAACATTGAGAAATGTAATAGTATCTCTAGCAGTACTTTCCAGCTTATTTATTAGTTGTGAGTCAATTAAAGACAGAACTAAACCAACTGAAAAGTTTGTTGAAGAAGAAAAAATACTGAATCCAGAGGAACAAGAAATAAAAGCCATTGTAGAAAAATTATTGATGCTTATAGGTAATTCTGACTTTCAGGCGTTAGATTCCATAATTTCAGACAAAGCAAACCTGGCAAGTGCAATAATTCGAGATGGAGTCTCGAAAAATTCCGTTATCACAATTGGCGAATATTTTGAATTACAAAAAAACCGAGAACGGAAACCCTTTTACGAACCCGTGAATGAATACAAAATCCTTATAAATAAAGAGCAAATTGCTATTGTTTGGGCTGATGCTACCCTACATTCATATGGTGTTCCTCGGATAAATAACATCGACAATTTTACCCTAATCAAGGAAGATGGAGAATGGAAATTCATTAACATCTCATTCACAAATACACCCTTGCCAGAAGAGTTTAAAAAATTTTATTTGGAGGTTTTTGCCAAGAGTTATGCACAAGTGTGGTGAAGTCAAAGACCAAATTTCGTCTCATCCTTTTTCTCTGAAGATGGCGTTCTACAGATAAATGATGGCTCGTCAGCAATAGGAACTGAAGCGATAGCAAATGTCGCAAAAGGATTTATGGATGCTTTTCCGGATATGGTTGTTTCAATGTATAGTCTAGTTAATAAATCAGAGAAAACAAGATTCTATTGGACTCTGACTAGAACAAATAATGGGCTCAACGGCACTGGAAATAAAGTAAACATTAGCGGATTTGAGGAGTGGACATTAAATGATGGATTAATCCAAGAATCAAAAGGTTATTTTGACAATAAAGAATATAAGAGCCAACTTAAATTTGGAACTGATAAAAAATAACTGCTGCTAACAAAGACCTGTATAATTAATTTTTGGCAAGTACCTATTTGGAAAATTCCTTCGGAATTTGTTCGAGTTTTAGAAGACAATGGAGAACAAGCCGGAGCGTTAGAGAGTTAAGCAGCATCTGCATTGGGCAGCACATTTAGAGCAGGAATGTTTATAAATGAAAATTCACAACCTAATTATTTTGAATTTTATTTCTGTGATAGCATCAGAAAATACTACCGTAGTAACTTTTACGAATGACCCATGATAAAATGGATGTGTCCATATACAATCTTAGTAGTGGCTGTCATTCAGTTTACTAAATTCTTTACACCAAATAGGGATGGTGAAAATAATTTTTGGATTGTAAAAGGAGCTAATAAAACCTTTTATGCAAACACAAGTATGAGTATCTTTAATCGATTTGGAAAATTAGTAGCACAAATATCTATAGATAGCGATGGGTGCAACGGCCTATACCAAAGAGAACTATTGCCTTCCCATGAATACTGGAACAACATTACATGAATCCCTAAAGACAGCACAAAACCAAACTATAAAAAAGGAAACTTTTAGTTACTCAGGAAATAACAACATTTATCATTTAAAATTACTCGTATAAAATGATGTTAATTCACATTGAAATAGATCTAATTTCTAAAAATCAAAACTCCAAAACAATATATTGTTTTGGAGTTTTTTATACTACTAAAATTAAATTTTACTTTAACCTCTTTTTAACTGCAACTTCTTTATAAGCCTCAATAACATCACCTTCTTCAATGTCATTGTAATTCTTAAGTTGAAGTCCACAATCATATCCTTTTGCAACTTCTTTAACATCATCTTTAAATCGTTTTAATGATGTTAAAACTCCGTCATGAACTACAATTCCATCTCTAATAATTCTAATTTTAGAATCTCTAAATATTTTACCAGACATTACCATACAACCTGCAATGTTACCAACTTTAGAAATTTTATAAACTTCTCTAATCTCTACATTACCTGTAACTTCTTCTTTCATTTCAGGAGATAACATTCCTTCCATGGCGTCTTTCAAGTCATTAATTGCATCATAAATAATAGAATATGTTCTGATATCAACTTCTTCTTTATCTGCTATTGTTCTAGCATTTCCTTGCGGACGAACATTAAACCCAACAATAATTGCATCTGAAGCTGTTGCTAATAAGACATCACTTTCTGTAATAGCTCCAACACCTTTATGTAAAATATTTACTTGAATTTCTTCTGTCGATAATTTCTGGAAAGAATTTGTTAATGCTTCTACAGAACCATCTACATCTCCTTTTAAAATAATATTTAACTCTTTGAAATCTCCCAGTGCAATACGTCTTCCGATTTCTGCAAGTGTTAAGGTTTTTTGTGTTCTTACAGACTGCTCACGTTGTAATTGAGAACGTTTAGATGCTATTTGTTTTGCTTCCCTTTCATCATCAAAAACATTAAACTTGTCTCCTGCTTGAGGAGCACCATCTAAACCTAAAACAGATACCGGAGTTGATGGTCCAGCTTCTTTTAAGTTCTGTCCTTGATCATCAAACATCGCTCTTATTTTACCACTGTGCTTACCTGCTAACAAGTAATCTCCAATTTTTAAAGTTCCTGCTTGCACTAATATTGTAGAAACATATCCTCTACCTTTATCAAGTAAAGCTTCTACAACAGCACCTACTGCATTTTTATTAGGGTTTGATTTTAATTCTAAAACCTCTGCTTCTAAAAGTACTTTTTCTAACAATTCAGAAACACCTTCTCCTGTTTTTGCCGAAATATCTTGAGATTGAATGTTTCCACCCCATTCTTCGATCAACAAATTCATTTGAGATAATTGTGTTTTCACATTATCCGGATTAGCATTTGGTTTATCAATCTTATTAATTGCAAATATAATCGGAACTCCTGCAGCCTGCGCATGAGAAATTGCCTCTTTTGTTTGTGGCATTACATCATCATCTGCTGCCACTACAATAATTACTAAATCTGTTACCTGTGCTCCACGCGCTCTCATTGCTGTAAAAGCCTCGTGACCTGGTGTATCTAAAAATGCTATTTTTTGATCGCCAACTTTTACTGAATATGCTCCAATATGTTGGGTAATACCTCCACTTTCTCCTTCAATAACATTTGCTTTCCTAATATAATCTAATAAAGAAGTTTTTCCATGATCTACGTGACCCATTACTGTAATAATTGGCGCTCGTACAATTAAATCTTCTGGTTTATCTTCAAATTCTTCAATAGATTCTTCTACCTCAGCGCCTACAAATTCTACCTTATGATTAAATTCCTCTGCAACAATAACTAATGTTTCAGCATCTAAACGCTGATTCATTGTAACCATCATTCCTAATGACATACATGCCGAAATAATATTTGTTACAGGAACATCCATCATCGTAGCAACTTCACTTACTGTAACAAATTCAGTTACCTTTAAAATTTTGCTGTCTAAAGCTTGTGCTTCTTGTTCTGCTTCTGTTTGCTCCTTACGAGCATCTCTTTTATTTCTACGATATTTTGCACCTTTGCCTCTAGAAGATTTTCCTTGAAGCTTTTCAAGAGTTTCTCTTACTTGCTTCTGGATTTCTGCTTCTGTTGGTTCTTCTTTTTTAACTGGAGAAGCTCTAGTACTTCCTCTTGCTCCTCTGAAACCAGGACTTCTTGTCACAGGGCCTCTTGTTCCAGGACTTCTTGTTCCTGCCGCTCTATTTCCTGTTGGTCTTCCTACTCCGCCAGTTGCTCCAGGTTTGCTAATACGCTTGCGTTTCTTTTTAGCATCTGAACTTGTGGTCTTTTTAACTTCTGGTTTTTTCTTTTTAGGTCTTTCAAATTGTTTTAAATCAATTTTCTTACCTGTAAAATTAGGTCCATTTAACTTTTTGTATTGCGTTTTAATAGCTTCTGCATTTTCTGCAGTAACCTCTTCTGGTTTCGCTTCTACTTTTTTATCATCCTTTTTAGAATCTGATTTGGTAACTGCTCTAGAAGCTACTTTTTCAATTTCTGAAAATGTCTTTTTAAGTTTTGGAGCCTCTACCACTTGAGCAACTTCCTGCGGAACCTTAGTTTCTGATACTTTAGTTTCTACAACTTTAGGCGTTTCTTCAGTTTTAGCTTCTTCAACCTTAATAGTTTCCTCAACTTTAGGCACATCGACAACCACTTCTTTAGATTCTTTTGGAACTTCTTGAACTTCTTGCTTTGGCTCTTCTTTAACTTCTTTTACAATAATGTCAACAGGTTTTTTACCAATGTTGTCAATATCTATTTTGCCAACAGTTTTAAACTCTAACTTATCTGCTTTTGCCTTAAGAACTTCTTCTTTCTTAACTTCTTCTTCCGCTCTTTTCTTCTCTAATTTAGCTTCAATTTCTAAACGAATCGCTTCTTTCTCTTTTCGTTTCTCTTCGCCAACTTCTTTGGATGCAGCTTTCTTGTTTGCATCTGTTTCAAAGCCATCTTGTAAAACTTGATAGATATCACCAGAAATTTTAGTCGTTGGTCTTGCCTCTATTTCATGACCTTTCTTTGCTAAATATTCTACTGCTCTATCGAGAGAAATGTTTAACTCTCTTAATACTTTATTAAGCCTCATTGTTTTGCCTACAGACATAAATTCTTTTTAACTTTATAATTGTAAAAATATACTTTTTACTTCACTTTTGTGCATTATTACTATTCAAATTCTTCTTTCAGAATTCTCTGAACATCTACAATTGTTTCTTCTTCTAAATCAGTTCTTTTTACCAATTCTGCAACACTCGTTTCTAGAACACTTCTTGCAGTATCTAAACCAATTTTTTTAAACTCTGTAATTACCCAGTCTTCAATTTCGTCAATAAATTCTGTTAACTCTACATCTTCTTCTTCTAAACCTTCTCTTTGAACGTCTATTTCATAACCAGTTAACTCACTTGCCAAACGGATATTAACCCCGCCTCTACCAATTGCTTTCGAAACTTCTTCTGGTTTTAATAACACGCTTACACGTCCTTTTTTACCATTTTTTTCTTCGTCGTACAACTTTATTTCCATTGAGGTAACCTTAGCGGGACTCAATGCTCTTGCAATATATAGTTGTTCGTTTTTGGTATAATTGATGACGTCTATATTTTCATTTCCTAATTCACGAACAATTCCATGAATTCTTGAACCTTTAACACCAACACAAGCTCCAACAGGATCTATTCTATCATCATAAGAATCTACCGCTACTTTAGCTTTTTCACCTGGAATTCTTGCAACCCCTTCCACCGTAATTAAACCATCAAAAACCTCTGGAATTTCTTGTTCAAATAATTTATTTAAAAATGTTGGTGAGGTTCTAGATAAAATGATTGCTGGTTTATTTCCTCGAAGCTCAACAGTTTTTATAACACCTCTAACAGAATCTCCTTTTCTAAAGAAATCAGATCTAATTTGTTCGCTCTTTGGTAAGACAATTTCATTACCATCATCATCTAATAAAATAATAGCATTATGACGAATATGATGCACTTCTGCTGTGTATAATTCGCCTTCTAAATCTTTAAAATGTTTAAAGATATTTGTACTATCGTGCTCATAAATTTTAGAAATTAAGTTTTGACGCAATGCCAAAATAGCTCTTCTTCCTAAATCGATTAACTTTACTTCTTCAGATACATCTTCACCTATTTCAAAATCTGGTTCAATTAATCTTGCTTCGGATAATTCAATCTCTTCATTATCATCTTCAGAAAAACCATCTGCAACCACTACTCTATTTCTCCAGATCTCTAAATCTCCTTTATCTGGATTGATAATAATATCAAAATTATCATCAGAACCAAATTTACGTTTTAAGGTAGCTCTAAAAACTTCCTCTAAAATAGACATTAGTGTAACTCTGTCTATACTTTTATTATCTTTAAATTCTGAAAACGAATCAATTAACGCTATATTTTCCATTACATCTTTTACTTAAAATACAATCTTCACTTTGGCTTCTTTAATATCTTTGTATGCTATTGTTGCTGTTTTCTCTACAGTAACTTTCCCTTTTCCTATGGGTTTTGGTTCTCGAGCTTTCCAGCTTAATACAATTTCGTCCTCAGCTGCCTCTACTAGAGTACCTTCTAATTCCTCTTCAGCTATTTTAACCTTTAGAATTCTGTTGATATTTTTAACATACTGTCTCTTCATTTTTAAAGGATGCGAAATATCTGGTGTAGAAACTACTAGTGAAAAATCTTCTTCTTCCCTATCAAAATTAGCGTCAACCGCTTTACTTATCCGAATACATTCGCTCAAAGGGACTCCATTATCACCATCTACAGTAATCTGAACTTTATTGTTTTCCGAGATTACTAAATCAATTAAAAACAATGATTTATTTTCTGCTAAAGCCTCGTCAACTAATTGTTTTACTTTAATTTGATCCATTTTAAAATCTTACAAAATTCTCAAAAAAATTGCTTTTGAGTATTTGAGTATAGAAAGAGGGGACTTTAAGTCCCCTCAATTATCAATTTACTCTCAAATTCTATGCAAAGATACTAAATGTTTATTACTTAGCAAATTTAAATATATTCAATTATTTTCTTAAGTTTGTGTTCCTTAATAAAGTTAATTGAGGGCAGTAGATAATTTCATAACTTAGGAGTCCTTAAAATAAGAGTATTATGAATTTATATAAAGGGCAAAACCTTTCTAGAGTTTAGTGATCGGTTTAAAATAGATGAATTTGTTATTGGAGGAAAGGAAAAAGGTTTGATATTAAGAGGAGAAACGTAGTTTCGGTTAAGAAAAAGGCTGTAACTGCAATAGAATTAACCGATAAGGGTAAAATTAAAAGAATGTTTTCTCTTTAAATTGATAATTATTCAGCTAAAGCATTAAAAACCATATTTGATAAACACATTGATGAAAATGCAAAAATAACCACGGGCAACTGGAGAGGTTATCGTCCTTTAATTAGAGAGCATAATATTACTCAAATAGAAAGCAATCAAGGAAAGAATTTTATTGCTTTATACACTATGATTCATCAGGTAAAATCATGGATAAAAACTACTTATTCATCAGTAAGCGATTTTAACATCGAAAGATATCTTGATGAGTTTTGTTATCGAATTAATCGCTCAAAAAGCAAAAAGAACATTTTTAATAATTTGATCGTAAGAATGGTGAAAGCTGAAAAAATATATCAAAGTAAAATTATATGTTCCTAACTAATGACCTCATAAAGTTAATATCTAAAGTAGATGAAAAAAATTTTAGTCCCAGTTGATTTTTCAGAAAAATCTGAATTTGCTGCTAAAATGGCAAACAATCTTGCTCAAAAATATAATGGCGCCATTTACTTACTGCACTTGATAGAATTACCATCAGTAATTACAGGCAGAGCCGAAGTAGGTAATTATAGCATTGTAGAAAGTATTTTATTTTTAAGAAAAATAAGACAGCGCATGCAAGAATTTAAGGAAAACTTTTTCAATGAAAACCTTGAAGTTCACTATGCTATAAAATTACAAAACCCTTATGAGGGTATTTTGAAGTATGCTGATAAAATGTGTGCAGATATCATTCTGATGGGATCTAAAGGCCACTCTACTTTCGAAGAAATATTTATCGGTTCAAATACAGAAAAAGTTGTAAGGTCTTCTAAAATACCTGTGCTTGTGGTAAAAAAGGACAACGATGATTTTAAAATGAAAGAATTAGTTTTTGCTTCTAACTTTAAAATTAAGGAGAATAAAGAAGTTTTTAAAAAGTTCTTAGATTTTGCAAATCATTTTAATAGTAATATTCATTTATTAAAAATAAACACGGCTTTAAATTTTGAAAGCACTCATGAAGCCACAGAGAAAGTAAAAAATTATATTGCAGACTTTGACTTGCCAAAATTTTCAATTAATATTTACAATGATTTATCTGTTGAAAAAGGTATTTTACATTTCGCTAAAGAAATTAATGCAGATTTAATTGCCATAGGAACAAACAATAGAAGTGGGTTGTCGCATTTATTTTCTGCAAGCGTTACAAAAAACTTATCTAATCAAGCTTTAAAACCTATTTTAACGATAAAAGTTTAAGATTTGCACATTATATTTGCTTCAAATTTTGAAATATTATTTTATGAAAAAAATATATACACTACTTTTCACCATTATTTTTTTATCCGCTTGTAACACGAGCGATGATTTAGGATTATCGACAGACAAAGTTGTGGCGGATTGGAATTTAGTATCGCAAATAATTGATGGACAAGAAACAGCCACCGACTGCACAAAACAAACTGTTTTTTCCTTTAAAGCTAATCGTGTTTTAACACAGACTTTTTATAATAGCATAGGCGGTACTTGCAGCGCTAGTCCGCAAATAGTGAGTAATTGGTTTTTCTCTGGAAATTCTCAATATAGGGTAGAAAGCAGCAATGGCACAATAAGAGATTTAGTATTTATTTTTTCTGAAAACAACACTAAATTTACCCTTACGGAAGCTGATACCAATGGTCAAGTGATTATCTCTACTTTTGTGAAAATTATTTAACCTCTTATACTCTGTTCAAAAGGAATTCTATTTACAATACTTCTACCCAAAGTAATTTCATCTGCATATTCTAATTCATCACCTACCGAAATTCCTCGTGCAATGGTAGAGGTTGTAATATCAAATTTTTCTATTTGCTTGTAAATATAAAAATTGGTGGTATCACCTTCCATGGTTGAACTTAACGCAAAAATAAGCTCTTTTGTTTCGCCTTTTTTAATTTTGTTTATTAAAGATTCTATTTGTAGGTTTTGAGGTCCAATGCCCTCAATAGGAGAAATTTTACC
>JBNMNV010000027.1:0-19428 GCA_051278125.1 Polaribacter sp. | reverse complement strand
ATATACAGATATTTTTGCGAGTAAACATATCTGGAAATTGGGTTTAAAAAGTGTAGATCTTAGGCTTTATAAATACGATAGAAATTCAACTTTTAGCGCTAGTATTGTGAATGTTGGCTTTAAGTTTGTAATGGATTAATGAATTAATTTTTTTAAATTAAAATTGTGCTAAGAGTTCCTCTTTTTAGTGCGAAGAACAACGTACCTTATTATGAAAAAAATCCTCTTAGTTTTAACAGCACTTATTGTTTTTTCAATGAATGCACAACAAGGAATAATAGACCCCGTTAAATGGGACTCTAAAGTTGAAAAGATTTCTGATACTGAATATGATATTATTTTAAAAGGATTTATTGAGAGTGATTGGCATGTTTTTTCCCAATTTACAAGTGAAGACGGCTCTTTACCTTCGGTGCTAACTTTTGAAAATTCTACGGGGAATTACCAGTTGATAGGGGAGGCCAAAGAAAGTAAAACGGTGATCGCTTTTAACGAAGTATTTGAAGTTCAAGAAACTTTTTTTTTAGAGGAGGTTCAATTTACACAACGAATAAAATTAATTTCTGATTCGGTAAATCAAGTTCATGTTCGTCTAAATTATCAAGTTTGTAAAGAAGTTTGCCTCAATAAAGAAGAAAACTTTGTTTTAGCGCTTGATGGCAGTCTTGTAAAACTAGAAAATGTAAGTGTTGATGAACGCAGTGCAGCTTTAAGCAATCAACTTTTTTTAGATCTTAAAAATAAAGATCGGTTAAACAGCGGATCAGAAATAGTGACTTCTGATGGTAATTTATGGAGTATTTTTATGTTAGGTTTTTTAGGAGGTTTGGTAGCATTGCTCACGCCTTGCGTTTTTCCTATGATTCCGCTTACCGTATCATTTTTCACAAAGCAGTCAGGAACAAAATCAAAAGGAATTAAAAATGCTATTTCATACGGAGTTTTTATCGTAGTTATTTATGTAGGATTAAGTGTTCCTTTTCATTTTTTAGATTCAGTAGATCCTGAAATTTTAAACACGATTTCTACAAATATTTGGTTGAATGTTATTTTCTTCATCATTTTTATCTTTTTTGCTTTTTCTTTCTTTGGATATTATGAATTGACTTTGCCAAATTCCTGGTCCAATAAAATGGATTCAGCTTCGAGTGCAGGTGGTTTGATTGGTATATTTTTTATGGCGGTAACATTGGCTTTAGTTTCTTTTTCTTGCACAGGGCCAATTCTAGGTTCTTTATTGGCAGGCTCCCTGACTAGCGATGGAGGAGCTTTTCAATTAACAGCAGGAATGAGCGGATTTGGAGTGGCTTTAGCATTGCCTTTTGCACTCTTTGCTTTGTTTCCAAATTTATTAAAATCATTACCAAAGTCTGGTGGATGGTTAACAACCGTAAAAGTTTTACTAGGTTTTATTGAGTTAGCGTTGGCTTTTAAATTTTTATCAAATGCAGATTTAGTGGCACATTGGGGAATTTTAAAACGCGAGGTATTTATTGGAATTTGGATGGTAATTTTTATACTAATGGCCTTGTATTTCTTCGGATTTATTCGTTTTCCGCACGATGGTAAAAAGAAATTTAGTTTTGCCAAAGTTTCATTTGCTGTTTTACTCGTTGCATTTGTGCTATACTTAGGAACGGGACTAACAAAGAATTCTCACTTAAAATTATTGGCTGGTTTTCCTCCACCTACTTTTTACAGTTTGTATCAGCAGACATCAGATTGTCCTTTAGGATTGGATTGTTTCAAAGATTTTGATCAAGGTTTGGCTTTTGCAAAAGCTAACAACAAACCTATTCTTTTAGATTTCACAGGATGGGCGTGCGTAAACTGCCGAAAAATGGAAGAAAATGTATGGACTGATGCCAAAGTATATCAACTATTAAAAGAGAATTACGTACTCATTTCTTTATATGTAGATGATCGTCAAGAACTACCAGAAGAGCAACAGTTTAAAATTAAAGTACACAAAAATCACTTAAAATCTATAAAAACCATAGGTGATAAATGGTCAACCTTTCAATATTTGAATTTTCAAACAGCATCACAACCGTATTATGTTACTATGAATTCTAATTTAGAAATATTAAATACAGCAAAACAGTATGCGGGCATTGAGGAATATCAGACTTGGTTGCAGCAGAGTTTAGAGATGTTTAGAAAAGATAAAACAGTTTATTAATTTGATATTCATTTTATTTCATCCGATCAAATACAAAATCAATTCTAAAATCATCACTAGAAACAATTGCTTTTAGTTGCTTGTTTTGTAAGTAATATTTTATTTTTTTCGGGAATTCATTTTGCGGATTTTCACAAACAAAAGAAGTGTCTGTTTGTTCTGTAAATTTAAAAAGTGTTGGTTGTTCGTTGATGCCTTTTACTTCTAAATACAAAGTATCTTTAATCGTAATAATTGCCAATGTTTCTTGAAAAGATCTTTTTACACCTGTTATCGTATAACCCAGTCCAACTAAATTAGTGTTCCATATTTCATAAGTTTGGTTAGCAGGTTTATCATCCAATCGCTTCCATTCTCCAATCAAAAAAGTGGGTTTTTGTGTTTTGTTGCTATTTTCATTACAAGATAGCATCAAAATAAAACATCCAAATAGAAGCATTTTTTTCATTTCAGAAAGACTTTTATCAAATATAGTTAAATGAAAATAAAAAATAATTACGAATAAAATTTGTAAATTCGCACACCAAGAAAAGAGTAGAAGATGTTAGATAAATTAAGAATTGTAAAACAGCGTTATGATGAGGTTTCTGATTTGATTATTCAGCCAGAAATTATCATGGATCAGAAGCGCTATGCGCAATTGATGAAGGAATATAAAGATTTAGGAGATGTTAATAAAAAAGGGGAAGAATACCGAGAATTAACAGGCAATATAGAAGAAGCAAAAGAAATAATTGCTGATGGTTCTGATGCGGAAATGACAGAAATGGCGAAAATGCAATTAGAAGAAGCCAATACTAGAATTCCTGAATTAGAAGATGAAATTAAATTTTTATTGATACCAAAAGACCCAGAAGATACTAAAAATGCTGTTGTAGAATTACGAGCTGGAACAGGTGGAGATGAAGCTAGTATTTTTGCAGGAGATTTGTTTAGAATGTATTCTAAATATTGCGAAAGTAAAGGCTGGAAAGTTTCTACGGTAGATTATTCTGAAGGCACCAATGGTGGTTTTAAAGAAATTCAGTTTGAAGTTACTGGAAATGATGTTTATGGAATTTTAAAATTTGAAGCTGGTGTTCATCGTGTGCAAAGAGTTCCGCAAACAGAAACACAAGGTAGGGTGCATACATCAGCAGCTACTTGTATGGTTTTTCCAGAAGCGGAAGAGTTTGACGTAGAAATTAATCCGAAAGATGTAAGAATCGATTTTTTCTGTTCATCAGGTCCAGGTGGTCAGTCCGTAAACACAACGTATTCTGCCGTTCGTCTTACACACATTCCAACAGGTTTGGTGGCTCAATGTCAAGATCAGAAAAGTCAGCATAAGAATAAAGAAAAGGCTTTTAAAGTATTGCGATCTCGTTTATACGATATGGAATTAGCCAAGAAAAATGCAGAAGACGCCCTAAAGCGTGGTTCTATGGTTTCTTCTGGTGATAGAAGTGCAAAAATTAGAACATATAATTATGCACAAGGTAGGGTTACAGATCATCGAATAGGGCTGTCTTTATATGATTTGCCTAATATTATGAATGGTGATATTCAAAAAATTATTGATGAATTAATGTTTGCCGAAAACACTGAAAAATTAAAATCCCTAGCAGACGGAATTTAAATTCATGCGCTTTTAAATCAAAAAAAAACCTCAAATTTAATTTTGAGGTTTTTTTTGTTTCGGTAATTTTAGGAAACAAAAAAAGCTACGATAGTGAGAAGACTATCCATCGCTTTTCTATTTTTTGAATTAAAAAGCTTTCTTTAGCAGTTCTTGTTTTCCAAATAAATGCAACTCTGTAAATCCCTTATCTACAGTAATAGATTGAGATTTACTTGTTTCAGATTGGTTTATTTCTACCTCTACATTGTCTATCTGAATAGAAGTAATGGTAAAAGGTAAATTATGTAAAACAATCTTAAATTTAGTATAAGCCGCATCAAACGTACCTTCTTTGTACTGTTGTAAGATAAAATCGTCTTTTTTACCTGTTAATTTGAAGTTACGTAAACTATATCTACCTTTTCTATAATCATACCCGTCATGAGCATCATCATATAATTGAGATTTTTCTTTCCCTTCTTTGTAATAAACATCTAAAGTAACTTCATCAAAATTCTTTTCACCAACATACTGTTGAACAGGATATTTAGGTATCACAGCGCCTTCTTTTATAAAAATTGGCATAGAATCTAAATCTGCATCTACCCACATTTCTTTTCCTCCTTGTACTACTTCATCTGTCCAGAAATTATACCAAGTACCTCTAGGAATGTACATTCTTCTTCCTTTTGCATTTGGTTCTTGAATAGGACATACTAAAATATGTTCCCCATATATAAATTCATCACTTCTATAGTGTGTATGAGGATCTTCTTGATCAAACAATACCAACGATTTTAATATTGGAGTTCCTTTTTCAATATGATTCCAAAAAGCAGTGTATAAATAAGGTAAAAGTTGATATCTAATTTCAACAAATTTTCTTACAATATCTGTGATTTCGTCACCAAAAACCCAAGGTTCTTGGTCTCCATGATCTCCAGAGGAATGCACTCTACAAAAAGCATGAAAAACTCCTAATTGAATCCACCGTGCAAAAAGTTCTCCTTGGGGTTGTTCTGCAAATCCACCAATATCAGATCCTGCAAAAGAAAAACCAGACATGGCCATTCTTTGTGCTTGATTATTTGCAATTGCTAAATGCTCCCAAGTGGCAACATTGTCTCCCATCCAAGTAGAGGTATAACGCTGTGCGCCAGAATAGGCAGATCTTGTAATTACAAATGGTCTTTTCGGATACGCATATTTCTTTAAACCATGATACGTTGCGCGCGCCATTTGCGTTCCGTAAATATTATGTGCTTTTCTGTGCGAACAAGGGTTTCCGTCATAATCATGTCGAACATCATCTGGAAAAGATTTGTTAGGAACGTCCATTACCGCAGGTTCGTTCATATCGTTCCAAACACCTTTAACACCAATATCTTCTATTAATTCTTTGAATAAGCCAGACCACCATTCTCGAACTTCTGGTTTTGTGTAATCTGGAAAATAACATTCCCCTGGCCACACTTTACCTTTCATATAAGGTCCATCTGCACGTTTACAGAAATAATCTTTATCTAATCCTTCTTTAAAAACGTCGTATTCTAAATCAATTTTAATTCCTGGATCTATAATAACGACTGTTTTAAAACCATCATCCTCTAGTTCTTTTACCATTCTTTTAGGATCTGGGAAGTACTTCTTGTCCCAAGTAAAACATCGGAAACCATCCATATAGTCAATGTCTAAATAAATAGCATCACAAGGAATTTGTAAATCTCTAAAGGTCTTTGTAATTTCTTTTACGTTACTTTCTGGGTAATAACTCCATTTACATTGATGAAACCCTAAAGCCCATAAAGGTGGTAAAGTATGAGGTTTACCAGTTAAATCTGTGTAATTTCGAACTACATCTTCCATTTGTGGACCATAAATGAAATAATAATTCATTTCTCCACCTTGTGCCCAAAAACTAGTCACATTTCTTCGTTCATGTGCAAAATCGAAATGTGTTTTAAACGTATTGTCAAAAAATATTCCGTAAGCTTTATTGTCTTGAATAGCTGTGTAGAAGGGAATAGCTTTGTAAATAGGGTCCGTGTTTTTTCCAAAAGCATAAGAATCTGTTGCCCAATTTTCAAAACGTTTCCCTTTTAGATTTACCTCTACAGGTTTATCACCCAAACCGAAATAACTTTCAGCTTTTTGACAAACTTTACTCATCTTCACAATATCGCCACCAAACTCGTAACTTTCTTCCCAATGAAAACCAATTTCATCTTCATTTATTAATCTTAAATCTAAGGCATCATATAAGCTAACCTGTAAACTTAATTTCTCTACTCTACAAATTAGTTTTGAAGTTTTTATGGTATAGTATGCTTTATCTTCGGTTACATCTAAAAATTTATAACCTCTGGAGGCATGGATTGTAACTCCATAGGAAAAATCATTTTCAAATTTACCTGAAGTAGCATATCTAAATCTAATCACACTATCTCTTACAACGGTAACTTGCAGAATTACATTATTTTTAGTTGTAAAATATAGTTTATCTACATCTTTTTTGTAATCTACTATTTCAGAAGGAAATAAGTTTCCTTTTTGTTCTAGTTCTGTATTAACAATCATAGTTTAGTTTTTTAGTTGTCAAAAATCGAAAAAAGTAAAAAACATATATTTTTTAAACATGTTTACGATCTTTTAAACTTAATAAGTGGGTTAAAAATATTGAATATTTATGAATAATTATTTGATTTTTAGGTTCATTTTTATGCGAAGAATTAGAATTTAAAAAAACATAAATGAAGGTGCATTTTGTTATGAAAAATAAAGAAAAAGTTCTCTTTTTAAGTATATAATTTAAAAAGAGAACTTTTTTTTTATTTGAATTTAAAGGCCAACATTCCCAAAGGTGGCAGGTTAAGTTCAATAGAGTGTTTTCTATGATTCCAGACTTTTTTGTCTGAGGCTAATTTTTTATTTTTAAAATGATCGGTTCCATTATATTTTTTAAGATCGCTGTTAAATATTTCTTTTAACGTGCCTGCTTTTGGCAATCCAACTCTATAGTTTTCTCTAGGAATAGGAGTAAGGTTTAAAATTACAATGATATGGTCTTTTAGGTTTTCTCCTTTTCTAATGTAAGATAAAACAGATTTTTCATGATCTCCATGATCTATCCACTCAAAACCTTCAGAAGAAAATTGTTTTTCATGCAATGCTGGTTCATTTTTGTATAGCGCATTTAAATCTCTTACAAGTGCTTGTGCGCCTTTATGCACATCATGCTCTAACAAACTCCAATCTAAACTCCCATTAAAATCCCATTCAGAAGTTTGTCCGAATTCTCCTCCCTGAAATAATAATTTTGTTCCTGGATGCGTGTACATTAAACTGTACAATAACCTTAAGTTTCCAAATTTTTGCCATTCATCTCCAGGCATTTTTTCTATCATAGATTTTTTACCGTATACAACTTCATCATGAGATAAAGGAAGCATAAAGTTTTCTGTAAAAGCATAATTTAAGCTAAATGTTAAATCGTTTTGATGGTGTTTTCTATATATAGGCTCTTTGGCAAAATAATCTAAAGTGTCATGCATCCAGCCCATCATCCATTTCATTCCGAAACCTAAACCTCCATCGTAAATGGGTCTGGAAACTTTAGGGAAAGATGTAGATTCTTCAGCAATCGTTTGCACATCAGGAAAAGCTTCATAAACGGCTGTATTCATTTCTTTTATAAAATCGATGGCTTCTAAATATTCTCTACCACCAAACATATTCGGTTCCCATTCTCCTTCCTCTCTAGAGTAATCTAAAAATAACATAGAGGCCACTGCATCTACTCTTAAACCATCTGCATGGTATTGATCTAACCAAAAAATAGCATTACTGATCAAAAAGGCTTTGATTTCATTTCTACCGTAATTGAAAATCAAACTTTTCCAGTCTTGATGATATCCTTTTCGTCTGTCAGGATGTTCGTATAAATGAGATCCATCAAAATAGCCTAATCCATGATCATCTGAAGGGAAATGAGAAGGTACCCAATCTAATAAAACTCCAATTCCTTTTTCGTGAAATTTATCAACTAAAAATTTAAATTCATCAGGATATCCAAAACGGGATGTTGGTGCAAAATATCCTGTTAACTGATACCCCCAACTTGGATCATAAGGATACTCCATGATCGGCATAAATTCTACGTGTGTAAAATTCATGTCGACTACATAGTTCACCAATTCATCTGCTAATTCATAATAGCTTAAAAATCTATTTTCTTCGATCTGTTTTTTCCACGAACCTAAATGAACTTCATATACAGAAAAAGGTGCATCTAATGCATTGTTTTTCTTTCTGTTTTTCATCCATTTTTTATCTTTCCATTGGTAATCATCTTCCCAAACTTCTGAGGCAGTTTTTGGTGGATGTTCGCATCTTCTTGCAAACGGATCTGATTTTTCGGTTTGAATATTACTATGAGAACTGTGAATTTTATATTTATAAATAGCACCTTTTGCAACTCCAGGAATAAATCCTTCCCAAATTCCACTGCCATCCCACCGCACATTTAAGTGATGTTCTCCTTCTAACCAAAAATTAAAATCTCCAATAACAGAGACGGATTTTGCACTTGGTGCCCAAACCGCAAAATAGGTTCCTTTAATTCCATCTACTGTTGTAATATGGGATCCAAATTTTTCGTATAATCGATAATGTTTTCCAGCTTTAAATAAATTAATATCAAATTCTGTAAAAAGACTGTGTGCTTTTGTTTGTGCCATAGTTTTATGAGTTCATAATGTTTACAATACCTTTTAACGGAATAATTGTCCATTTTGGTCTTGAATTGAGTTCGTAGCCTAACTCGTAAATTGCTTTTTCTAACAAGCAATATTTTAATAAAAAAATTCTTTCATTGGTATAGCCAATGTGTAAATTGGCTTTTTGTGTAATTTCTCTATACGTTTCTAAAAAGATAGCAACCATATATTTGTATAATAACTCTCCGTATTCAAAAAGTTCTTCTTTGCTTTTTAGAGCATCCTTTTCGTTGCTAAAGATTGTTGAGTATATGGCATAATTAAAAGATCTAAAGAGACCAGCAACGTCTTTTAATGGTGGTTGTTTCACTTTACGATCTCTAATTGTACTTTCTGGTTCTCCTTCAAAATCAAGAATACAAAAATCATCATCTTGCACTAAAATTTGTCCTAAATGATAATCGCCATGAATTCTAATGCGTTCTCCTTTTAGTTTTGTCCAGTCAAAATTGACCAAACGCTTTCTAATTTCGTTTTTTTTGTCTAAAAATTCTTTGGCTAATTGTAGAGAATATCCTTCTAATTTGTGAAGATTATTTTCCATTAAATTTAATCTGTTTTGAAATTGATAGGTTAATCTGTTTTTTAACCAAACTGCGTAATCTCCATTAAAACGAGTAGGAGTAAAGGCCGTATCCTCAAATTCAGAGCCTAGGGCAATGTGCATTTCTGCAGTTCTTTTCGCTATGAGGTTTACTTTTTCAATTAAATTTAGCCCCATCCAATCTATAATTTGAGGAGGAAGTTCTGATATTTTTCTCCGTTCAAAGAGGGTAATATCTGGTAATTCAGAAAAGTGAATGTTTTTTACCGCTATATCCTTAAATATTATTTGCAGCTCTTTTAAAAAGTACTCCCAGGCATCACCATTATTAGGAACTAGCTTTTGCATTAAACCAATGGTAATGTTTACATTGTCAGAATCGATAATATTCATGCTCCCCAAATAAGGAGGGGTGTTTTTAAAATCTTTTTTATCTGATAAAAAACGACTCATTTCATAGTCTGGGTTTTTATCAGCATAGATTCTTCGAAAGAATTTTAAGATAAAAGTATCGTTATAAATAATGGACGTGTTGCTCTGTTCTACGCCCATAAGTCTTGAGGATTCATAAGCAGGAAAATTGAATCCTTCTGTTTTCTGATATTGAACAGGTGTTTTATCAACAGGCAAAGCAGCGCTAATTCTTTTATAAACAACTTTTCTAAAAGCTTCCAAATGCATCGCATCTATAATAAAGCCATCTTGGTTTTTAAGTTGTAACGGAAGAATTCTACCTTCTTTATGATCATGAATATCAGAAACAAAAGCTATTGGTAAAAAATAATGATGATAAAATGCTTCTTCAAAATTGACTTCTAAAATAAGACCAAAATAGACTTCGTTGTCTTGCTGTATTCTAAAATATTCACTTAATTCAATGTATTTTAATTTGCTAGATTTACCACCATACCATCGCTGACTTGTAATATAATCTTCTAAAACTTCTGATAAAAAAACGGAAACAAATTCTTTGTCCTCTATCAGGTTTTCCCATTCGTTTTTGGAGGAAAAGATAGAAGACAAAGAATTTGTAAATGTTTCTTTTGGCATTATTTATTGATTTTAAAAATATGAAAAGGTAAAGTGGCATGCAACTCTACATAATTCCATTCATGGAACCAATGATAAGAATTTTTTGTAATTAAGTCTACAACTTCAACTTTATGACCGTGAGGAACTTTTAAATTGTTTAGAGGTAATTGAACAGAGCCAGCCTGCGAGTGGTAAGCGTCTAAACTTATCACGGTCAAGGTTTCGTTAGTTCTATCATCATTCCATTTATAGAAAGCCATTAAAGATTCATTACCAGTTTCTAAAAATTGAATGTTATTTGTTTGTTGAAACGATTCATTCTCTTTTCTAATTTGATTTATTCTAGAAATTAGAAAGGTAACTTTGTTTTCTTTAAACCAATCATAATGGCATAATTGGAACTTCTCAGACATATAGTATTCCTCTTTTCCGGCAATCGGTGTATCGATCATTTGCTCAAAAACAGGACCATAAATTCCGATGTTAGAACTTAAGGTTGCTGCCAAAGCATATCGCTGTAAATATTTACTTTCTGGGGCACCTTGTAAGTGGTACGGATTAATATCTGGAGTATTTGGCCAGAAATTAGGACGCATATATTCTCTTTGATTGGTTTGAGTTAACTCATTAATGTATTCAATTAATTCATGTTTTGAGTCTCTCCAAGTAAAATAAGTATAAGATTGCGTGTATCCTTGTTTTGCTAATTGTTGCATTATTTTTGGTCTTGTAAATGCTTCTGCTAAAAATAACACATCTGGGTGTTGTTTTTTTATTTCAGCGATGATCCAGCCCCAAAAATAGTAAGGTTTTGTATGCGGATTATCAACTCTAAAAACAGTAATTCCGCAATCAATCCAATATAACAAAGTATCTAAACATTCTTGCCAAAGATTTTTGTAATCCTCAGATTCCCAGTAAATAGGAAGAATATCTTGGTATTTTTTTGGTGGATTTTCTGCGTATTGCACGGTGCCATCGGGTCTCCATTTAAACCAATCTGGATGCTCTTTTACCCAAGGATGATCTGGGGCTGCTTGCAACGCGTAATCCATAGCAACTTCAATTCCTAGTTCTTTTGCCTTTGCAACTAAGTGTTTAAAATCTTCTAAAGAACCTAATTCAGGATGTATGTCTTTATGACCTCCATATTTAGAACCAATTCCCCAAGTTGAGCCAACATCACCATCTTGCGCTACCGTTGTATTGTTTTTACCTTTTCGGTTCACTTCACCAATAGGATGAATAGGAGGGAAGTATAAAGTGTCAAATCCCATTTGGGCAACCCTTGGTAACAACTTATGACAGTCATTAAATGTACCATGTTTACCTTCTTGTTCTGATGCTGAACGCGGAAAAAATTCATACCAAGTAGAAAATCTTGCCTTTTTTCTGTCTACATAAACAGGATATTCTTGAGATGTTTGCGTTAATAATTTCTCTGGATTTTTTTTAAGAATATTTGTAAGACTCTCTGAAGTTGCTTCTTTGATAGCTTCATCGTACTTTTCTGTATTTTTAAAAATAAAAATAAGGTGTAATAAGTATTCTTTATCCTCTGGATGAACGTTATCTATCATCGTAAATAAAAGTTCTGCTCCTTCTAATAATTCTGAGTTTACATGCTGATAATCATCAATTTTACGTCCAATTCCATGTTGCCAGTTTAAAGCATAATCTACCCACCCTTCTATTTTGTAAGAATAAAAACCTTGTTTCGGGGTTTGAAAACTAGCCATGTATCCATCATTAGAAGTAGGGTACATTCTTTTTTCAGACCAAGATTTTTCTGATTCGTGTTTATATAACAAACTTGCTTGAAGTACATCATGGCCATCAACCAAAACATCTGCAGTGATATTTACAATTTCATCTACAACACGCTTAATCGATACTGTTCCCTGATTTAATTGAGGAGCAATATTTTCTATGACAATTCTACTTTGATTTTGCATTAAATTAGATTGATTTATATAATAAAAAGTAAGAGTTTTTATCCTATTATGGTTCCTTTGGGTATGGTGGCATCTTTTTTAATTACCACGACACCATCTTTAACCATATAAGTATCTGTTTCTATATCAGTGATATGTGGCCCACCATTAATTCTAACATCATCTCCAATTCTACAATTTTTATCAACGATACAATTATGAATGTAGCATCTTTTTCCGATACCCATCATGATCTCTATTTTTTTATTATTAACATCTTCTAAAGATTCATAAGAATCATTACCCATCATATAGGTATTAGAAATTAATGAGTTTTTACCAATTCTAGAACGAATTCCAATAACAGCTCTTTCTATTTTTTCTGCATGAATGATACAACCATCACCAATAACCGCTTTATTTAAAATTGTCCCAGAAATTTTTGAAGTAGGTAAAATTCTTGGTCTGGTATAAATTCCTTTTTCATCATATAAATTGAATTGAGGAACATCATCTGTTAAGCCTAAATTAGCCTCGAAAAAAGAATCTATGCTACCAATATCTTCCCAATAACCTTCATATTGGTAACTTAATGTTTTATGCTTATCGATGGCTTGTGGTATAATTTCCTTTCCAAAATCATTCGTGTCAGGGTTATTCATCAAGTCAACTAATAAATTTCTATTAAAAATATAGATACCCATAGAGGCTAAATAATCTCTACCTTGAGATTTCATTTCATCGCCCACATCAGAGGTCCAATTTGGTAATAGTTCAGGAGCTGGTTTTTCAATAAAAGAAGTAATTATATTTTCATTATTGGTTTTTAACAAACCAAAGGAAGTTGCGTCTTTTGCATTCACAGGATACGTGGCAATAGATATTTCTGCACCACTACTTCTGTGTTTTTCAATCATATCATTAAAGTCCATTTGATACAGTTGATCACCAGAAAGTATTAACGCGTATTCAAAATCATTTTGTAAAAAATGGTGCATACTTTGCCTTACGGCATCAGCAGTTCCTTGAAACCATTTATCACTATGTATGGTCTGTTCTGCCGCTAATACATCTACAAAAGCAGAACTAAAAAAACTAAAGTGATACGTGTTTTTAATATGTGTATTTAAAGAAGCAGAATTAAACTGTGTTAAAACATACATTCTTTTGATATCAGAATTGATACAATTAGAAATTGGGATATCTACCAATCTATACTTACCAGCAATGGGTACAGCAGGTTTTGATCTATCTTTTGTTAAAGGGTATAATCTTGAGCCTTGGCCTCCACCTAAAATAATCCCTAATACTTTATCATTTATCATTTGCTTATTTTTTTAATGATTTATATAATTCTTTTACTTGTTTTGCTATTGCGATCCAATCAAAATGATCTTCTACTCTTTTTCTTCCTTTTTTAGCCATAGACTTTCTTAATATCGGGTCTTTTGTTAGGGTATTAATACCATCGGCTAAATCTTTTGCAAATTTATCTGGATTTATGGGTTCAAAAGGAGCTGAATCTTGCTGTTCTACAGGAATTAAAAACCCAGTTTCTCCATGAACAACAACTTCTTTGATGCCGCCAACGGCACTTGCTACAACTGCTGTATCACAAGCCATAGCTTCAATATTTATGATGCCAAAGGGTTCATAAATAGATGGGCAACAAAAAACATCGGCATGAGAATATAATTGGATAATTTCTTCTTTGGTGACCATTTTATCAATCCAAATAACATTTTTACGTGTTTTTTGAACTTCATGAACTGCCTCTTGCATCTCTAACCCAATTTCTTTTGTATCTGGAGCTCCTGCACACAATACTATTTGAGTATCCGTATCTATATATTTAATGGCATTCACTAAATGAATAATTCCTTTTTGCCGTGTTATTCTGCCAACAAAAAGTACATACGGTTTTGTTTTATCAATATTGTAAGCATCTAAAGTGTCAGATTCTGAGGTTGTTATATATTGCTGAAGGTTAATTCCGTTATAAATGACCTTAACTTTACTTTCATCAACATTAAAATACTTTAAAACATCTTCTTTGGTTTCTTCGGATACGGCTATTAATGCGTCTGCCATTTCAATGGCTGTTTTTTCAATCCAAGAAGACGTATCGTAGCCACGACCTAACTGCTCTCTTTTCCAGGGGCGAAGAGGTTCTAAAGAGTGGGTGGTAATGACAAGCGGAATGCCATAACAAAGTTTTGCAATGATTCCTGCAAAATGCGCATACCAAGTATGGCAATGAATCACATCCGCATCAATTACATCTGCATTCATTTGCAGCCCTGTGCTTAAAGTTTGGAATATAGCCTTTAATTTATCATCTGCATTCTCAAAAGCAGGATTGTCATAAGGGAATCCTTTTACACTTAAACTGCCATCTTTTGAGTCTTGATCACCAAAGCATCTAACTTCAACATCCATCAATTTAGAGAGTTCAGTTGCAAGATATTCCACATGAACACCTGCGCCGCCATAGACGTAAGGAGGAAATTCTCTAGTATAAAAAAGGGTTTTCATAAATTTTAAGTAGTTTAAATTAGTTTGTTTTTTCAGAACCAAAATATAAGGAAATACTATTTAATACACTAAAAAAATAAGATTCATTTAATTATAGATTTAGATTATTATGAAATCATTAATGTAAGTATGGTCTATTGCTTTTTTTTTAAAAATTATAATTAAAATATTAAATAAACAATGAATATAGAAATCATTTAGTCTATTAGGTTAGTTATTTCTCAATTTGTTTATTTCGTCTTGTAGTTGTCGCCTTAATTTTTGCTCTCTCTCAATGGATTTTTTTCTATGTTGTTCAAATTCTTCCTCAATTTCTAATAAGTTATTTTGAGCTTCTTTAGTAAGAACGTTACTGTTTAAAAATCTATAGATAAAATAAAATAGGGCTAAAAGTGATAGAACGATAATACTCCAAAGTAAAATATTGTAAGTCTTTTTTTCTAATGGAGTACCAAATAGAGAAATTGAATTTTCTTTTCTATTAGCTGTTTCTAGACCTAGTTGGGTTTTAGCTAAAAGATCTTTAGTTTTTTTAATATTATCTCTTTCTGTTTTTAAGAGGCTTTCTTTTTCGGTAATTAAACTTTTAGCAACTTTTAAGGAGTCTAAAATGTTTTTCTTTAATTGGATAAATTTATCTTTATCAATAACCTTGTAAGTTTGATAGGTTGTTGAGATTCTATAAATTTCATCAAATTGGTTTTCAACTGAATTTGAATCTTGTATTTCTTCTTTTACTACCTCTTTTACTACCTCTTTAGTTTCCTCTTTTACTTCCTGTTTTGTTTCCTCCTGCGAAAACGATACAAAAGAAAGTAATATCAAGAATATGGTTATTAGTTTAATTTTTTTCATGGGTTTATTTTTATGAATGTAAATTTAAGAAAAAAACCCAAACTTTACGTTTGGGTTTTAATATAAGCAAGTAATTTATATTTATTTAATTTTCTCTACAACTGCCTTAAAAGCGTCTGGGTTGTTTACCGCTAAATCAGCTAAAACCTTACGGTTTAATTCGATGCTATTGGCTTTTACTTTACCCATAAACTGAGAGTAAGACATTCCATGTAAACGAGCTGCAGCGTTAATACGCACAATCCATAAAGAACGGAAGTTTCTCTTATTGTTTTTACGGTCACGGTATGCATAAAGCATTCCTTTTTCAACCGCATTTTTTGCTACTGTATAAACGTTTTTTCTACGTCCGAAGTAACCTTTTGCAGCCTTCAAGATTTTTTTTCTTCTTTTTCTTGAGGCTACTGAATTTACTGATCTTGGCATAATTTCAATGTTTTTTGTAGTAGGCGATTCATTTAAGAATTCTTTTTACTTTTTGCCTAACTCCATGGTTAATAATTAAATTCCCTAATTAAGATTATTTCAATCTTAACTGTTGCATAATGTTAGCTTCATCAGACTTGTGTACTAAAGTATGATGTGTTAACTTTAATTTACGTTTTTTAGACTTCTTTGTTAAGATGTGACTTTTAAACGCGTGCTTTCTTTTGATTTTACCAGTACCAGTAATCTTAAATCGTTTTTTGGCACTAGATTTGGTTTTCATTTTAGGCATTTCTCCTTCGTGTTTTAACTTGCTTAATATTGTTAGTTGTAAAGTTGAAATTGATAAAGTTGTAAAGTTAAGGATGAACAAAACTTTAAGAACTTTAAGAACTTTTAAACTTTAAGAACGCTTTTTTATTTTCCTTTTTTAGGAGCAATAAACATAATCATACGCTTTCCTTCTAATTTAGGTAATTGTTCTACCTTACCATATTCTTCTAATTCTTGAGCTAATTTTAATAATAAAATTTGTCCCTGCTCTTTAAAAATAATAGAACGGCCTTTAAAGAATACGAATGCTTTTAATTTAGCACCATCTTGTAAAAATTTTAAGGCATGTTTCTTTTTAAATTCGTAATCATGTTCATCTGTTTGAGGACCAAAACGAATTTCTTTTATGGTAACTTTTGTTGCTTTAGACTTTAAACTCTTCTCACGCTTCTTTTGCTCATACAAGAACTTCTTGTAATCAATTATTTTACAAACGGGAGGTTTGGCTTTAGGTGAAATTTCTACCAAATCTAATTCTTGTTCAACAGCTAATGCTTTTGCCTTATCTAAAGGATATACACCAACTTCCACATTATCGCCCACAAGACGAACTTCGTCAACATATTTTATTTTTTCATTAATCCTATGTTGATCTTCTTTGATTACTCTTAACGGCCTTCTCGACCTGCTTCTACGTATTGCTATGACCTATATTTTTTAAATTTAACTTATAATTGTTTTTTCAATCTTTATTTTTCTGAAGAAATTCAAAATTAATTAAAATTTCTTCAATGTTGTGCTTACTTCGGTTTTAATTAAAGAAATAAATTCTTCAATCGTAAAGGTACCTATATCTCCTTCACCATGTTTTCTTACCGAAACGGTACCATCTTGCTCTTCTTTTTCCCCAACAATAATCATGTATGGAGTTTTGCTTACTTCTGCATCTCGTATTTTACGTCCAGTTTTCTCATTTCGGTTGTCTACGAGGGCGCGAATTTCGGAATTTTCTAACGATTCTAAAACTTTTTCTGAATATTTTTGATATTTATCACTGATTGGCAATAAGATAACTTGATCAGGAGTCAACCATAACGGGAAATTTCCACCTGTATGTTCCAGTAAAACCGCAATAAAACGTTCCATAGAGCCAAAGGGTGCTCTATGAATCATTACAGGTCTGTGTAATTGATTATCTGCCCCCTTATATGTTAAATCGAAACGTTTTGGTAAATTATAATCAACTTGAATGGTTCCAAGTTGCCAACTTCTACCCAAAGCATCTTTTACCATAAAGTCTAATTTAGGGCCATAAAAAGCAGCTTCACCTTCTTCAATAACAAAATCTAATCCTTTATCTGTGGCTGCACTGATAATTGCATTTTCTGCAATTTCCCATGTTTCAGCATCACCTATATATTTATCTGAGTTGCTTTTGTCTCTAATAGAAACTTGGGCAGTAAAATCTTCAAATCCTAAAGAACCAAATACATATAGTACTAAATCTATAACGTCTTTAAATTCTTGATCTAATTGTTCTGGAGTACAAAAAATATGAGCATCATCTTGTGTAAAACCTCTCACACGCGTTAATCCGTGTAATTCTCCACTTTGCTCATATCTATAAACGGTGCCAAATTCTGCAAAACGCTTTGGTAAATCTTTATAAGAATAAGGTTTAAAGTTGTATACTTCACAGTGATGTGGACAGTTCATAGGTTTTAATAAAAATTCCTCATCCATTTTAGGAGTTTTTATCGACTGAAAACTGTCTGCACCATATTTTTCATAGTGTCCAGAAGTAACATATAATTCTTTCTGACCAATATGAGGCGTCATCACCATTTCGTAACCTGCCTTTTTCTGAGCTTTTTTAAGGAAATCTTCTAAACGTCCTCTTAACGCAGCTCCCTTAGGAAGCCATAAAGGCAAACCAGCTCCAACTCTTTGAGAAAAAGTAAATAATTCTAATTCTTTTCCAAGTTTTCTATGATCACGTTTTTTTGCTTCTTCTAATAATTCAAGATATTCAGTAAGTAACTTTTGCTTCGGAAAACTAATTCCGTAAACACGCGTTAACTGATTATTTTTTTCATCACCGCGCCAATAAGCACCGGCAACACTCGTTATTTTAATCGCTTTTATAATTCCTGTGTTAGGAACATGTCCTCCTCTACATAAATCGGTAAAGGTACTATGATCACAAAAAGTAATTTCACCATCCGTTAAGTTTTCGATCAACTCAACTTTGTATGGATTATTTTCTTTTTTATATAATGATAAAGCGTCCGCTTTAGAAACTGATCGTATCGAGAACTCATGTTTGCCACGTGCAATCTCTAAAAATTTGGTTTCTAATTGTTTAAAATCTTTATCAGAAATAACATCATCTCCTAAATCTACATCATAGTAAAAACCATTATCAATTGCGGGTCCAATTGTTAACTTGGCATTTGGATAAAAACTTAATATTGCTTGTGCTAAAACGTGTGCAGAGGAATGCCAGAAAGCTTTTTTACCGCCATCATCAATAAATGTATATAAAATTAAGGTGCCATCCGTGGTTAGTGGTGTAGCAGTTTCAATTGTGGTATTGTTAAAGTTTGCTGATATTACGTTTCTAGCAAACCCTTCACTAATGCTTTTTGCAACATCCATTGGAGTGCTGTTTTTAACAAACTCCTTAATAGTTCCGTCTGGTAAAGTAATTTTAATCATTTAATGTATACTATTTGAGGGTGCAAAGATATTAGAAAACAATTTTTCACACAATATATATATGTACTTATTAAATTTTGATTTTATTTCTCTTTTGGGTGTTCCTTTTTTAAGGTGTTTTCAGTAAATAAATGAAGTTTTGCTTATAAAAAAGGTCGGGCTTTCCATTATATCTTTTGTTCGTACCTCACAAAAGGATGTCATTGCAATCCCTAATCTGGGCTTTAGTAATTTTAAAAGCAAAAGTCTTATGTTTTGAAACAAACCGATCATCTAGATATAAAAAAGTAGTGAATAAGAACTTTACAGCTATAATTCTCAATAAATGGAAGAGCCTATAAAACCAGTCTCAACGTTTTTATATTTTACATCCGTTACTATTTACAAGTACTATCAAAGAAACGAATGCTTTTTCCTTTCTATAAAAGTAAACTATAAAGTATGGCATTGGTTAGTTTCTTTTTTAGTTGCAATAGAAGAGGCTCATTTTATGGTAGTAGTTTCAAATAACAGATGTTCTTAGTGCATATTTAAGAGCTAACATGTATACCCTT
>JBNMNV010000026.1:0-19491 GCA_051278125.1 Polaribacter sp. | reverse complement strand
CCGTAAAAAGCTTTGAATTTTTCTCCGTTTTTTTCAATGAATTCACCGCCACTTTCTTCATGGCCGGCAAGCATTCCGCCTAACATTACAAAATCGGCACTTCCACCAAAAGCTTTGGCAATATCTCCAGGGGTCTTACAACCGCCATCAGAAATAATTTGACCACCCATTCCGTGAGCAGCATCGGCGCATTCAATAATAGCAGCCAATTGCGGATAACCAACGCCTGTTTTAACACGGGTTGTACAAACGGAACCAGGACCAATACCGACTTTAATAATATCTGCTCCTGCTAATAATAATTCCTCGACCATTTCACCAGTAACAACATTACCCGCAATAATTATTTTATTAGGATGATTTTTGCGCATTTTTTTAACAAAATTCACAAAATGTTCCGAATATCCATTAGCAACATCTATACAAATAAAGTTTATCTGTGGAAATTCATTTAAAATTTGTGTTACCTTTTCTGAATCATCTTTTCCAATTCCTGTGCTTACTGCAATATTTTTTAAGACTTTTTCTGAAGCGTTTTTAGCAAATTCTTGCCATTCTTCTATTGAATAGTGCTTATGAATTGCAGTAAATAAGCCATCTTTAGCCAAAGCTTTTGCCATTTTAAACGTACCCACGGTATCCATATTTGCGGCCATAATGGGTATGCCTTTCCAAACCAAATCACTATGTAAAAAAGTAAATTCCCTCTCTAAAGTTACTTGCGAACGTGATTTTAATGTAGATCGTTTCGGACGAATCATTACATCTTTAAAACCAAGTTTTAACTCATTTTCTATCCTCATAAACGTGTATTTTATGCGAATTTAAAGATATTACTTTTCAAATCATTATTAATTAGCTTGTTTATTTAATTCAGCTATATTTGCATGATATTTGGTTTTGATGTAACAATCATTTTACATCAAATTAAAAGGGAATCTAGTTAAAATCTAGAACTGTTCCCGCAACTGTAAGTTAATACTAAATTTATTTTAGTACCTCGTTTGAGGATGTTATGAACTCTTTTACCACTGACACGTATGTTGGGAAGGTATGATAACATAAAAACAAGTCAGGAGACCTGCCAAGTATTATAAATTTATAAAAATCTTCGGGATAAAGATTTTATGAGATATGAACTTAAAAGGACTTTTTATTTTCGTTTTACCGATTATTTTTGCAAGTAGTTTATACTCGCAAAAAGATTCTGTTGTTATAAATTTAAATGCTTTTTCAATCTCTATTTCTAAGGTAAATGATTTCTCTAAAGGGTATCACACCATTTTAATTTCAGACAGTTTAGTGACTAGAAATATTCGTTCGTTAACAGATATTTTAAAATTCAACTCTTTTATTTACTTTAAAGAAAATGGTTTAGGCATGGTTTCTTCGCCTTCTTTTAGGGGAACAACAGCCTCACATACAGCAGTAATTTGGAATGGTATCAATATTAATTCGCAATTAAACGGGCAGGTTGATTTCAATGCAATTTCGGCAAATTCATATGATAATATATCTGTAAGAAGTGGAGGAGGAAGTGTTCTTTTTGGGAGTGGCGCTATTGGTGGTTCAATTCATTTAGATAATCTTATTCAATTTTCTGAACAAGAAAGCCATAAAATAGTGGCAAATTATGGAAGCTTTCATACACAACATATAAGTTATGATTATATAAAAGCTACCAATAAAAGTTTTATCAATATTGGTTTCGGATCAAATAGTTCTGATAATGATTTTAACTATTTAGACTCTAATTTAACCAATAAAAATGGCAATTATTTTAATTATAATTTTGATATAAACTACGGATATAAAATAAGTAAAAAGCATCAACTTAAATTATATTCAAGTTCCTTTTTTTCCGATAGAAATTTAGCAAGAACTTTAAATGCACCTTCTAATGACGGGTACGAAGATCTTAATAGTAAAAATTTAATAGAATGGAATTTCTTTTTATCACCTAAAGAACACATTACTTCACGAGTTTCTTACATTTTTGAAAAATTTAAATTTTTTGACAATAATCAAAATAAAGACATTTTTTCTGAAGGAAATACCGAAAGAAAAATTGCTCAAATAGATTATAATAATTCCGTTTCTAGAAAATTAAAACTAAATGGTATTCTTGGTTTTGAAGCTGTTTCTGCTTACGGATCTAGTTTTGATTCCAATACTAGAAATATTCTTTCGGGGGTTTTCTCTTTAAATCATCAGCTTACAAAAAAACTAAGTTATGGCATTCAGTTTAGAAAAGACTTTCAAAATGATTTTGAGTCACCTTTTTTATATTCATTAGGAATTGAGCAAAAATTGAATAAAAATTATACGCTTTCATTCAATACTTCAAAAAACTTTAGAATTCCCACTTTTAATGATTTGTATTGGCAACCTGGAGGAAATATCGACTTAAAACCAGAGGATTCTTATCAATTTGAAATTGGAAATGCCATTAGTTTTAAAAATATTTCTTTTCAAGTAAACGGATTTTATATAAAATCGTCAGATTTAATTCAATGGATTCCGAATGAATCAGGATTTTGGAGTCCAAAAAACAAGAATAATACTAGAAATTTAGGCATTGAAATTTCAGCAAATTATAAAACAGTTATTAAAAATCATTTTATAGAAATTAACACAAATTTTTCCTATACCGATGCTAAAGATTTAGAAACAGATCAACAATTAATTTCAGTGCCAAAAAATAGATTCAATGCACTATTTAATTATCAACATAAAAGTTGGAGCGCCTATTATCAAATATTGTTTAATGATGATGTTCGGTTTCTAGTAGATACGATTCCTGCTTTTCAAGTATCTAATTTAGGTGTTGAATATCAATTGTCAAACTTAAAAAATAAACCAAATCTTGGTTTTGTAATCAATAATATATACAATATAAAGTATCAAAATACATTAAACAGACCAATGCCCGGCATTAATTTTCAATTAACAACAACCATAAATTTTTAAAAAAAAATGAATTTCAAAAAAACACTATTTTTAGCAACCATAACAGGTTTTTTATTCGCTTCTTGCGATAATGATAACGATAATGAACCAGAACTACCAAAGGGAAATTACGATAATGGATTTTTAATTGCGAACGAAGGCGCTTTTTCTGGAGGTACAGGAACCGTAAGTTTTATTTCAGATGATTATTTAGTTACCGAAGAAAAAATTTATAACAAAGTAAATAATGAAAATATAGGAACCATTTTACAATCCATAGGATTTAATAATGATGACGCATATTTAATAGCAAATGTTGGTAATAAAATTTCTATTGCAGATAGATATACAATGGAAAAAATTACAGATATAACAGTAGGTTTAAGTAACCCAAGATATATTGCCTTTGCTAATGGAAAAGGATATGTAACAAATTGGGGAGAAGGGTCAGATGCTACTGATGATTTTATTGCTGTTATAGATTTAGCTTCAAACACAATTTCTACGACAATTTCTGTAGCTGAAGGTCCAGAACAAATTGTTACAGACGGAAATACGTTATACGTTTCTCATAAAGGAGGTTGGGGTTCTGGTAATACAATTTCTGTAATTAATATTTCTTCTGATACGTTAGAATCTACAATTACTGTTGGTAATGTGCCAGATGAAATGGTAATAGATAGTAGTGGAAATTTATTAGTTTCTTGTGAAGGAAGTGCTTGGAGTTCTCCAGAACTTTTAGGTAGTTTAGTTACAATAAATACAAGTTCTAATGCCGTGAGTGCTACTTTAGATTATGCTTCAGGTTTTCATCCAAATAATTTGGTTTTGAGCGATGCTAATTTATATATTTCTACATCTTCTGATGTTTATAAAATGTCTGAGTCATCTACAACAATGCCAATAACAGCAATTATATCTACAGCAGTTAATGGAATGTCTGTAAATAATAATAAAATTTATGTAACAGATTTAAAAGATTATATATCAAATGGAACTCTAAAAATATTTGACGCAACTACAAATATGGAATTGAAAGAATTTACTGTGGGTTTAATACCGAGTAAAATTTACTTTAACTAAAAAGGTAGAATTGTTCCAATTTTTAAGTGACTATTATAAAAAAAGCCTTCTTTTAAATAGGAAGGCTTTTTAATTACAATAATTTTTTTACTTCATTTTTAATAAAAGCAATCGCAGTTTCTGTGGGAGGTAACGATTTAGAGTAATCGATCAATACATTTTCTCGCAAATCATTTGCTGAATTAGAAGATTCTGCAACTTGTTTTAATTTAATAATTACAGCACTTTTGGCAGCATAAATAGCAGTCCAACTTTCATCAGAAATATAGATTTGTTGTACTAAATTATGCTCAAACTCTTGTTCTATATTCCCAATTAAAAGCTGTAAATAATCATTTTTATCTGTTGATAATGGTTGAATTCTAATTAATATTTTAACAGGATTTATACGTTCACAAAATAATAAAAGTCGTTCACAAGCCTGCAATTTAATAGGTAAAGAATCTTTCTTTTTTTCGGCTAACAGTTCTAATTTTTTCTCAGCATTTTTATGATGAATAAATCCATTAAACATATAATAAGCAACAAAACCGGTAACAACAGCGGGTAATATAAAAGCAATACTTTCTAATAATTTGTCTTCCATTTCTAAATTTTAATGATTCTAATAATCAGAGGTTAATTGTGTCATGTTTCTTGCACCTAATACCATACCGTTTTTATCAATAAAAAATCTGGTGGTTGACGCGGATAAGGTTTTTCGTTTTTTAATCGTCGAATATTTTCATGAATACGTTCTGAAATCAGTGCGAAAGATAGAAAAATAAACTTGTGAATAAAAACTCACTACGTATCTTTATAGAAACAAATAGTTTGGTTAAATTCACACTTTTAAAATCTATTAAAATTTTCTATTGAATACATACTTAAATTCTTTAAACGAAGCACAAAAACAGGCGGTCCTGCAAAAAGACGGTCCCATGATCATTATTGCAGGTGCAGGTTCTGGTAAAACAAGAGTTTTAACCTATAGAATTGCGCATTTAATGCAATCTGGTGTGGATGCTTTTAATATTTTATCGCTCACATTTACGAATAAGGCTGCTAAAGAAATGAAAGCAAGAATTGCTGGAGTTGTTGGGCAAAGTGAAGCAAAAAATCTTTGGATGGGAACTTTTCATTCGGTTTTTGCAAGAATTTTGCGCTCCGAGGCCGACAAATTGGGTTTTCCGTCTAACTTTACAATTTACGATACACAAGATTCTGTTCGGTTAATTAGTTCTATTATTAAAGAAATGGGGTTAGACAAAGAACGCTATAAACCAAAACAGATATTAGGACGAATTTCATCCTTTAAAAATAGTTTAATTACTGTAAGAGCCTATTTCAACAATAGTGATTTACAAGAAGCAGATTTGCATGCCAGCAGACCAAAAGTAGGCGATATTTATAAAGAATATGTAGATAGATGTTTTAAATCTGGCGCCATGGATTTTGATGATTTATTATTGAGAACCAATGAATTGTTAGCTCGTTTCCCGGAGTCTTTGGCAAAATATCAAGATCGTTTTCGATACATCATGGTAGATGAGTACCAAGATACAAACCATTCTCAATATATAATTGTAAGAGCTTTGGCGGATAAGTTTGGGAATATTTGTGTTGTTGGTGATGATTCTCAAAGTATTTATAGTTTTAGAGGTGCAAATATTCAGAATATTTTAAATTTTCAAAAGGATTATCCAGATGTAAAAACTTTTAAGCTTGAACAAAATTATCGTTCTACAAAAAACATAGTGAATGCTGCAAATTCTGTAATAGCAAGAAACAAAACAAAATTAGACAAAGAAGTTTGGACTTCTAACGATGCTGGAGATTCGATTAACGTAATGCGAACTATTTCTGATGGAGAAGAAGGTCGTTTTGTTGCACAATCTATTTGGGAAAACCAAATGAATCATCAATTAACACCTGATGATTTTTGTGTATTGTATAGAACAAACTCCCAATCGAGAGCTATTGAAGATGCCTTAAGGAAAAAAGGAATTGACTATAAAATTTATGGTGGAATTTCTTTTTATCAAAGAAAGGAAATCAAAGATATTTTGTCTTATTTGCGAATTCTAATCAACCCAAATGATGAAGAAGCGTTAAAAAGAATTATCAATTATCCTGCAAGAGGAATTGGTGCAACAACTATTGATAAGTTAACCATAGCTGCAAACCACTATAAAAAATCAATTTTTGATATTTTAAAATATATTGACAAAATCGATTTAAAAATAAATTCTGGAACAAAAAATAAGCTTCAGAATTTTATGAACATGATTTTGCGTTTGCAAATAGAATCACAAACTAAAAATGCGTTTGAAATTGCAGAAATTGTTGTGAAGCAAACACAATTAATTAAAGATTTAGAAAAAGACGGAACTCCAGAAGCCGTTAGTAAAGTAGAAAATGTTCAAGAACTTTTAAACGGAATTAAAGATTTTATTACAGATAAAATAGAACAAGGAGAAGATACCTCTTTAACTTCGTTTTTAGAAGATGTTGCTTTGGCTACTGATTTCGATGCTAAAAAAGATGATGATAAACCCAGTGTTTCGCTAATGACAATTCATCAATCTAAAGGATTAGAATATATGTATGTATATATTGTTGGTTTAGAGGAAAATTTATTCCCGTCTGCAATGAGCATGAATACCAGAAGCGAACTAGAAGAGGAGCGTAGATTATTTTATGTGGCGTTAACACGTGCAGAAAAAGTTGCGTATTTAAGTTATGCACAAACACGGTATCGTTGGGGTAAATTAATTGATGCGGAACCTAGTAGGTTTTTAGAAGAAATTGATGACCAATATTTATATTACATTACTCCAAAAATGCCAGAACCCTCTGTAAATAAGTTTATAGACAAAAGTATTTTTGAGGATACTCCTAAAGGAATTCGTTTTCAAAAACCTATTCAACGTAAAAAGATGGAGCGCGATTTGGTTAAAAAGAAAGAAATCATAGTTCCTAAAAATTTAAAAAAGGCATCAGAAACGGTATCTAAAGCAAATTTATTTGATAATAATATTGCCGTTGGTAATATTATAGAGCACGAACGTTTTGGTAGAGGAGAAGTCCTTTCTTTAGAAGGAAAAGGACCCGATAAAAAAGCAATGATTAAATTTGGCACCGCAGGAAAGAAGAATCTTTTATTGCGTTTTGTGAAATTGAAAATTATTGGTTAAAAAGCATTCATAATACTAAAATAAATTGCTATTTTGCAACATTAAATAACTACAATAGTATAAATTGTCAGTTCGAGCGTTTTCTTTTGATTAAAATAAAGTAAGAAAATGCATCGAGAACACACTTCAAAAATAGATAAATGACATTCGACTTAGAATATAATTCAGAAAGACCGTTAATGATTATTCCAGAATACGGCAGACATATACAGAAATTAGTAGATCATTGTATCGCTTTAGAAACGAAAGAAGAGCGCGATAAAATGGCGAAAGCAATTGTTGATGTAATGGGAAATTTACAACCTCATTTGCGCGATGTGCCAGATTTTAAGCATAAGTTATGGGATCAACTTTATATAATGTCAGATTTTAAATTAGATGCAGATTCACCATATCCAATTCCATCTAGAGAAGAGTTGCAAGAAAAACCAGAAGGTTTGCCTTATCCTAAATATGCATCGAAATATAGGTATTACGGTCACAATATTCAAACAATGATGGACATTGCGTTGAGTTGGGAAGAAGGCGAAAAGAGAGAAGCATTGGTTTTTACCATCGCAAATCACATGAAAAAATGTTATTTAAATTGGAATAAAGATACGGTAGATGACGCTGTAATTTTTAAGCATTTATTTGATTTGTCTGGTGAGAAATTTGATTTAAGAAATTCTGATGAAGAATTATCCGAAAGTAAAAACTTGTTAAGAAAAAGAAATTTTCAAGGTCAAAATAATACTAAAACTCCCCACAAGAAATTACATAACAGCAATCAGAATAAAAATAGAAAAAGATAAAAGTTAATGGCATCATTTAAAATTGAAGGCGGTCATAAATTAAAAGGGACAATTACTCCACAAGGAGCAAAAAATGAGGTTTTACAAATACTTTGTGCAGTTTTATTAACTCCAGAAAAAGTAATCATCAATAATGTTCCTGATATTATAGATGTAAATAAATTGATTTTTATTTTAGGGGAATTAGGTGTTAAACTTACAAAGTTAAGTAGAAATTCTTATTCTTTTCAGGCAGATAACATCAATTTAAAGTATTTAGAATCTGATGATTTTAAGAGAGATGGAAGTTCTTTGCGTGGTTCTATTATGATTGTAGGTCCATTATTAGCTCGTTATGGGAAAGGATATATTCCCAGACCTGGAGGAGATAAAATTGGTAGAAGAAGGTTAGATACGCATTTTGAAGGCTTTATTAATTTAGGTGCAAAATTTAGATATAATAAAGAAGAAAATTTTTACGGTGTAGAAGCAGATGAATTATTTGGTGCAGATATGTTGTTAGATGAAGCTTCGGTTACAGGAACTGCTAACATTTTAATGGCCTCAGTTTTAGCCACCGGAACTACAACAATTTACAATGCTGCTTGCGAACCTTATATTCAACAATTATGTAAAATGTTGAATTCGATGGGCGCAAAAATTACCGGTGTTGGCTCTAATTTATTAAGTATACAAGGTGTTGATAATTTAGGAGGATGCGAGCATACCGTTTTACCAGACATGATTGAAATTGGCTCTTGGATTGGGGTTGCAGTTATGACACGTTCAGAGTTAACGATTAAGAATGTTAGCTGGGAAAATTTAGGTCAAATCCCGAATATTTTTAAAAAACTCGGAATTCAATTTGAAAAAAGAGGAGATGATATTTACATTCCAGAACAAGAATCTTATGAAATTCAGAATTATATTGATGGTTCTGTTTTAACGGTGTCAGATGCTCCTTGGCCAGGTTTTACCCCAGATTTATTGAGCATTATTTTGGTCATTGCAACTCAAGCAAAAGGTACGGTTTTAATCCATCAAAAAATGTTTGAAAGTAGATTGTTTTTTGTTGATAAATTGATTGATATGGGCGCAAAAGTAATTTTGTGCGATCCGCATAGAGCCACTGTAATAGGTATGAACTTTAAAAGTTCTTTAAGAGCAACCAAAATGACATCTCCAGACATTAGAGCGGGTATTTCATTATTAATTGCCGCACTTTCGGCAAAAGGAACATCAATTATTAATAATATTGAACAAATAGATCGAGGTTACGAAAATATTGAGGCTCGTTTAAAATCTATTGGCGCTAAAATTGAAAGAATTGAAAATTAAGAAAATGATTTTATTAATTATTGCAACTTAATTTTTTAATATGATACGTAATTTTTATAACGAAGAATGGAAAGAAATTCAGTTTGATGAAAAAATATCAAAAAAGCTTAAGTTTAAAATTTCTAATTTTGGGAGAGTTATTAATTGTTCCAGTGAAAAGGAATTTTTAAGAAAACCAACTTTTATTCGAGGATATGAAAACATCTCCTTAAAACAAGAAGTTAACAAAAAATCTACGAGTAGATATGTGCACAAGTTAGGAGCCCAGCACTTTATTGAAAAAGAAAATGAAGATCAAATTTATATAATACACTTAAATTACGATAAAGAGAATAATAAAGTAGAAAATTTAAAAAGGGCAACGAAAAGAGAAAAGGAATTGCATCAATTTAACAACCCAACTTGGGATGAAATTTTTAAAAATAAGAGTAGAGATTTTGCTAAATTATCTGTAGGAAAAGTAAAAATTATAAAGCGCCAGCTTAAAAATAAAAACAATAGAATATCCATGATTGCCAAGCGATTTGGGGTCTCAGACACCCAAATTCATAGAATAAAATCGGGTGAAAATTGGTCTGATGTGCAGGTTTAAAAAAATAGTGTCAGTTTGACACTATTTTTTTGTTGGCAACATTTTTGCAAATACATGAATTACAATTTAATTATTACCAAGAAATGAGTAAGAAAGAAGAAATAAAAAACGAAGAAGTAAAAAGCGAGCAAGAAGCTGTTCAAGTTAAAGATAATCAAGAGGTTGAGGTTGAAGTTGTAAAAGAAGAACCTACCTCAGAAGAAATAATTCAAGCTGAAAAAGACAAGTTTTTACGTTTATTTGCCGAGTTTGAAAACTATAAAAAAAGAACAACTAGAGAAAGAATAGAGTTGTTTAAAACTGCAGGACAAGAATTGATGACATCTTTACTGCCAGTTGTTGACGATTTTGAGCGTGCTTTGGCACATATAAAAGAAGATAAAGAATCTGAAGAATTAAGAAAAGGTGTTTTATTAGTCTATCAAAAATTTTATAATACTTTAGAGCTTAAAGGATTATTAAAAATAGAAACCAATGCAGGTGATGTTTTTGATGCAGAAATTCATGAAGCAATTACCCAGATTCCTGCTCCTTCAGAGGACTTAAAAGGAAAAGTAATTGATTGTGTAGAAAAAGGATATAAGTTGGGTGATAAAATAATTCGTTATCCAAAAGTAGTAATAGGACAGTAATTAAGAATCACAGCGAGGAACAAAGCCATCTGTTTATGAATAAGTAGATTCGTTTGTTCCTCATAGTGATTTAGAAACTAAAAATAATGGCAAAACAAGATTTTTACGACATATTAGGGATTTCAAAATCGGCTTCGCAGGCAGAAATTAAGAAAGGCTATAGAAAAATGGCAATCAAATATCATCCGGATAAAAATCCTGATGACAAAACTGCTGAAGAAAATTTTAAAAAAGCAGCAGAAGCTTATGAGATTTTAAGTGACGAAAATAAAAAAGCTCGTTACGATCAATATGGTCATGCAGCTTTTGATGGTCCTCAAGGCGGCGGCGGTTTTGGCGGCGGCGGTATGAATATGGACGATATATTCAGTCAGTTTGGAGATATTTTTGGCGGCGGCGGCGGCGGCGGCGGTTTTGGTGGCTTCGGTGGCGGTGGTCAAAGACGAGCGATGGTGAAGGGAAGTAATATGCGAATTCGTGTAAAATTAACTTTAGAAGAAATCGCGAAAGGAGTAGAAAAGAAAGTAAAAGTTCGTAGAAAAGTGCAAGCCGCTGGTGTCAGATACAAAACTTGTACAACGTGTAATGGTTCTGGTCAGCAAATGCGTGTTACTAATACTATTTTAGGTAGAATGCAAACAGCAACTACTTGTAGTACTTGTTCTGGAGCAGGAGAAATTATAAGTTCTAAACCAAATGAAGCAGATGCGCAAGGGTTAGTTATTAAAGAAGAAACTGTACCAATTAACATTCCAGCTGGTGTAACAGAAGGAGTACAATTAAAAGTAGGAGGGAAAGGAAATGAAGCTCCCGGTAAAAATTCTATTTCAGGAGATTTATTAGTATTGATAGAAGAAATTCCTCATGCTACTTTAAAGAGAGAAGGTACTAATATTCACTACGATTTATATATTAATTTTTCCGAGGCAGTTTTAGGAACTAGTAGAGAAGTAGAGACTGTAACTGGTAAAGTGAAAATTAAAATCGATGCGGGCACACAATCAGGCAGAATTTTACGACTAAAAGGAAAAGGATTACCAAGTATTGAGCGTTATGGAACAGGTGATTTTTTAATTCATACCAATGTGTGGACTCCACAAGAATTAAATAAAGAGCAAAGACAGTTTTTTGAAAAAATGTCTAAAGATGATAATTTTACACCAAATCCAAATACATCTGATAAATCATTTTTTGAGAAAGTAAAGGATATGTTTTCTTAATAAAATAGTAAAAACGAAAAAAAAGATTGATTAATTTGTGAAATATGTTTTTTATGAATTATTTTTAATATATCTTTGTGGTGTTATTGAGAAATTGATAACACTTTTTCTTTTTCATAGCAATTTTTCCCACTCAAATTTTATTTGAGTGGGTTTTTTTTAAATCTAAAGGAAATAAATTATAAAATAGAAAGTAGAAAGCAGACTTATCTTATCGCTTTTGATGAACTTTTTCACCACCTTTCTTTTAAATAGAAATATTTTTAAAAAAGGTTCCAAATTAAGTTCTTAATAAAGAGGAAAGTCCGGACACAATAGAGTACTCATAGCGGATAACATCCGTCCAACGTAAGTTGAGGACAAGTGCAACAGAAAGCAAGTACAGTTCGGCTGTAGTGAAACCAGGTAAACTCTATGATGTGCAATGCCATGTATATTAGAGCTTGAGGGCTACTCGCTCGATTCTAAAGGGTAGGCAGATAGATTCTAAAAGTAATTTTAGAACTAGATAAATGATAAGAGCCTTAAAAATTTTAGGGTACAGAATTCGGCTTATTAGTCTGCTTTTTTATTTTCTTTTTAAATTTCCATAAGTAAGGTTAAAAACTATTTTTTTTGAATTATATTCAAAGTTTAAGGAAATAGCTTTTATTTATTCACTAATTATACCAATCTATTATTTATCTTTTAAAAGTGATATTAAAACTGTAAATTTGTTTTACGAAAAATTTTAAAATCACAACTGAATATGGCATTTGATATTGATATGATCAAGCAGGTTTACGCAAATATGACAGAACGCGTTGATGCTGCACGAAAAATTACAGGACAACCACTTACATTATCTGAAAAAATTTTATATTCTCATTTATGGGAAGGAAAACCTTCTAAAGAACTAGTTAGAGGTAAAGATTATGTAGATTTTGCTCCAGATAGAATTGCTTGTCAAGATGCAACAGCACAAATGGCATTATTGCAATTTATGCAAGCTGGTAAAGCTAAAGTTGCTGTGCCAACAACGGTTCATTGTGATCATTTAATACAAGCTAAAGATGGTGCTGATAAAGATTTAAAGCATGCGAACAGCACAAGTAGTGAAGTTTTTAATTTTTTAGAATCTGTGTCAAATAAATTTGGCATTGGTTTCTGGAAACCGGGAGCAGGAATTATTCACCAAGTTGTTTTAGAAAATTATGCATTTCCTGGAGGTATGATGATTGGTACAGATTCTCATACTGTAAATGCTGGAGGTTTAGGTATGGTTGCTATTGGTGTTGGTGGTGCAGATGCGGTAGATGTAATGGCTGGTATGGCTTGGGAGCTGAAGTTTCCGAAATTAATTGGAGTAAGATTGACCGGGAAATTATCAGGTTGGACAGCTCCAAAAGATGTAATCCTAAAAGTTGCTGAAATTTTAACAGTAAAAGGTGGAACAGGAGCCATTGTAGAATATTTCGGACCAGGAGCAATCTCAATGTCTTGTACTGGAAAAGGTACAATTTGTAACATGGGTGCAGAGATTGGTGCAACAACATCAACTTTTGGGTATGATGAATCTATGGAACGTTATTTACGTGCTACAGATAGAGCAGATGTTGCTGATGCTGCAAATGGAGTTAAAGAATATTTAACCGCAGATGCTGAAGTATATGAAAATCCAGAAAAATATTTCGACCAAGTAATCGAAATCAATTTATCTGAATTAGGTCCTTTATTAAATGGTCCTTTTACACCAGATTTATCTACAAGTGTTGGTTCTGATATGACAGAAAAAGCAACTGCAAATGATTGGCCACTTACTGTTGAGTGGGGATTGATAGGTTCTTGTACAAATTCATCTTACGAAGATTTGTCAAGAGCATCTTCAATAGCACAACAGGCTATTGATAAAGGGTTAAAGATGAAATCAGAATTAGGAATTAATCCTGGTTCAGAAAAAGTAAGATACACTGCAGATAGAGACGGAATTCTTGGAATTTTCGAAAGCTTAAATGCAAAAATATTCACCAATGCTTGTGGTCCCTGTATTGGCCAATGGGCAAGATATTCAGACCCTAAAAATGCTCCAAAAAATAGTATCGTGCATTCTTTTAATAGAAACTTTGCTAAAAGAGCAGATGGCAATCCGAATACACACGCTTTTGTTGCTTCACCAGAAATAACTGCAGCAATTGCAATTGCCGGGCGTTTAGACTTTAATCCTTTAAAAGATTTTTTAATCAACGAAAACGGAGAAGAAGTAATGTTTGATGAGCCAACAGGTTGGGAGTTACCGCCTAAAGGGTTTGATGTAAAAGATAACGGTTATTTAGCTCCTGAAGAAGACGGAAGCCATGTTAAAATTGCTGTAAAAGAAGATTCAGAAAGATTACAATTATTAGAGCCTTTTACTCCTTTAGGAAATACAATTACAGGAGCAAAATTATTAATAAAAGCTTTTGGAAAATGTACTACGGATCATATTTCTATGGCTGGACCTTGGTTGCGTTTTAGAGGTCATTTGGATAACATAGCAAACAATACCTTAATCGGGGCAATCAATGCGTTTAATAAAAAAACAAACTTTGTTAAAAACCAATTAACAGAAGAATATGATGCCGTTCCTGCTGTGCAAAGAGCATACAAAAAAGCAGGGATTAATACCATCGTTGTTGGAGATCATAATTATGGTGAGGGTTCTTCTAGAGAGCACGCGGCAATGCAACCAAGACATTTAGGTGTCGCTGCTGTCATTGTAAAATCTTTTGCAAGGATTCATGAAACTAACTTGAAGAAACAAGGAATGTTAGGTTTAACGTTTGCTAATGAATCGGATTACGATTTAATTCAAGAAGATGATACTTTTAACTTTTTAGATTTAAACGAATTTGCTCCAGAAAAAGAATTGACAATAGAAGCTGTTCATGCTGATGGAAGTAAAGATGTCTTTAAAGTGAATCATACCTATAATAATTCTCAAATTACTTGGTATAACGAAGGTTCTGCTTTAAATTTAATCAAAAAGCAAAACGCTTAAAATTATCAAAATTATATTTTAAACTCCTAAAGAAATTTAGGAGTTTTTTTTATGACTAATTTAAAATTATAGTGATGATTTTTTTCTTAAGGCAATTAAACCTAAAATTGGTCCTAACGCTAGCGCTATAAAAATAAAATTCGAATTTAAGGATAATCGGATAGCACTTATAAATTGAATACTGATAATTGTAATCGAAAATCCAATACAATTTACAATCGTTAAAGCGGTTCCTTTGTCTTTTGAAGGAGCATTTTTTGCAACTAAAGTTGAGAAAAGTGGAGAGTCTGCAATGACAACCATTCCCCAAAAAACTAAAAAACTAATAAATAAATTTTTATTTTCTAATTGAAATACCCAAGGGAAAACAATACAACATACACAGGATAATAATAAAAAGGCAAAAGAAGTTTTTTTAACTCCTATTTTTTGAGAAATATATCCTGATAGAACGCAAGACAAGCTTCCAGAGGCGATAATTAAAAAAGATAACATAGAAATATTTAAAGTTATATTTTGATGTAAATCTTGATAGATGAACAAAAATACAGGCACAAAAGTCCAAAAAGTATACAACTCCCACATGTGTCCGAAATATCCAAAAGCAGCTTTTCTGAAATTCAGATTTTTAAAGACTTGAAAACTACTTGATAAATTTACCCCTACACTTGGTTTTCTGTAGGGACCATCTTTTACAAAGATGATCATTAATACACCACCCAAAAAAGATAAAGAAGAAGTTGAAATTAATACACTTTCCCATGAATAGTTGATTAAAACATCCTTTAATAAATGAGGCAAAGCAGTACCTAAAACCAAAGCCCCAACTAAATAACCCAAAGATTTTCCTAATCCTTTTTGATAATAATCAGCGGCTATTTTCATCCCCACAGGATAAATTCCCGCCAAGAAAAACCCAGTAAAAAACCGAAAACTTATTAAACTAAATAAATTTTGCGAAGTATAAACGAGTCCTAAATTAAAAATTGCGCCTAAAATGGCACTGATAAAAAATACTTTTGAAGGTGAAAAACGATCGGAAATTGTGAATAAAGCAAAAGTAAAAGTCCCAAAAATAAAACCAAATTGAACAGCAGATGTTAAATGACTTAAGGCATTTTCTTGTAAATTAAACGTTTCTACAAGCATAGTCATTACTCCATTTCCTGCAAACCATAAAGAAGTGCAGCAAAATTGAGAGATAACAATAACAGGTAGTATAAATTTAGAATTTTTCATTTTAAGGAAACGAAATTAATAAAAAAGAGTTTAATAATCAGTTAAATTCATCTACAGATACATTAGTTTCTTTATATTTGAAATGATGAAAAAAGTCAAAATCATAGAATGTCCGAGGGACGCAATGCAAGGAATAAAATCTCATTTTATATCTACAGAAAAAAAGGCATTATATATTAATTCCTTGCTAAAAGTAGGTTTTGATACCATTGATTTTGGCAGTTTTGTATCTCCGAAAGCAATTCCTCAAATGCGAGATACAGCAGCAGTTTTAGCAAAATTAGATTTGTCTAGAACAGATAGTAAATTACTAGCAATCATCGCAAATGTAAGAGGAGCCAATGATGCATCTCAATTTGAAGAGATTGATTATTTAGGGTATCCTTTTTCAATTTCAGAAAACTTTCAAATGCGCAATACGCATAAAACAATTGATGAATCCATTAAAGCGCTAGATGAAATTTTAATTATTGCTGACAAAACAAACAAAGAAGTTGTTGCTTATTTATCGATGGGTTTTGGCAATCCTTATGGAGATCCTTGGAATGAAGAAATTGTTGGGAATTGGACAGAAAAGTTATCTACGATGGGCGTAAAAATTTTATCACTTTCAGATACAATCGGGAGCTCAACTCCAGAGGTAATTGACTATTTATTTTCAAACTTAATTCCGAAATATCCAGCCATAGAGTTTGGAGCACATTTGCATACTACTCCAGATAAATGGCATGAAAAAGTAAATGCCGCTTATAAAGCTGGTTGTAACCGTTTTGATGGAGCAATTAAAGGATATGGTGGCTGCCCAATGGCAAAAGACGAATTGACAGGAAATATGCCAACCGAAAAGTTATTAAGCTATTTTACTGCAGAAAAAGCAGATACAAATATTAAGCCTATGAGTTTTGAAAGTGCTTATAATAAGGCTTTAGAGGTCTTTATTTAATTCTATCTACATCTATAAATATTCTTACACTTCAATTACAACGACTACTAAAGCGTTGCAAAAGAGCGTATTTTAAAGTTATTCAGCTTATAACAGATTCTTTATCTTTTGAGTGATTTTTCTTCCTATACTTCAAAAAAAATTGGTTAAATCTATTTTTCGTTGATGCTTTCTTGGTTAAACATATGTTAAAACAATTTTTGGTTAAAAACTTAAGAGAGTCTTTGTTTAACTTTGTAGAGTAAGGTTTAAACAAAATTAAGTTTACAATTTATATTTGTTTGAAAAAATAAAAAATATGGTATGCTATGGAACTAGTTTTTTCAATAAATTTAAAAAATGATTTTTCTTAAAACCACAACTTAATTTTTATCGTAAGTATTTATAATTCAAATAAACATTAACCTAAAATAAACCATGAAAAAAATTAAACTAATTTTATTATTAATTACAACATCTTTAGTACTCTATAATTGTAATGACGATGAAGACAATACGGTACCAGCGCCTTCAGACACCATAGGTTTCGATTTACCCTCAAAAGATGTCGCCGGAATTTCTGGAGGAGCAACTTTTATAGAAAACAGCAATGGATCTATAACCGCAGTTTTGCATCTTTCTGGAACTCCAGATGGAGGAAGTCACCCAGCGCACATACATTTTAACACTGCAGCAGAAGGTGGAGGTATCGCGCTAAGTTTTAATCCAGTAAATGGTAGCGATGGACAAAGTGTAACAACTTTTTCAACTTTAGATGATGGAACTCCTATCACACTAGATGAATTGATGAATTTTGATGGGTACATCAATGTGCATTTGAGTTCAGATCAATTAGGCACAATAGTGGCACAAGGAGATATCGGACAAAATGATTTAAATGGAAATTCTAAAACCTATGATTTAGGAGAAAAAGCAGCACCTGGTATTTCGGGAAGCGTAATGTTTGCAGAACGAAATAATGGAGAAGTTTTGTCTCAGATTACATTAGCAGGCACGCCAGAGGGCGGAGTCCATCCAGCACATATTCATGCGAATACGGCAGTAGAAGGAGGAGGAATCTTACTTTCATTTTCACCTATTAATGGAGATACAGGAATGAGCGCAACCAATATTACTAGTTTTGATGATGGAACTGCATTTGCTTTTTCAGATATTGAAGCTTTAGATGCGTATGTGAATGTTCATTTAAGTGCAAGCGAATTAGGAACAATAGTTGCACAGGGTGACCTAGGGCAAAATGACTTAACTGGAGCGTCGAAATCTTACGATTTGGGAGAAAAGGCAGTAGCAGGTATTTCAGGAACAGTAACGTTTTATGAAAGAGTAAATGGAGAAGCCTTGGCTGAAATCATGTTAGCAGGAACTCCTTCTGGAGGATCACATCCTGCGCATATTCATGCAAATACAGCAGTAGAAGGAGGCGGAATCTTATTCTCTTTTGCCCCAGTAAATGGAGATACAGGGATGAGCGCAACAAACATCGCTTCTTTTGATGATGGAGCTGCTTTTGGATATTCTAATATTGAAAGTTTAGACGGATATATTAATGTACATTTAAGTTCTACGCAATTAGGAACTATAGTTGCACAAGGAGATATAGGGCAAAATGTCCTTACCGGAATGACTACATCTTATGATTTAGGAGAAAAAGCGGTAGCTGGTATTTCCGGGACGGTTACTTTTTCAGAGAGATTAAACGGCGAGGCATTAGCTGAAATCATGTTATTAGGAACACCTGCTGGAGGTTCTCACCCTGCTCATATTCATGCGAATACAGCAGTTGAAGGTGGGGGTATCTTATTCTCATTTGCTCCAGTAAGTGGAGATACAGGGATGAGTGCAACAAATGTAGCTTCTTTTGATGATGGTTCTTCATTTGGATATTCAAACATTGGAGGATTAGATGGTTATGTGAATGTACATTTAAGTGCTACGCAATTAGGAACTATCGTTGCACAAGGAGATATAGGTCAAAATGATCTTACAGGAATGACCACATCGTATGATTTAGGAGAGAAGGCAGTAGCAGGGATTTCAGGAACTGTTACTTTTTCAGAGCGTAATAATGGAGAAGCATTGGCAGAAATCATGTTGATAGGAACACCTGCTGGAGGTTCTCACCCTGCTCATATTCATGCGAATACAGCAGTAGAAGGTGGAGGAATTTTATTTTCTTTTACACCTGTAAATGGTGATACTGGGATGAGTGTAACCAACTTGGCGTCTTTTAATGATGGGTCTGCTTTTACGTATGCGAGTCTTGAAACTTTAAATGGTTATGTAAATGTGCACCTAAGTTCAACTCAATTAGGAACTATAGTTGCGCAAGGAGATATTGGTCAGAATGATTTAACAGGAGACTCAAAGGTGTATACATTAGCTGAAAAAGATGTCGCAGGTATTTCAGGAACTGCAACTTTCTACAAAAGAGTAAATGGTTCTGCTTTAGCTGTTTTAAATATTCAAAATACACCAGCTGGAGGTATGCATCCTGCACACATTCATCAGAATGATGTTGCTACGGGAGGTG
>JBNMNV010000025.1:0-19508 GCA_051278125.1 Polaribacter sp. | reverse complement strand
AAAATGTCTGATTACGGATCTGCATGGCGAATTTTACGTCTGCCATCATTAACAGATCAAATATTTATTAAAGCACAAAGAATTAGACAATTACAAGAAAATGAGGTTCGAAAAGTAGATGAAGGAGAGAAATCTGAATTCATTGGCATCATCAATTACTCAATTATGGCTTTAATTCAGTTGGAATTGGGTGTCGTTGAAAACCCAGATCTATCCACCGAAAAAGCGACCCTATTATACGATAAACATAGTACGAAAACGAAGGAATTAATGATGAATAAAAATCATGATTACGGCGAAGCTTGGAGAGAAATGCGTGTTTCTAGTTTAACAGATTTAATTTTACAGAAATTATTACGCGTAAAACAAATTGAAGATAACAAAGGAAAAACGTTGGTTTCTGAAGGGATTGATGCGAATTACCAAGACATGATTAATTATGCAGTTTTTGCGATGATTCATTTAGGGTAAATATATATCATTGCTAAGAACGAAGTAATCCCTTTTAATAATTTAATTTTTTTCTATTAAAAAGATAAAAATATCCAGAAGTTTAAAAAATGATTTATGAAATTTTTAGTTCAATTAATTAGAATTATAGTAGGAGTCTTATTTATATTTTCAGGTTTTGTAAAATTGGTAGATCCTGTTGGTTCTCAATACAAATTTGAAGAATACTTTTCTGAAGGTGTTTTAAACTTGGAATTTTTAATTCCGTATGCATTGCCATTTGCCATCTTTTTAGTTATTTCTGAAATTGTTTTAGGCGTTGCTTTATTGGTCGGTTGGAGAGCAAAATTTACAGTAAGAAGTTTAATGCTGATGATTTTACTATTCTTGTTTTTAACGGGCTATTCTGCTTATTATAATAAAGTTACAGACTGCGGCTGCTTTGGTGATGCCATTAAATTAAAACCTTGGGAAACCTTTATAAAAGATGTAGTGTTAACTCTCTTTATTCTCTTTTTAAGTTATAAAACACGGCTTATAAAACCTATTAAGAACACTTTTTTACCAGGCAAACTTGTGCTTTTATCCTTAATCATCTCTTCTTTTATTGCGTATTATGTATTAGCACATTTACCGATTATAGATTTCAGACCCTATGCAATTGGTAAAAATATTACTGAAGGAATGCAATATAAAGACGATGGCGAATTACCTCCCGTACATGATTTTATGCTAGAAAATTCTCAAAATGATTTAGCACCACAAATCTTGAAAATGGAAAAAGTAATGTTGGTCATAAGTTATAGTTTTGAGAAAGCTGAATACGCAGGGTTTCCTGAAATTAAAAAAATTGCGGATCAAGCTATCAAAAAAGGCTATAAAGTATATGGCGTTTCTGCCTCTTTTTCTGAGATTATTCAATTGGCAAAGAAAAAATATCAACTTCCTTTTGAGGTTTTATTTTGTGATGAAACCACTTTAAAAACCATGATTAGAGCAAATCCTGGAGTTATGATTTTGAATAAAGGTACTGTTGTTGACAAAAAAAATTGGAATGATCTTGACGGTTTAGAACTATAATGAAAAATTTAATTCTCGTATTTATTGGCGGTGGTTTTGGCAGTGTTTTACGCTTTATCATTGGTAAATGGTTAAACAATACTGAAAACGGAATTCCTTACGGAACATTTGTTTCCAATATTGCAGGAAGCCTTTTGATTGGATTCATTTTAGGCTATGCTGCAAAAAATGATACTTTAAGTACGCAACACACCTTATTATTAGCCACTGGCTTTTGTGGAGGATTTACCACATTTTCTACTTTTGCCTATGAAAATCATGTATTTTTAAAATCAGGAGATTTTACCTCCTTTGCCTTATATACCATATTCAGTTTTATAGTAGGTTTCCTTGCTGTTTTTGCAGGAATGTATATTGTTAAATTTATTTAAAAAGATTAAAAATGAACGAGTTTGTAACGTATCAATTAGAAGAAAATTACGCAATCATTACCATCAACAACGGAAAAGCCAATGCTATTTCTCACGAAGTAATTACGGGTTTAAATACAAGTTTAGACAAAGCAGAACAAGATGATAAAATTGTTATTTTAACAGGAACTTCTGGCATCTTTTCTGGAGGATTTGATTTAAAAGTGATGACAAAATCTCCTGAATCTGCTTTAGAATTGGTTACCAAAGGATCACAATTATCACTTAGAATGTTGTCTTTTTCAAAGCCAATTATCATTGCTTGTAATGGGCATGCCATTGCCAAAGGAGCTTTTTTACTATTGTCTGCAGATTATAGAATTGGTGTGGAAGGTGATTTTAAAATTGGCTTAAATGAAGTAATGATTGGGATGACGATGCATCACGCAGGAATTGCCATTGCCAAAGCTCGTTTATCAGAAGTATATTTGAATAGAAGTGTAAATAATGCTGAAATTTACAATCCTAAAGAAGCTCAAAAAGCAGGTTTTTTAGATATGCTTGTTTCAGAAAACGAACTGATCTCTACAGCTAAAAAAGTTGCAATGATGTTTGGTAAACTAAATGCAAAAGCACATGCCGCAACTAAATTAAGAACAAGAAACGAGCATTTAGAAGTTTTAAAAAAAGCAATTGAGTTAGATTCGAAAGGAAGTATTTCTTTAGATTCTTAAGGCTATCTTTTTATAAATTTTACTATTGCGTTATTATCTAGTTTAATAAAATAAACTCCAGATGCAAACCTTGTAAATGGGATGCTTTTATTTTCGTTTATAATACCCTCTAAAACTTTTGTTCCTAATGCGTTGTAAATCACAAAAGCTTTCGCATCATTATGAATGGACTTTAGATTGATGACATTATGAATTGGGTTTGGATACAACGTAAACTTATTCGTATTAAATTGCGCTATAGATAACGATTTTGCTTCTATAGGATTGATATTGAAATCTAAAGAGTTTAAATAGGCTATTCTATTCGCCAAGCCTTCGGTAACTTTATTATAATCACTTGTAGATAAACGATTATTGACATTTCTTAAGGCCAACCACACCGCAAATGTCTCAGAAATATCTTCTCTATTAGGGTTGTCAAAAGCGTATTTTGATACAAACTTCGTGTCTTTATCTCTTTCTGCAATCCAACCTTCATTATACAAATAATCTAATGCAGCATGTGTGCCTTCATGCAGCAACATTTCCTCCATATTGCCCTCATTTAACAACCTTTCAGACAAAGTTCCCTCATAAATATCAATAGAATTGTTCCAATTATTTCCTCCAAAATTAGCTTCTGCCTTCATAATATTAATCAATTTAATGCCATTTCTTAAAACAAAAGGCAACCTTCCTAAATAGTCAGCATATTTTAAAACTAGTTGATCTGCTTCACTTTTAGTATAATCTTTTTGACGAATTCTAATTTGAGCAGAAACATTATCAGTATACTCAATTGAATAAATCCAAGAAAAAGGTTCTGTCCAGGCTCCATTTCCATTATTAGCAGTTCTATCCCACATTAATGCCGTAGACACGTTTAAATAAGCATTAGCTTCATAAACACTTTCATCAGTAGTATTCAATATATTATAAAAACCAGGAACCCAAAGCGTGCCTGATTCATATATATAATTAGAGTTTTGAGCAAAGGCTGTTTTCGTTATTAGAATAACTAACAGGAAACGAAAAATATTTTTAACCAACATATTATTCTTTTTTAAAATTTTTAATTCCTGCTTTCACCTCAATATCCAAATGATTTTTCCTTGGCGTTAATGGGCAAGAAAATATGTCATTATACGCACAATAAGGATTGTATGTGTTGTTAAAATTTAACTCTATTGTACTATCCGATTTTATGTCTGTTGTCATAACATCCATGTAACGCCCTGCTCCATATGATTCATTTCCTGAAGTATAATCTGTGAAAGGTAAAAACAAATAATTCTTGTATTTTTCATCTCTTAAATCATCTTGACTTTGGTAAATAGTCAACTTAAAATCTTTACCTTTTAAAGTAAAACTTAAGAGTCCAAATTCTTTGTACAATGGTTTTCTATCTGTAGTTGTTACCATTTCAAAAACAGGAGCATTTTCAATTCTAGAAAGTTTGGCTGTTACAATAAATGAGGAATCTACAGGAAAAAAATCAAGTCCTTTAAAATTTTTTAAACCTTTCTTTTTTAAAGGTGATTTTGATGCATCTTTAAAACTCGTATTTAATCTTTGTTGATATTCAGTTTTGCCAAGTAATGGTCGTTTGTCTCCAGAATTGCAAGAAATTAATAAAAAAAGGAGAAAACATCTTACAAAAAACTTCATATCATTAAATTTTATTCAAAAATACAACATTCAATTATTTTATGTAGATTTATCGAATCAATAAAACCCTAAAAAAATGAAAATTGTCTTGTCATATAACACCAAAAATTCGTGTAAAAACGATGAAAATTGGTCAGTATATATGGTTTGATAGTTTCAAAATAAAATCAAATTAGTATTACAAGTCCAACTTCTAAGTTGGACTTTTTGTTTTAGTGAAACTCTCGAAGTATTATAAAATTGATGCGTTGAAGGTATACTGAGCTAGATTCAGTATCTTAAAAATTAACACAAATGAAAAAAATATTTAGAAATTACATCCATACTTTTAAAGGACTTTCTAAAGAAGTTTGGTGGCTTGCATTTATTACGCTAATTAATAGAGCAGGCACTATGGTGATTCCGTTTTTGTCATTATACCTGAATAAAAATCTAAATTTCTCGATACCAGATATTGGATGGATCATGTCTTTCTTCGGATTAGGATCTTTAGTAGGAACTTGGATTGGGGGAAAATTAACCGACAAAATTGGCTATTATAAGGTCATGTTAGTCAGCTTAGTTTTAACAGGCGTTTTCTTTGTTTTGTTACAATATGTGACCACTTTTCAAGGATTTTGTGCGGGTATATTTTTAGTAATGTTAGTTGCCGATTCTTTTAGACCTGCCATGTTTGTAGCTTTAAGCGCGTATAGCAAACCAGAAAACAAAACACGTTCTGTAACCTTAATTCGTTTGGCAATTAATTTAGGTTTTTCTGCCGGACCCGCAGTTGGAGGATTAATTATCACAGGAATTGGCTACCAAGGTTTGTTTTGGGTAGATGGAATTACCTGCGTGTTGGCTGCTGTTTTATTGCTGCAAGTTTTACATCCCAAGAAAGCAAAAGTACAAGATGAAGTAAAAGTAAAAAACCCTATTTCAGCATATAAAGACAAACCTTTTTGGATTTTTTTCATCGCCATGTTTATCTTTGGCTTTGTCTTTTTACAGTATTTTTCTACCATGCCTTTGTATTACAAAGACGCTCATTTTTTATCAGAATTAGAGATTGGCTTATTGATGGGTTTTAATGGTTTTTTCATTTTCGTATTTGAAATGCCTTTAATTAAATGGCTAGAGAACCCAAAGAATTCTAAAATAAAACTAGTGGCAATTGGCTTATTCTTAGTAGCAATAAGCTTTATAATTTTAAATATGTCTTCTTGGATTGGTATTTTATTAGTAGGAATGTTCTTGATGACGGTTGGAGAAATGATTGCTTTTCCTTTTTCGAATGCGTTTGCTGTAGAGCGTGCAAAAAAAGGAAATCAAGGAGAATATATGGCCTTGTACTCTATTGCGTTTTCTTTAGCACATATTTTTAGTCATAACATAGGGATGCAACTAATTGATAAATTTGGATTTGAATTCACTTGGAATGCTATCACAATTTTTGCGTTGCTCGGAGTTGTTATATTATTCTTATTGATGAAGCTTCTTAAAAAAGAAAAAGCCCTGCAAAGCAAATAGAAAATAAAGTTTTAGAGGTCAGTAGATACGTACTTCTAAAATTAAATAATTTAAAATAAGCTATTTAACAAGATGTTATTTGTCAGTTCGAGCGCAGTCGAGAACTATTCGAATCCTATACCTAGGTTTAGACTGCGCTCAACCTGACATCCGTTAAACATTTATATTTAATTCTGAGTAAGTAACTACAGATCTCTATAAAGTTTTTAAAGGGTCACGTAAATAAAAGTGCCATAAGCTGCGAGTAAAATAATACCATCTTTCCAGTTTAATCTATAACCTTTAGGTATAAATACTAAAGGAAGAATGATAAATGAAATACCTAACATCCAAAAAATATCGCTTGTTAAGAGTCTTTCATCAACAATAGTAATAGGTGTTATTATTGATGTAATACCTAAAACGGCTAAAATATTAAAAATGTTAGAGCCAATTAAATTACCAAGAGAAATGGCTTTTTCTTTTTTAATAACTGCAATTATAGAAGCCGCTAACTCAGGAATACTTGTACCAATAGAAACAACTGTTACAGCAATAACTCGATCTGTAACTCCAAATTCTAATGCTAAAGTTGTTGCGCCTTTTATTAATAATTCTGAACCTCCCCAAAGTCCTAAACCACCTAAAACGAAAAATAAAACTATTTTATGTAAAGGCAAAGGCTCATCGTCTTCTGGTAATTCATCAATAATAGCAGTTTTTTGAAAACGCAAAAGAAATATTAAAAAGATAATTAAAAATGAAAATAAAATAACGCCTTCATATTTTACAATCACATGATCTCCAATTAAAAAAAAGTATAATAACCCAGAGGCAATCATCATCACTGGCCAATCTGTTTTATAGAAACTTTTTTGCACTTCCATAGTTCCAAACAAAAGAGTAATCCCTAAAACTAAACCTAAATTAGCAATATTAGAACCAATTACGTTTCCTAATGCCAAATCTGATTTACCAATTAAAGCAGCATTTATACTAACGATGAGTTCTGGAGCAGAAGTTGCAAAAGAAACAACCGTCATTCCGATAACTATTTTTGGAATATCTAATTTTAGTGATAAAGCAACAGCAGATTTCAGTAGCCAGTTTCCACCTAAAATCAATAAAATTAAACCACTTATTATCAGTAAAAAATTCATTTATTTCATTTTTTGCAAAGATACATGTTTAGGACTTTATCGAGAAGGCTAAAAAATGAAAAGCTTTAAAATAGGCTCATGAATAATCAATTTTACTTTGCTTTTTTAAAACAGTAAAATAAAACCCATTAAAACGTAGCATATTATTACTTATAAGGCTATTTAACTAATAAAACATAACAACTTAACTAGTAAAATAATTACACATTAAAACCATATTTACATTATTAGTTATACATATAAAACCAATTTAAAAGATTTCTGTAAAAATATTTGGTTCTAAGAACTTCAACCGAGTACATTTAAAATATCGTTCAAAAATTGAACTGTTTTTACTAACTTTTAATACCAAATCTTATGATTATTATTGTGCTTAAATTTATTGAAACCCTTTCAGAATCTCTCTTGAATATTTTTTTCTAACTCACATTCAAAACTATACCCATAAAAGTGATGAAGATGTTTATTTTTGTTTAAATTTGAACATCAATATTCTTAAAATGAAAAAGCAATTTTTTAAAAACCTTGCAAAATTTAATAAATTAATTTTACCTTCTTTTACTAAAAAAGAATTAGATATATCAAAAGCTTCTAAGTTTCAATTAGCAATTATAGGGTGGAGAGTTTTTGTAACTATGAATTCACTTGATTAAAAACCATACTATTATGAATGATGAACATGTTAGACTATTTACAGAATCAAATATTATTATTAGCGGTTTAAAAAACATGCTTGAAAACGAGAATATTCCATACCTGATTAAAGACAGGTTCGAATCTGCCAGATTGGGAGGTTTTGGAGAACAAGCTACTTCCGTAGAAATACATGTATTAAAAAAAGACCTGACGATGGCTGAAAATATTTTGAAGGCTTACAAGGAAAAAATATCTTTATAAAAATAAACATAAATCTTTCTAATTTAAAAAAATGCGTTTATATTTGCACCCGCTTATCGGCCATGTGGCGCAACTGAATAGCGCACTTGATTACGGCTCAAGAGGTTGCTGGTTTGAATCCAGCCATGGTCACAAAAACTAGTTAAATTATAATTTAAAAGTGCTAATATATAGTTAAAAAACTATTTGTTAGCACTTTATTTTTTGCTTTAAATTTAACTAGGATGATTATTCAAGGCAAAAACCGAATTTTTAACATATGGATTGACACAACAAAAATTTGCGTGTCAATGAACACAAAATTTACCCCAAAGTTCAATAAAAAAGAAAACAGCCTGTTATATCTTCATATTACCGGGGATAGCAAAGGATCAAAACAAAAAGTTGTGGAGTATTATAAGAAATAAGAACTTTGTTTTTTACTAAAACAGTTTAAATTGAATACACCTATTGACATTGCCAAACTATTACTTACCGAAGTTTTAGTTACTTAATTTAGGGCTTGCTGATTTATGTTTTCTTAAAAACCCTGAAAAACATTACAATTGTAATGTTTTTCAGGGTTTTTAAACTCAGCTGCAAAATAAATTAATTTTACTATTTTTACAAAGATCTACAAAGATTACAAAAGAAAAAATAATAACAATTATAACTATATGCGATATCACAGCAATGAGGATATATGATTGTTGGCAATAATTAAAAACTAAAATTCTAAATTTAAATATATGAGATATTTTATTGTCCTATTCATTGTTCTATCATCTTGTAAATCTTCGCCAGATAAAGAATCTGGACCTAAAACATTTATAGAAATTCATAATAAGGCAATTGTAATTGACACCCACAATGATATCTTGATGAAAACTGTAGACCTAGGAATAATGTTGGATCAAGATTTGACTGGAAAAACACACAGCGATTTGAACCGTTGGAAAAAGGGAGGTTTAGATGTTCAAATATTTTCTGTGTATAGCGATGGAGGTGTGAAAAACTCATTTACATTAGCCAATAAACAAATGGACAGTCTAGATGCAGCAATAGCTCGTAACCCAAGTAAGATTATTAAAGTTGCCAACTCTGACGCGATTTTAAAAGCTATAAATGAAAATAAAATTGCAGCAATGTTTGGTATTGAAGGTGGTCATATGATTGAAGATGATCTTAATAAATTAGAAGCTCTCTATAAACGTGGTGCTAGATATTTAACTTTAACTCATAATGTTGCTCCTTCTTGGGCAACAAGTGCTGCGGATGAAACAACAAATCCAAACCTTCCACAAAAAGGACTAACAGATTTCGGAATACAGGTTGTAACAAAAATGAATGAATTAGGAATGATGATAGATGTGAGTCACTCTGGCGACCAAACATTTTGGGATGTAATTAAGATTACAAAAAAGCCAATTATAGCTTCACATAGTTCTGTTTATAGTCTTGTACCGAGTCGTCGAAATTTAAAAGATGATCAAATTAAAGCAATTGCTAAAAATGATGGTGTAATTATGATAAATTTTCATCCTGGTTTTATTGACAGTAGTTTTGGTGAAAAAGAAACTGTCTTTTTTGAAAAACATGCTATTGAAAGTGACTCTCTTTTAAAAAGCGGAATGGATGAATGGTATATGATGGATTACTTATACAAAAAACATACAGCAGAGGCAAACCAAATGAGACCACCATTAACTAAGTTGATTGATCATATAGATTACATTGTCAAATTGGTGGGCGCTGATTATGTTGGATTGGGATCTGACTTTGATGGAATCAATCTCACACCACTGCAATTGGATGATGTTGCAACCTATCCTTTAATAACTAAAGCTTTAGTAGAAAAAGGATACAATGAAAAAAATATTGTAAAAATTCTCGGAAGTAATTTCTTAAGAGTTTTAAAAGCAAATGAATAAAAAAATAACTAATACCGATAACCAAAGATCACGTACCCATAAGCTAACGCTATAGGCCTTGTTGACTGACCCATTCCTATGAATGAGGAGAAAAACGACCGTTTGAGTGTGACTCCTAATAATTCGCAATCTTACAAATTCGTTCTGCTTTGAGTATTCTATAATTAGAAAACAACTTTTTAAATGATTGCTAGTATTTAAAACTCATAGATAGCTGTGTTCTGTACTTTTCGGGATTTTTAATTTCAGCGGAAAAATCAAATTGATTTTACTACATTTACAAGGATATACAAAGGGTTTTTAAAAAAATAGTGACAAGTATAACTATATGCTATATAACAGTAATTAGGGTATAAGATTGTTATAAACAAGCTAAAAATTATGCAACCTCAAAACAAAACTATGAAAAAAGACTATTTATATAGGATATTTGGTGGCCTGATGATTTTGACTTTTCTTGGTTTAACATTTTTTGAATACGAAAGAGTATTATCCCCAATTCCTGATTTCGTAGCTAAAGGAAGATACATTGATTATTCAATTTTAGTGTATTTGAGTTGTTGGATAATTTATTTATTACTCTTTTTAGCAGGAGTTTTTACATTTTTAAAATTAAAAATAAAATATCTGTTTTTATTGATTTTTAGTTTAACTACCCTACTGGAGATTTATGTCAATGAGTCTTTTTACATTGTAAAAAGTATTTCAAATTATCCAAAATACATTCTGTTGAGTATTTCTCTTGTGTCTCTGGTAGCTATTGGTTCACATTTATTTAAAACTAGGAAAATAAATTTCACGGAAATTTTTCTTAGCCTGATTTTGGCCATTACAATTGTCTACTTACCCAATGCCTTAATTACATTTTATTTTTAGTCGATGTCTTATAAAAAAATTAATTGGATTAAAACCTCTTCAATGATATTGCTCCTATTTGTTTTTTTTGGCTGTAAGGATCATCAGGAAGAACCAGCAAAAATGAACGTTGAAAAATGGGAAAATGATATTAAAACTCTTTTTAATACTTTAGAATCGAAGCATTTAAATCTTTATCACAGCATATCTAAAAATAAAGTACAACAAGAAGTAGATAATTTATTAAAAGTTCTTCCAAGCCTTTCAGATGATGAAGTTTTTATAAATGTTTCAAAAATAATCAGATCCTTAGACGATAGTCATACGGGAATATGGGCTCAACCAACATTTTATGATGCTTATCCCTTAGAGTTTTTCGTGTTTAGTGATATGGAAATAAGAGTGTTGAGAGCCCCTATAAATCATCCGGAACTATTAGGAGCCAAACTACTTCTTATAGATGAAACTCCTTTGCATGAAATCATCAAAGAAGTCCTTCTTATTATTCAGTGCGCTGATAATTGGTACTCCGAAAGCCATCGATTAGCTAGCTATATGAAGTACTCTAAAGCATTAAAAATACTAGGAATCACTAAAAAAGAAGAATCTGCCAACTTTGCGTTTTTATTAGAAAATGGGACTCAAAAAACTGTAAGATTAAAAGCAATTTCTGATGCTGATTATAGCGCATCACTGGGTAAGCCTAAAGTCGTAAAAAGTCCTTTCCATTTTGATAAATCAGTTCTAGGAGCGCCTTATTTATGGTATCAGCCTAAAGATGAACTAAAAACAGCTTATATTTATTTCGAAGGCTACCCTAGCGCATTACAAATGAGACGATTTTCTGTTGCGCTATCAAGAGATATTCTTAAAAGAGGGATTAAAAATATCGTTATTGATTTAAGAAATAACGGTGGAGGGAATTTTTATGTGGGCTTAGAAATGGCCAAACTAATATCATCTATAGATCAAATTGATTGGCTGAATGGGGTATACGTCATGACAAGTAGAGTAACCTATTCAGCGGGAATGAGCAATACAGCTCATTTCAAAGAATTATTAAATGCAAAAATTATTGGAGAGCCTACTGGGGCAAATCCTAACGATTATCAGGATGCGGAAATGTTTGAACTACAAAATTCAAAATTACAGGTACAATTTTCCAAAAGATACTACCGGTTTCAAGATATCGTTTCTAATGGAATTACCCCCGATGTTAATATCAAACCAAAATGGGAAACGCTGAAAAAAGGAATTGATTCTAATTTAGAATGGATTTTACATGATATTAAAAAGCGAGAAAATCAATAAAAGCTAGTTTACAACAATAAATAAATCCTATCAAAACAAGTGTTTATTCAAACCGTTGTGCATAATTAAAGAAACATCAATCAATTGAACACGATACCAACATTCGAACAATTCTATCGCAAGATCAAGGGGAATAGATGGTATTGGTTATTTTCAATCTTTTGTCGATTGGCATTGGCCTTAGCATTTATCGTTGCAGGAATGGTGAAAATTGTGGGTGAAAGATTCGCTAGTGGCTTATCAGACATTCATCCAATGGGTGCTTATTTAGAAGCATTACATCATACTGGTTATTATTATACATTCATTGGAATTGCTCAGGTGGTTGCCGCTGTTTTGTTGCTAATACCTAGAACTTTGACTTTAGGGGCTTTACTGTACTTTCCAATTATAGTAAATATTTGGTTACTCTCATATGCAGTTCGTTTTGAAGGTTCTATTGTGACCTCACCTTTAATGGTTCTTGCCAATTTGTATCTCCTTGTTTGGAATTATGATAGATTAAGATATATTTTGCCATTTAGAGAGTTTTCCGACCTTGGAATAATCCAAAAACCCACGAAATACAGTACAAAATTTCCAATTCTGTTTTTCTCTGTAGTGGTTATTACTGTGGTGCTAACGATTTCATTTGCTCGTTTTGGATACGATGTAATGCCAAGGAATTCATTATCAGATTGTAAAAAGCAATTTAAGAATACTAAAAATGAAACTGCCGGATTTGAATTTTGTGAATGCATCCATAATGATGGTCAACCATTAGATGAATGCTTGAAAGGGTTTGAAAATCCAATAGAAAAATAAAATACGCACAACAAAACCTATAAGCAATGCCTTTCGAGACACTGCGCATAATTAGTCGTTGGCATTAATTAGAGAAATGAACAAACCAAAATCATCTTGCTATTTACAATTGCCTTTTTGAGTTGTAAAAATGAAAACAATAGTATCAAAATGCAATTTTTAACTGACGAAATTCCAAAAAATATACCTTTTGTATTTAATCCAAATATAGTACCTGAAAATAAACTTATCCACAAAAGAATATTATTATACTATTTCGGATAATAGCTTTGAGAAATTTGCAGTTTTCGTAATAAAAAATAATAGCGGAAATTGGTCTGAACCAAAGAAAGCATTTTTCAGTAGTAAATATAACGAACATGGAATGAGTTTTTCACCTGATGGGAATTCTATCTATTTTAGTTCAACCAGAACGACAAATATTGAAGGTGTTCCCGAAACATGGCATATTTGGAAATCTGATAAAGTTAATGGAGAATGGAAAGAACCTATTTTTATGGATATCCCAAACTTGAGAGAAAATTAGTTTCGCATCCTACAATTATCAATACAGTAACCCCTATATTCGCACACCAGCAATTTGGATTTTAGCGAAATGGATATTGATCAATCAAAAGAAGTGAATGGTAAGTTTGACGATGCAGAAAAAACTACAATTTCGATGAACTCAAAAGTTGAAAAATGTACACCATATGTTTCACCAAAAGAAGATTATCTAATTTTTGCCACTATTGGCAAACAGCTTGACTTAATGATAAGTTTTAGTGATGGAAATAGTAGATGGATTAATACCAAAAATTTGAACAAGGAAATCAATAATACTGGACAAGGAAATCCATATGTGACGACAGATAATAAGTTTTTATTCTATACAACTGGTGAGCATTTGAAAACAAACTATAGAGTTAATTGGGGTGATATAGAATCTGATTTAAAAAATAACTAATGCCAATAACTAAGCATATAACGTACCCATAAGCTAACGCTATATGCCTTATTGTATGATCCATTGCAAAGGATAAGCGGAAAACAAAGGCTTGAGTGTGACAGTTAATAATTCGTAATCTTACAAATTAGTTCTGCTTTGAGTATTCTATAATTAGAAAACAACTTTTTAAACCATTGCTAGTATTTAAAACTCGTAAATAGCTGTTTTCTGTACTTTTCGGGATTTTTAAACTCAGCGGAAAATTCAAATTTATTTTACTGTTTTTACAAAGATTTTAAAAAGAAAAAATAGTAGACAATTATAACTATATGCGATATTACAGCAACGAGGATATATAATCGTTAGGTTACATTTAAAAACAAATAGAAATTAAAATGGAAATTATAAAATTAAAGCAGAGTTTGAAAAAAATACCAGTCTTTGGTAAATTGTTGATACTTGTCAATAGAAGATTTTTCATAAAAAGAGATACACCTTCAATTTGGCTTGATAAACTTCTCAAAGAGGATAAAGTCCAAATTGTTCAAATTGGTTCTAACGATGGAGTACATGGTGACCCTATCTATGATTTAATCAAAAAGCAAACAAAATGGAGAGCTCTTTTTGTAGAACCAATTCCTTATTTATTTGAAATACTAAAAAAAAATTATGGTCTTGATACTAGATTTTCATTTGAAAATGTCGCTATTAATGACGGGACTCAACAAACTTTCTTTTCGGTAAAAGAAGAAGCTAAAGTTGACTTGCCTAATTTACCCTATTGGTATGATCAACTAGGTTCTTTTAACAAAGAGAACATTCTTAAACATTTAGATGGAATTTTAGAACCTTATATTATAGAGACACAACTATCAGGTATGAGTTTAAATGAACTTTTTCAGAAAAATAACATTCAGGACATAACATTATTACATATTGATACAGAGGGCTATGACTGGAAAATTCTATCTCAGTTAAATTTAGATTACATCAAGCCAAAAGTAATCTTAATTGAACATATGCATTTGGCTATAATTGAAAAAAGGAATTTGATTAATTTCTTAAAACCAGACTATTTAGTTTTCAGATTGGGTGGAGATTTTATAGGCATACTAAACAATCGCGTAAACAAAAATAAAATCAAAGGTCTCAAAGGAGAATTAATAACGTAACCTAATCGAGTAGACGGCTGACTACCAAAAGGTGGCCAGTGCGCCTCTCACACCACCGTACGTGCGGGTCTCGTATACGGCGGTTCGTAAATCATCACACCAAAGCTCTTTGCACCCTTGGCACTATCTTCTAGTTTAGGCATAGGCTACCACTAGTACTCCTATGCGAATTTTGAAGAGAATTACGTTCAGTCCTTCCTTATTTGTGAGTCCTCTGTGATTTCTATTCACAGCTCGTTTCCCTTAAGTACTATGACCTCTGCTGACTTCTCTATACAACCAAATCGTAGCTCTAGTGACCTCCCCAGAGCCTGCCCTGCATTTAGTGCGGGGTAATGGCATCTTCTTTCACTCAATCCCTGCCGTATCTACATAAGTACCTTTTTGGTGTTCGCGGGGCGTTACAATGATGTGCTTGCTTACCCAAGTAAATATGCCTCTGTATACGATTTCTGCTTGGCCTGTCCTGAGCGTAGTCGAAGGGTCAGTACCGAGTTTTGTAGCCGGTATTTGCTCATTATGCAATCGCAAATAACCTTCAGATAAAACCTCACGGTTTTCACCCTTGCGACTTACTAATGCTTCAAGACGTTACTCCTGCGCATAAGGGACTTGCACCCTATAGATTAATTATTTACCTTTCGGTAAATAAAAGATGCCCGTGCTGGGCACACACATTTTGTATAAGTAATGGCAGGGATAGGGCTAAACATCAATGTTTGTGGGACGTTCATACTTCTTGGCAGTTTGAGAGAAAAGTACCCTGCATTCTGCCACTACTCATACAATTTACCGTTGGCATTCATTAAAAATGACATATTAAAAATAATCAAAATGAAAATATTTATAAAAATTTTAGTTTTAATAAGTCTCATTTTGACTTCTTGCTCAAAAGAAAATGAAGAATATTATTCTTATAATTTTTCAGAAAATAAAAAATTAAGTATTGAAACATATGATGAGAGTTATATGAAATATGGAAACATTGAGGAAGGGTCTAACTTAGTGTTTGAATATGAATATTCAGCAGAAGATGAAGTTAATGTATCGGATGATGAATATTCTGAATTTATACGCTTTTAAATAAATCCAACACTTACAGAGTTTAATCATGAGAATGCTGAATTGTTAGTTATTAAAGCTGTTTTTTTAAAAAGTTGTTTTTGTGGTTTTGAATATGACTCTGATAAAGACGTTACACCAACAGGAACAATAAGCGGAGAAAGAATCTCTCAGAATGAATGGAATATTTCAATAGATGTGACCTTTTATGGAGATGAACACAAAAGTATCATGAATAAATTTCGACTGAAAAACTAACGAAATGCCAATAACTAAGCATATCGCGTACCCATAAGCTAACGCTATATGCCTTGTTGACTGATCCATTGCTAAGGATAAGGGGGAAAACGACGGTTTGTGTGTGACTCTTAATAATTCGTAATCTTACAAATTCGTACTGCATTGAGTATTCTTTAATTAGAAAACAACTTTTTAAACCATTGCTAGTATTTAAAACTCGTAAATAGCTGTTTTCTGTGCTTTTCGGGATTTTTAAACTCAACGGAAAAATTAAATTGATTTTACTACATTTACAAGGATCTACAAAGATTTTAAAAAAAAAAAATAACAACTATGATATATTACTGGTATACCATTTTTAAAATATTAGTTATAAGAAAGTTTCAAAATGAAGTAAATTATGACCAGACAATTAGAAGAACTTTTAGAGTTGGCCCTTTCGATTGTGATGGCTTACGGGTAATGACTGCTTCTAAGTTTCCGGTTTATATGGATTTTATTCGCTGGGAGTTAATTGCAAGGTCCAAATTATTTAAAGCCATTGTAAAAAGAGGACTTGCACCAACATTAGGTTCTCAAAAAATTATCTATAGAAAACCCTTAAAGATTTGGTCAAAATTTGACGTGGTTTTAGAAAGCGTTGGAAATGATGATAAGTGGATTTATCATATTCACCATTTTGAACAAGAAAATGAAGTCAAAGCTATTGGAATTACGCGAGCCCTTATTTGGAAAAAAGATATACCCACAGCGTTAACAGATATTTTGAAAGAAGCTGGTGCAACACATAAAACGGATCCACCTTTATGGGTTTTAAATCTTTTTAAAGAGGATAAGTATATTATAGAAAATGCAAATCAAAAAAAACTATAGCTAACAAAGCTGTATAAACGGCATTAAAACAATCGTTTATAATCACCGTTGATATTCATAACAGAAAAAATGGAAATAAAAGATAAAATAGTTTTAATCACAGGTGGAGCATCTGGAATTGGAAGAATTATGGTTCGTTTAATGTTAGAACGAAAAGCCAAAGTAATTATCTGGGACATTAATCAAGAAAGCATTAACCAAACAATCGCTGAGTTTTCAGACAAAGGAGAAATATTTGTTTACAACGTTGATGTTTCAAACCTTGAACAAATTCAAGATACCGCTAAAAAAGTTAAATCAGAAATAGGTATTGTTGATATACTAATCAATAATGCAGGAATAATAGTTGGTAAATATTTCAATGAGCATACATTTTCGGATATTTCAAAAACAATGGAAATTAATGCAAATGCACCAATGTTTATCACAAGGCAATTTATTAATGATATGTTGAATCAAAATTCAGGTCATATTTGCAATATTGCTTCGTCTGGCGGATTAGTTTCAAACCCTAAAATGTCTGTTTATGCAGCAAGCAAATGGTCACTCATCGGTTGGTCAGATAGTTTACGTTTGGAGATGAAGCAAATGGATAAGAAAGTTAATGTCACTACAATAATGCCTTACTACATTAATACAGGAATGTTTGATGGTGTAAAATCTAAAATTCCAATTCTTGAACCTGAAGCTACAGCATTAACTATTGTTAAAGCGATTGAAAAGAATAAAAAGCTAATAAGCATTCCAGGATACATTTACAGATTTACACGTTTCGGTCAAGCGATAATGTCAATTAACATTTTTGATTGGTTCGCTGGAGACCTTCTTGGAATTTATAAGACAATGGAACATTTTACAGGTCGAAAAAAGTAATATTTAAATATTTGGAATTGATTAAAGATTATATATCTGATAAAAAATTACGACTGCCAATAACTAAGTATATCGCGCCCCATACGCGAACGCTATATGCCTTATTGACTGATGCATCGCTAAGAATAAGGAGAAAAACGACCGTTTGTGTGTGACTCGTAAGAATTAGCAATCTAACAAATTAGTTCTGCTTTGAGTATTCTCTAATTAGAAAACAACTTTTTAAACAATTGCTAGTATTAAAAACTCGCAGATAGCTGTTTTCTGTACTTTTCGGGATTTTTAAACTCAGCGGAAAAATCAATTTGATTTTACTATTTTTACAAGGATTTACAAGCATTTTTAAAAAAAATAGTGACAATTATACCCATTTGCGATATAACAGTAATGAGGTTATATAATTGTTATGCATCATTCTAAAAAAAGACAACTTAAACTAGTAATATAGAAAATGAAAAATACAGCATTGATAACAGGCGCATCAAACGGAATTGGATTAGAATTGGCTCGAGTTCACGCCTCAAAAGGAGGTGATTTAGTTTTGATAGCAAGAAACAAATCTAAATTAGATGAACTTAAAACAGAGTTAGAAACACAATTTAAGGTTTCTGTTTATACCATAGGCAAAGATCTTTCTGTGACTAACGCGGCACAAGAAATATATGATGAGACAAACAGACAAAATATTGAAATTGTCTATCTAATAAACAATGCAGGTTTTGGCGATTTTGGTATGTTTACAGAAACAGACTGGAGCAAAGAGCTGCAAATGATCAATTTGAATATCACTACTCTGACACATTTCACAAAATTATATCTACAAGATATGGTTAAACGAAGAAGTGGTAAGATAATGAATGTAGCTTCTGTGGCGGCATTTCAACCTGGACCAACAGCGGCAGTATACTGTGCAACCAAAGCTTTTGTGTTAAGTTTTTCTGAGGCAGTTAGTAATGAAGTAAGCGACAAAGGAATTACTATAACTTCTCTTTGTCCAGGACCGACTGAAACAGGATTCAAAGCTGCTGCTGCAATGGAGGAAAGCAACCTTTTCAAAGGTAAAAAATTGCCATCGGCTAAGGTGGTTGCTACATACGGTTATTCTTCTATGCTAAAAGGAAAAACAGTTGCAATACACGGAGTGATGAATACTATAGGGGCAAATTTTAGCAGGTTTGTACCAAGAGCGTTAGTCTTAAAAATTGGACGTAAAATAGTGGATAAAGCATAACAGTATATTCAAGTATGAACGAACGCACACACACTGTATATGAAATCATAGCACCCTGTGGGATACGACGCTTCATATACTTAACGTTACAAGCAGGTGAAGACCAACAAATCGAAAGTAATCCGTCAAAATTAGAGAATTTAAAATTGTACCATTATGTCCAAAATAAATAGATAAAAATTAATGAAAGACTGGAGTTTAGAAGATATTGAAAATGAGAATCTGAACTTATTGAAAATTGTTCAAACTAAATTTAAAGAAGATATAATTGCAAGACTATCAGAGATTTCGAAAACTGCTCACGGAAGAGTGAATTTTAATTTCGCAGCAGACAAATTTAAAATCCAAAAAGAAGAAGTGAAAAAATTTAGTAATTACTTGAAGGAAAAAAATATTGAGTTTAGTCGAAATAAAAATATTTCCCACAAGGAAATTTCTCA
>JBNMNV010000024.1:0-19656 GCA_051278125.1 Polaribacter sp. | reverse complement strand
GCCATCATATAATTTACGGTAATGTGTTTACCCACATCTCTAATAAATTCTAGGAATGAAATATCTTTCATCCAATCGTAATTATTGACTAGAATTGCGGCATTTTTTTCATCCGAAGTAAAATCTAAAAAATGACTTAATTGTGCTTTTACACATTCTTGGTTATGGCGCAATGTTTTTTCATCTAATAAATTACGTTCCGAAGATTTCCCAGAAGGATCGCCAATCATACCTGTTGCGCCACCAACCAAAGCAATGGGTTTGTGTCCACAACGCTGATAGTGTGCCAATAACATAATAGGAACCAAGTTACCAATATGCAAAGAATCTGCCGTAGGGTCAAAACCCACATACGCGCTTCTCATTTCTTCTAACAAATGTTCTTCTATTCCTGGCATGCTGTCTTGCAACATTCCTCTCCATTGTAATTCTGCAATAAAATTATTCATTATAAATGGTAAATTAATTCAGTTTAAAAATTAGGATGTCAAACTGAGCCTGTAGAAGTTTTTGGTTTTTAATAGTTTAAACCATCACTTTCGATAAGCCCAATTGCATATTGTTAAATGCGTTTAAATAACTGCTTTTTAACGGGGCAAAGATAAACTTATCAATCAAAAAACCATAAATTAGCGCTATGATTTTAGTAACTGGAGGCACAGGTTTAGTCGGTTCGCATTTGTTGTATCATTTAAGTTTAGAAAATGATAAAATTAGAGCCATTTATAGAACGGCATCTTCTTTAGAGAAAGTAAAAAAAGTGTTTTCTTTTTATACAGATGATGAAAAATTATTCTCAAAAATTGAGTGGTTTCAAGCAGATATTACTGAGGTTCCTGCAATGATGCCTGCCTTTGTAGCGGTAAAACAAGTATATCATTGTGCGGCATTTATTTCTTTTAATCTTAAAGATTATAGAGAAATGCGAAAGGTAAATATTTATGGAACTGCCATTATTGTAAATCTTGCTATCGATGCTAAAATTGATAAACTTTGTTTTGTAAGTTCTATTGCGGCAGTTGGAGATTCTTTAAAAAGAAATATTATTACCGAGAAAAACGAATGGAATAAGGAGCTTGACAATAGTGGGTATTCTATTACAAAGTTTGGAGCAGAAATGGAAGTTTGGCGTGCAAGTCAAGAAGGGGTGGAGGTAGTAATTGTAAATCCAGGTGTTATTTTAGGAAGTGGATTTTGGAATGCCGGTTCTGGAAAAATATTTAGTCAAGTATACAAGGGTTTAAAATATTATACAGAAGGAGTAACCGGTTTTGTATCTGTACAAGACGTTGTAAAACCAATGATTTTATTAATGAATTCAACCGTTAAAAACGAACGTTTTATTTTAGTTTCAGAAAATAAATCATTTAAAGAAATTTTCTTTTTAATTGCAGATGCTTTTGATAAAAAACGACCTTCTAAAAAAGTAAAACCTTGGCAGACAGCTATTTTTTGGAGAATAACTTGGGGCATCTCAAAAATAACAAGGGTACCGCCTTTACTAAGTAAATATTCAGCAAAATCTGCCCATTCTATCTCCGAATATTCATCAGAAAAAATAGAAAAGGCAGTAAATTTTAAATTTGAAAAGCTTGAAAAATCAATAAAAAGAATTTGTGAAGCCTATCTTAAAGTTTAAGTTTTAAATCCTTCAAATTAATTGGTTGCTGTCTTTCTTTCTTTTTATCCAATGTATCGATAAGAATAGGCTTCTTATTGCTATTTCTAATAGAATCAGTTCTTAAAGAATCTTTTGTTTTTTTAAGATCGTCTAAAACGGCTTTTTTTCTTTCTAAATTGGCTTTTGCATTTTCAAAAATGCCTTGATAATCATCTATTGTAGACATGTAGTAGAGGTTACTGGTCTGAAAACGAATACTATCAATTTTAAAAAGATCATAGACTAAAGGCATATAATTAATCTTTCTTTCAAGATTTTTATTTTTGATGAATTTAGATGATGAAGCAATCATCATTTCTTGTACCAAAAGACTCATGGTGTCTTTAGGGATCAGGTCTTTTGGTTTTTCAAAAATAGTATTACTTGTACAAGAAGTTAAAAAAGTAAAGATTAATAAATAACTTATTTTCTTCATGTTAGCGATTAAAAGTGATTCGTTTTCCTTTAATATCATCATTAAAAACACCATTATTATAGATTAAATTCCCGTTGATAAAAGTCTGGGTAATGGTAGATGAAAACGTAGTACCTTCAAAAGGAGACCAACCACATTTATATAAAATATTTTCTTTGGTAACGGTTTGGGGTTTATGCGTATCAATTAAAACCAAATCAGCAAAATACCCTTCTTTGATAAAACCACGTTTTTCTATTTGGAATAATTTAGCAGGATTGTGGCTCATTTTTTCTACCAATTTTTCAATTGAAATTACACCTTCTTTTACCTTTTCTAAAAGCGCAATTACTGCATGTTGTACTAATGGTCCGCCACTTGGTGCCGTTAAATAGGTGTTCGTTTTTTCTTTTAAAGTATGAGGCGCATGATCTGTTGCCAAAACATCAATTCTATCATCTAACAAAGCTTCCCATAAACCCAATCGATCGGCTTCTGTTTTCACCGCAGGATTCCATTTAATGTGCGTTCCTTTTGTATCATAATCTTTATCATTAAACCATAAATGATGCACACAAACTTCTGCTGTAATTTGTTTTTCTTCTAAAGGAATATCATTTCTAAAAAGATGGGTTTCTTTGGCGGTTGATAAATGAAAAACATGCAATCTTGCTCCTGTTTTTTTTGCGAGTTCAATGGCTTTTGATGAGGATAAATAACAAGCCTCTTCGCTTCTAATGATAGGGTGATATTTTATAGGAATATCTTCTCCGTATTTTTCTATAAATAATGCGGTGTTTTTTTTGATGGTCGCTTCATCTTCGCAATGTACAGAAATAATCATTTTTGTTGATGAAAAAATCTTCTCTAAAATAGTTTCATTATCCACCAACATATCCCCTGTAGACGAACCCAGGAAAAGCTTTATGCCAGCCACTTTTTTTGGATCAGTCTTTAATAATTCTTCAAGATTATCATTCGTTCCACCAAACATAAAAGAGTAGTTTGCATAAGAATCTTTAGCTGCAATTTCAAATTTATTTTCTAATAATTCTTGCGTAGTTGCTTGCGGTACTGTGTTAGGCATTTCTATAAAAGTGGTAATACCCCCAGCAACAGCGGCTCTACTCTCTGAAGCAATAGTTGCTTTGTGGGTTAAACCGGGTTCTCTAAAGTGTACTTGATCGTCTATAAAACCAGGAATTAAATACTTTCCTTCTGCATGAATAACTTCTGTATTTTCAGGTGTTTTTATTTCTGAAGAAATCTGCTTTATAACCTCGTTTTCAATCAAAACATCACCCAAAAAAGTGTTGTTTTCATTAACGATTCTTGCATTTTTTATTAAAGTTAATTTTGTCATTTTTATATTTTTTTAAACACTAATTTTCTAATTATAATTCCAATTCAGTTATAAATATATATTAGTTTGGTAATCCTTTTAGTTTCATTTTTATGACGCCAAATAAAGCTTCATAAATAATATTCCCGCTTAATTTAGACGCTCCTAACTTTCTATCGGTAAAAATAACAGAAACTTCCTTTATCTTAAATTTATGTTTCCATGCTTTAAATTTCATTTCAATTTGAAAAGCATACCCCGCAAATTTAATTTTATCAAGGTTAATCGTTTCTAGTACATTTCTAGACCAACAAACAAATCCGGCCGTGGTATCATACAACGGAATTCGGGTAATGACGCGCACATATCTTGATGCAAAATAAGACAGCAATAGTCTTTTTATATCCCAATTAACTACGTTAACTTGATGGTTAACGTATCTAGAACCTACAGAAACATCTGCTTTGTCTATATGGCAAGCGTTGTATAAACGAATTAAATCTTCAGGATTATGAGAGAAATCTGCATCCATTTCTATAATGTACTTATATTTTCTTGCCAACGCCCATTTAAAGCCATGAATATATGCTGATCCTAGGCCAATTTTACCTGTTCTTTTTTCTAAAAAAAGGATCTCTGGAAATTTATGTATTAGATTTGATACAATTTCTGAAGTTCCGTCAGGAGAATTATCATCTACAACTAAAACATGAAATGCTTTTTTTTGATTGAAAGTAGCGCTAATAATGGCTTCAATACTTTCTTTCTCGTTATATGTAGGAATTATCACTAAAGTGTCTGACATAAATTAATTTTCAGTACGAAGAAAACAAAAATACATTATTTAATTACTAATTTTGTGCTAAATTTTATAAATGAAAGTTAATTGCAAGCATTAGAAAAAATAGCATATTCAAATAATTGGGTTACCGAAGTTTTATTGCTTTTGTTTTTGAGTGTTGTATTGTTAAAATTACTCGATGCCAAAAGACTAAAAAAAAATTTCTTTGGTTTTTTTAAGGTTAGCTTTATAGAGGACGAAGATTTGGACAACAACAACAAATTTTTGGATGCTTTTGGAATAGTCATATTTTTCTTTCTTGTAACGGTAGTATCACTTTTAATTCATAATTTTATTCTTTATAAGAGACCCACTGTTTCAGATAGTTTTTCTATATTTTTGAATGTTTTTCTAGTTCTATTGGTGTATTTTTTAGCGAAAAGAATATTGGAAATAGTGTTTTCATTTCTATTTTTAATTAAAGAAAGCATTCAGGTTTTTAGTTTTTATAAAGCGAGAACACTGTATAGTCTTTCGTTTTTATTATATATAGCGATCGTTTTATGCGAATATGCAGGCATAAATCAATTATATTCCTACTATTTTGCAGGCTTTCTATTTATAGCAAGATTTGTATTGTATTCCGTAAGAAATAAAAACCTGATTTTTAACAAGTTGTTTTATTTTATTTTGTATATTTGCGCCTTCGAAATAGCACCGCTATTTGTACTTTTGAAATTGATGTTTTAAATATAAAATTTACAGTCTATGAAAGTGAAAACTATATTGGTTTCTCAACCAGCACCAAAGACAGAAACATCTCCTTATTTTGATTTGTCTGATAAACAAAAAGTGAAAATTGATTTCAGATCTTTTATTCATGTAGAAGGGATTTCTGTAAAAGAAGTTAGAGCGGAGAAGATCGACTTAACAGATTTTACTGCAATTATTTTAACTAGCAGAAATGCAGTAGATCATTTTTTTAGGATTGCTGAAGAAATGCGTTTTAAAGTTCCAGATTCTATGAAGTATTTCTGTCAGTCAGAGGCTGTAGCGTATTATTTACAGAAGTATGTAGTTTACAGAAAACGTAAAATTTATGTAGGGAATAGATCTTTTGCTGACTTAACAAAATTGATAAAGAAACATAAAACTGAAAATTTTTTATTACCATCTTCTGATAAATTAAAACCATTAATTCCTGAGGAATTAGATAATTTAGGCGTAAAATGGACTCGCTTAGATTTATACAGAACGGTTGTTAGTGATTTGTCTGATTTACAGGATGTTTTTTATGATGTATTGGTTTTCTTTAGTCCTTCTGGAATAGAATCTTTATTTCATAACTTTCCTAATTTTAAACAGAACGAAACAAGAATTGCCGCCTTTGGGAACTCTACTGTAAACGCAGTAACAGATGCAGGTTTAAAGTGTGATATTATTGCACCTTCTAAAGAGACACCTTCTATGACGATGGCTTTAGACAAATACATTAAAGAAGCAAATAAGAGATAAATTTTTTAAAAATTCTACACTGAACATATTAAAGTATACTCCACAAGCTGTATAAAATTAATAAAAAATCGAGTAATTTTACTCGATTTTTGTTTTTTAACGTCAATAGTATAAATTTTCTTTTGTTCTCCGTTCGAAGTGTAGTATTGAGTAGCGTATCTTAAATTCTGTTGATAAAACCTATGCAAACAAGGTGGCAAAAGCTTCTTCAATCTTGCCGACTAAAACGAGTTTAATTCGGTGATTTTTAGAAGAAATCTTATTGTATTTAGAGGCTACAAAGGTTTTATACCCTAGTTTTTCTGCTTCTAAAATTCGTTGATCAATTTTTGATACGGGTCTTATTTCTCCTGCCAAGCCAACTTCTGCTGCAAAACAAACATTTGGGTTGATGGCAATATCTTGATTGGATGATAAAATAGCGGCAACAACAGCTAAATCAATTGCAGGATCATCAACATTAATACCTCCAGTAATATTTAAAAACACATCTTTTGCTCCTAATTTAAAGCCTGCTCTTTTTTCTAAAACTGCTAAAATCATGTTTAATCGTTTTAGATTATAACCAGTCGTAGATCTTTGTGGAGTTCCATAAACAGCCGTTGAAACTAAGGCTTGAATTTCGATCATTAAAGGTCGAATGCCTTCTAAAGTTGATGCAATTGCGGTTCCGCTTAAATCGGCATCTTTTTTGGAAATCAATATTTCAGACGGATTTGAAATTTCTCGTAATCCGTTAGAAAGCATTTCGTAAATACCTAATTCTGAAGTAGAGCCAAACCGGTTTTTTTGAGATCGCAAAATTCTATAAGTATGATTTCTATCGCCTTCAAATTGTAAAACAACATCCACCATGTGTTCTAAGATTTTTGGACCAGCGATATTTCCGTCTTTGTTAATGTGACCAATTAACAACACAGGAGTCGCGGTTTCTTTAGCGTATTTTATGAGTTCTGCGGCAGTTTCTCTAATTTGAGAAATGCTTCCAGGAGAAGCTTCTATAGAACTTGTATGTAAGGTTTGTATAGAATCTATTACTAGAACTTCTGGGGCTGTTTCTTCTATGTTTTTGAAAATTTGTTGGGTGTTGGTTTCGGTTAAAATTAAACAATTAGAATTGTTAGCTTCTAATCTTTCTGCTCTCATTTTTATTTGAGATTGGCTTTCTTCTCCAGAAACATACAACACCTTTTGGCGAATATTTAAAGCAACTTGCAGTAATAAAGTCGATTTTCCAATTCCGGGTTCACCACCTAAAAGTGTTACAGAACCTTTTACTAAACCACCACCTAAAACCGTGTCTAATTCTTTGTTATTAGTAATTACTCTTTCTTCAGGATTCAACTGAATATCTGCAATTTTTAATGGTTTATTTACAACCTGCTTTGCAGTGGTAGATTGTTTCCAAACTCGCTTTTCTTCTTTCTGAATTACTTCTTCTACAATGGTGTTCCATTCTTTGCAAGCACCACATTGTCCTACCCATTTTGCATGTTGGGTTCCACAATTTTGACAGAAAAAAGTTGTTTTGGTTTTTGACATTTAAAAAGAGTTTCTAAAGTTTGAAAGTAACAAAGTTACAAAGTTTTGTAGTTAGAAATTTGATAAGTTAGAATGAAAAAAATCCTATTTTGGTAATTTTTGACTTGTATGAAGTATTGCGTGGACAAAAATAGTATTGTTTTCTAAAGTATAATGAATTCCGTATTGAAATTTTTTCGTAAATGAAACTCTAAAAATTTTATACCTTTTTTGAAATAAATTTGGGTTTTCTTTAATTGTATCTAAAACTTTTGAAATTTCAATAAATAACTCAGTTCCTAAGTTGTCTTTCTTTAAATCATACCATTCTAAAGCCTCTAAAAGTTCTTTTTCAGCTTCAGGTTTAATAACAATTTTAAATGGCATATTTTTTTGATAAATCTGCTTTTATTTCATTCCAGTTTCTTCCATTATCTGGATTTTTAAGATGATTTTCTAATCTTTGGTCTAAGATTTTTTTATGCTCTTCTGAAATGTTATTTGCAGAAACGTTATAAATAGCCTCTACCTCATTTAGAACATTTTCATCTGTTTCTAAAATCCATTTTGCAAGTGTTTTTCTTTTTTCTTCTGAAGTCATAAAACTGCTTTTATCAAAGATAATATTTTAAAATTATAATTTAATTTTACTATATTTATTAATATTGATACAATATAATGAAAATATGTTTTTGTTGAACGCAGTTTTTAGATAAAAATTGACTTTAAGGATTCTCTTTAAGCAGACAAAAAATTGCGTTAGTGATTGAATGGCTTGTTAGAGCTCTTTTTTATTTTTCAGAAAAAAAGCGAGTAATGAAAGCGCGGCTTGGTCCTGAATGCCTTCAGGATAAAGAAACGCCCAAAAACTACTTATTCTTATTGTAAATGGGTAATAGTAAAAAAGCCAATCCGCCAAAAACGATAATCATGGCTGTTTGGGCAGTCCACATAATCCAACCAAAAGCGTTTCCTGTAACTTTATCGATACCAAAAAGTGCTAATGCTCCAGCAACTGCAACAGGGTATAAACCTACACCACCATTGGTTGCAGCAATAGAAAATCCGCCAGCAATAAAACCAATTAAAATACCTCCAACTGGTACTTCTAAACCGTTAACAGCAGGAATTGTTGCCCAAAACATGGCTACATACATTACCCAAATAAAAATGGTATGCAATATAAAAGCCCATTTGTTTTTCATTTTAAAGATGCTTAGAACGCCATCTTTTAAGCCTAATAAAAGTCCTTTTATTTTTTGCGCAAGTTTTGATTTTCCTTTTTTAATATAGATGATAAAAGCAATAAAAAGAACTACTGCTAGTAATAGAGAACCTATGGTTTTTATGGGATTAAAATCTTTAGTGAGTAAATTCCAAATAAAATCGAATTGAATAAAAAGCGTAATAGTTACAATGATGAGCATCATTACTAAATCTGCCAATCTTTCTGCAACTATGGTTCCAAATCCTTTTTCGAAAGGGATATTTTCATAATTGGTCATTACAGCTGCTCTTGTAACTTCTCCTGCTCTTGGTAAAAAAATATTCATTAAATATGCCACCAAAACTGCCAGTGTAGAATTTACAAATCGAGGTTTATAGCCTAAAGGTTCTAATAAAAACTTCCATCTATAGGCTCTTGATAAGTGACTTAAAATACCAAAAAACAATCCTAAAGCGATCCAAGAATAATTGGCATCTCTAAAGTATTGTGCTAATTCTTCTGGAGAAACTATGGTGAGTGAATACCATACTAAAAAACCTCCCAAAATGAGAGGTATTGTAATTTTTAAAATTTTTTTAATGTTCAAAATTAAGTAAGTGTATTGTCTTTTTCGTTCGGAAAAACCAATTGTGGTTTAAATTTTTTAGCTTCTTCTAATTCCATAAAAGCATAAACAATTAATATTAAAACATCGCCAACTGCTACCAAACGAGAAGCTGCCCCATTTAGGGTAATTTCTCCACTTTTACGTGGGCCAGGAATTGCGTATGTTTCTAAACGATTGCCATTGTTGTTGTTTACAATCTGCACACGTTCACCTTCAATAATGCCTGCAGCATCCATTAAATCTTCATCAATTGTAATGCTTCCTATATAATTTAAATCTGCACCTGTAACTTTTACACGATGGATTTTAGATTTTACTACTTGTACTAACATGCTGCAAAAATACTATTTTTTTGATTACAAATTTTATAAACGAATGTTATCAATCAATCTAATTTTTCCTGCAAAAACAGCAATAAAAGCACGATATTCTTTGCCATATTCTTTAGTTTTTAGGGTTTTTAACGTTTTTTCATCAGCAATTGTAAAATATTCTAACGCTAATAATGGGTGTTTTTTAAATTTATTTTCTACCCAATCCATAATTTCAGCATCATTATCTGTTTTAAATTTCTTTTTCGCCTTTTTAAGCGTCTTATAGATAAATGGCGCAGCAGTTCTTTGCGCTCTAGTTAACCTTACATTTCTTGAACTCATAGCTAAACCATCTTGCTCTCTAAAAATAGGACACCCTTTAATTTTGACATCTAAATTATATTTTTTCACCATTTTTTTGATGATTTGTAACTGCTGAAAATCTTTTTGACCAAAGTAAGCTTTGTTGGGTTCAATAATTTCAATTAATGTTTTTACAATCGTGCCTACTCCATCAAAATGACCAGTTCTAAATTGTCCTTCCATTTCATGTTCTAGCCCGTCAAAATTAAACTTTTTAGAAACGATATTGTCGCTGTAAATTTCTTCTACAGAAGGGTTAAAAAGTACATCACAAGAAACACTTTCTAATAATTTAAGATCATTTTGTATTGTTTTTGGGTATTTTAATAAGTCTTCTTCCTTATCAAATTGTGTAGGATTTACAAAAATACTGACTACAACAAGGTCGTTTTTTTTCTGTGCTTTTCTAATTAAAGACAGATGACCTCTGTGTAAAGCTCCCATAGTTGGTATAAAACCAACTGTTTTTTTTTGAGATTTAAAGTTTGATAAATAAGCGATTAAAGCCTTTTTTTCTGTAAAAATGATCATAATAAATTACTTTATAAAGTCTGCAAACTTACCAATTTAACATCATATTAGCATAAAAATTTGTACTTTTGCCAATCTTATAAAAAGAGTTTGATGTAATGAAAGACAAGAGAATTTTATTTGTATCGTCTGAAGTTGTGCCATATTTACCCGAAACAGAGCTGTCTTCTACAGCTTTTATTTCAGCTAAAAACGCACATTCTAAAGGTGTTCAAACCCGTATTTTTATGCCAAGATATGGTGTAATTAATGAAAGAAGACATCAATTACATGAGGTAATTCGCCTTTCAGGAATGAACCTAGTTGTGAATGATATAGATATGCCTTTAATTATTAAAGTTGCCTCCATTCCGAAGGAAAGAATGCAAGTTTATTTCATTGATAATGAAGAGTATTTTAAAAGAAAAGCTGTTTTTTCGGATGAAGATGACGAATTGTTTGATGATAACGATGAAAGAGCAATTTTCTTTGCAAAAGGAGTGGTGGAAACTGTAAAAAAATTGAATTGGGCGCCTGATGTAATTCATATTCATGGTTGGCTCGCTTCTTTATTGCCGCTTTATTTAAGAGAGTTTTACAAAGAAGAACCTTTGTTTACAGAAAGTAAAATAGTTACTTCTTTGTATAATAGAGGGTTTGAAGGCAATTTGAATGAGGATTTGGCTAATAAAGTAAAATTCGACCTTCTTAAGTCATCTAAAATAGCAACAATACAAACACCAAGTCATATTAATATTTTAAAGAGTGCAATAGAAAATTCTGATGCAATTATTCATGGTAGCGAAACGATCGATGAAGAGTTGAATTCTTTTATAGAAGAAAAAGAAATACCAGTTTTAGAATATCAATCAGAGAATTTAAAAGAGTCTTATTTAAATTTTTATGCTGATTTAATGGCAACTAAATAATTATTTTTAAGTGAAAAATTTTTTTAGAAAAAGTGTTTATTTAGGTGTCGCAATATCTTTATTTACAATTATTTTATCTTGTGAAGAGGAATTCACAGATGTTGAATCTAACGTAATTACCAATACAAAGTTTGATACAGATGCTATTTCAGTAGATGTATTGACCGAAAATAGTCCTTTAGAAAGGATTCAATCAGATAATATTTCAAGGCAAATTGCTCAATATTTGTTGGGCGTTAGCGCCAATCCAGATTACGAGAAAATTGAAGCATCCATAGTATCTCAAATCTCAATACCAACTGGTTTAAGTGTTTTAGATGGTGTTGTGTACGGTGCAGATACAACAGTGGTTACAAAAATAGATACGGTGTTTTTAAAATTACCGTACCAAGTAACTTTAAATTCTGATGGAAATAAATTTGAAATCGATTCTGTTTTTGGAGATAAAAGCAAGCCGTTCAATCTAAATATTTATAGATCTAATACATACATCAACGTGTATAATCCTGCAGATCCTTCAAAAATTAATAGTTTTTATTCTGATGATGTTTTTGAGAAAACAGGAACTGAACTAAACAGTGAATTAAACTTTCCTTTTATCCCCAATGAAAATGATACAATGTTTGTGGTAAAAAGAAGATTGTATGATGATACAATTGTTGATAGTGATACAATAAAACTTTTTAACTCTACTGCAAGCACAATTCCCGTTCCTTTTGCCAGAATTCCTTTAAATGAAGATCTCTTTAAAGAATTATTTTTAGATAAATATGAAACAGGTGAATTTGCATCTCAAGATGCTTTTAATGATTATTTTAGAGGAATTATTATCGAAGCTACAGGCGATGAAGGCTCTTTAACTTCATTTAATTTTAACAACAACAACTCTACGCTTATACCTTCATTAGAAGTATATTATACCAATACTGTTTTAAAATCTGGCACGGTAGTTTTAGACACAATTTCTAAAAATAATAGTTTCCCTTTATCTGGATTTAAAGTAAACACTTTTAACATGGAGGATAAAGTATATCCTGTAAATAATGAAATAAAAATTCAAGGAACTGCGGGTAGTGAGGGGAGTATAACGTTATTTGATCAAATTAAAATAGACGAGTTAAAAGCTAATAATTGGTTGATTAATGATGCTACTTTAATTTTTTATATCAATCAATCTGCTGATACGTCTCATGTTCCTGATAGATTGTATTTGTATAAGAGCGATGCAAATGTTCTGAATCCGACTTTTAGTCAAATAAAGGATGCTACTAGCGAAGGTGCTTTTGGCGGTATTGGCGGATTTTTAACGAGAGATGCTAGTGGTAAAAAAGAAAAATATACATTCAAAATAACAGACTATATTTCTGATATACTTAACGGAGATCTTGAGTACGAATCCATCTTAAAACTAAAAGCCTACAATCCTTCTGATGCCCCAACTTCTGGTAATGATGTAGTTTTTAGAAACAGTAGTTGGAACCCTAAAGCGGTTACTTTGTTTAATAACTCTGCAGTAAACGGAGTTAAAAAAGCAGCATTGGTAATCTCGTATTCAGAAAAAATCGATTAAATTTAAAAACTAACAGAAGAAATTATGTGTGGAATTTCAGCATATATAGGTCATAGAGAGGCCTATCCAATAATAATAAACGGATTAAAAAGATTGGAGTACAGAGGTTACGATAGTTCTGGGGTAATGATGTACGATGGTGAGAAAATGATCATTTCAAAAACTAAAGGTAAAGTTTCTGATTTAGAACTTATTACCGATGCAGATGAAAAAAGAAAAGTAGGACATATTGGGATGGGCCATACTCGTTGGGCAACGCACGGAGTTCCAAATGATATAAACTCGCACCCACATTATTCACAGTCTGGTAATTTAGCCATAGTTCATAATGGAATTATTGAAAATTATGACACCATTAAAAAGGAATTAATTATTAGAGGATATTCTTTTAAAAGTGATACCGATACTGAGGTGTTAATAAATTTAATTGAAGAGGTTAAGAAAACCGAAGGCTGTAAATTAGGTAAAGCTGTTCAATTGGCACTAACGAATGTTGTTGGAGCTTATGCTATTACTGTTTTCGATAAAGAAAAGCCTAATGAAATTGTGGTTGCGCGTTTAGGAAGCCCTATTGCTATTGGAGTTGGAGCAGGAAATAACGAGTTCTTTGTAGCTTCTGATGCTTCTCCTTTTTTAGAGTACACCAAAAATGTTATTTATTTAGAAGATGAAGAAATGGCGATTATTAAACTAGGGAGACCTGTAAGAGTTCGCAGAATTCATGATGATGCTCTAGTTTACCCTATAATTCAAAAACTTCAAATGAGTTTAGACCAAATTGAAAAAGGTGGATATGAACATTTTATGTTAAAAGAGATAAATGAGCAGCCTAAGGCGATCACTGATACTTTTAGAGGTAGAATGTTACTTGAAGAAAATATGATTAAGATGTCTAGTATAGAAGATAATCTTGATAGGTTCTTAAATGCAAACAGAATAATAATTATAGCCTGTGGTACATCGTGGCATGCAGGCCTAGTAGGAGAATATCTTATTGAAGATATGGCAAGAATTCCTGTAGAAGTTGAATATGCTTCTGAATTTAGATATAGAAATCCTATCATTACAGATAAAGATATTGTAATCGCTATTTCACAATCAGGGGAAACTGCAGATACATTAGCCGCTATAAAGTTAGCAAAATCTAAAGGAGCTTTTGTTTATGGAGTTTGTAACGTTGTTGGATCTTCTATTGCAAGAGAAACGCACACAGGGGCTTATACGCATGCTGGCCCAGAGATTGGTGTTGCATCCACAAAAGCATTTACAACCCAAATTACCGTTTTAACTTTAATAGCATTAAAACTTGGGCAAGCAAATGGAACTTTACCTGATTACACTTTTAAAAATTATATTCAAAAAATGCAATTAATTCCTGGGCAAATAAAACAATTGTTGCAAATTGATGAGCATGTTAAAAGTATAGCAGCCAAGTATAAAGATGCTACGAACTGTTTATATTTAGGAAGAGGATTTAACTTTCCGGTTGCTTTAGAAGGGGCTTTAAAGTTAAAAGAGATTTCTTATATTCATGCAGAAGGGTATCCTGCGGCTGAAATGAAACATGGGCCTATTGCTTTGATTGATGAAAATATGCCAATTTTTGTAATTGCAACGAATAAAGGACATTATGAAAAAGTAGTAAGTAATATTCAAGAAATAAAATCTAGATCAGGTAAAATTATTGCCATAGTTACTGAAGGAGATACACAAGTAAGAGAAATGGCGGACGATGTAATTGAAATACCTGAAACAGAAGAGGCATTAACACCTTTATTAACGACCATTCCTTTTCAATTATTATCTTATCATATTGCAGTAATGTTAGGTAGAAATGTGGATCAACCAAGAAATTTAGCAAAATCTGTTACAGTAGAGTAATGTTATTTTGTCTTAATGAATAAAAAAATCCAGCTTTTTAGCTGGATTTTTTTTATTCTCTAACTTCAAAAGTAATAGGAATACTATAACTAACTCCTACAGGAATACCTCTTTGTTTGCCTGGGGTCATTAGAGGTAAAGAATTAATGATTTGTGTAACTTCTCTCTCTAAAACAGGGTGAGGGCCTCTAGCTCTTACGTTGTCAACCTTTCCATTTCTAGTAATTCTAAAAATAACAAATAACTTTTTTTTGCCAGGAGATAAGCCTAGTTCTTTAGATAATTCAACATTAAACCTTTTCGAAAAATGTTGTGATACTTTCATGGTAAAACATTTTTTTAGTTCTTCATTATTTCCTTTACATCCAGGAAAAACAGGCACATCTGAAATTAACATAAATGGCACATCTTCAATAACTTCTTCAGTTTCTTCAACTTCAACCACATCTTCCATATTTACTACAATGGCTTCTCCTTCATCTGTTTCGGTAGATTCTATAATAGTTTCTTCAATCTTTAATTCATCTTCAACAACTTTAATAGCTTCCACTACTTTAGGAATGTTCTTTGGAGGTGGAGCTACTTTCTTAATTTCAATAATAGGAATATCCTCTTTCATTTCTTCTGTAACCGTTAAAACTCCTAAATTAGAATAATTTTTTTCGTAACTTTTATATTCTATTAAAAGGTGAATAATTAAAAGGCTTAGTACTAAACCTATTTGAAAGAAAATTTTGCTAAAATTACCTAAAGCGAATTCTGGATTTTTTTTTATCTGTATCATCTTTTAAACCTTTAAATTTTTTACCACACAACATTTGTTGGTATACTATTTACACGTTTTAAACTATTTGTAAGTTTAATAACGAAGTTTAAAATTAAGAACTAAATTAGTTCTAAAATATGATTAATATCATGCCTTATCATGAATTTTGGTGTGATTTCCACCATTCCAAAGTGTAAGAATATCGGTTGCTACGGAAGCACCGCTGCCTGCAGCAATGGCAAATTGACTGCGCTCACCAGCAATTGTACCGCAACAATACAATCCGGTTTTAATAAAATGATCCGTGTTTTTTAACTGAATTCTGTCTTTTAAAGGACTCGATTTTTTATGAGGAACTATAAATTCTTCTAAACCTTTTATGGTGAATGGTTTTGCGTAATTCAATGCAAGTATTACAAGTTTAGAGATATAAACATTCTTGTTTGTTGTTATTTTAGTAAATTCTTGATTTTCTTGGATAGATAAAACCTTTTCACCTACAATTTGAGATACATGCGGATACAAATCTGCTAATTGCTCCCTTCCTTGTTTCAACAGGTCTTTTCCTTTTGTTTTTGGTGGTAGACCTAAAACATTATTAAATAAGGCATTTTCTAAATGAGAGTTTCTTTGGTGCATAATAATCCCTATATTTTTATTAGCAGCAAAAGCTTTATTTTTTGCAGAACCCAAAACGAAAGCACATTGCATTCCGGAAACACCACCACCGATAATTAAAGCATCAAAAATCATTTTAGACAAATAATATTTTTATATTTTGAGCAAATAGTTTTACAGAGATTGCCAATAAAATTACCCCAAAAACTTTACGGATTATTTGAATACCACTCGGTCCTATTAATCGTTCTATTTTAGAAGAAGTTTTTAAAACGATATATAGAAATAATACGTTTAAAACTACAGCAACAATAATATTCTGTATCTCAAATTCTGCTCTTAAAGAGAGTAAAGTTGTTAAACTTCCTGGGCCAGCAATTAATGGAAAAGCTAACGGAAAAACAGTTGCAGTGATGGGTGCATTGTTACCATCGTCTTTATATAAAGTGATGCCTAAAATCATTTCTAAAGCAATAAAAAAAAGAATAAATGAGCCCGCAACTGCAAAAGAGTTTACATCAATACCAATTAGACTTAATAAACTTTGTCCTAAAAACAGGAATACAATCATTATAACTCCAGCAATTAAGGATGCTTTTTCAGACTGAATATGCCCTACTTTTTTACGTAAATCTATGATTATAGGAATATTTCCAATAATGTCTATTACTGCAAATAAAACCATAAAAGCAGTTAGTATTTGTTTAAAATCGAAAGTCATTTTTTAAAAATTTATTTTTTGCAAAATTAGTCAACTAACTTTACGAAATTGGTAAAAATCACAAAAAAATATGCTTATTTTTACCACATGTTTCAATTAGGAAAAACAATCGTTTCTGAAGAAATTATAGAAAAAGATTTTGTCTGTAATTTATCCGCGTGTAAAGGTGCTTGCTGTATAGATGGCGAAGCTGGTGCACCTTTAGAACAAGAAGAAACCAATATTTTAGAGGAAATTTATCCGAAAGTAAAACCTTTTTTAAGAAAAGAAGGAATCGAAGTTATTGAGAAAGAAGGCACTTGGGTTACTGGTGAATTGGGCGAACTAGAAACCCCTTTGGTCAACGGAGCACACTGCGCATATGTTATTTTTGATAAAAAAAACACTGCCTTGTGTGCCATTGAAGAAGCTTATAACCAAGGAGAAATTGATTGGAAAAAACCAGTTTCTTGTCATTTATATCCGATTCGAGTACAAGATTATAGTGAGTTTTCTGCTGTAAATTATCATAAATGGGAAATTTGTGATGATGCCTGTTCTCTCGGAAAAGAGTTACAGGTTCCTGTTTATAAGTTTGTAAAGCAAGCTTTAGTTCGAAAATTTGGGCAAAATTGGTATGATGAATTAGAAAAAGTTGCTGAAAAACACTTAAAAGAAAAATAATCCATTTTAATTAAAGTTCTTTAAATCAGTATTTTATACTTTTTTATTTTTGCGGCATGTTTTTTGTTTTAACAAAATTTTAACATTTAAAAACTTTCTAATAATGAAAAACGTAAAAAAATTACCAAGCAAACAATTAGAGAAATTCTCAACCATTTTTACTCAATTAGGACTTGTATTAGTACTCTTTATCGTCTACCTAACTTTAGAACATCAAACGGCACATAAATCTCTGGCAATTATAGATTTTAATCCACCAGAAGCCATAATGATTTCTCCAGATCAAGATATTGTTTTTGTAAGAGAGCCAAAACTAGTACCAAAAATTGAAAGAACAAGGACTGTTTTTGTCGTTGATGAACCCATTAAAAAAGTAGATAATACCATCGTTGAAACTGTTTTAGTAGCGCCAACGAAAGATTTAGTTCCATTAAACATCGTTGCTCTGGTAACTGTTGACGAACCAAAAGATGAACCGGTAGAAACTTTACCTTTTATTCTGATAGAAAATGCACCTGTATTTAAAGGTTGTGAAGGTTTGTCAAAAGAAGAAAATAAAATATGTTTTGATGAAAAAATGAAGAAATTTGTGCAACGTAATTTTGATGCGCAACTAGCAAATGAAATTGGTTTAAATTCAGGAAAATATAGAATTAGTACGCAGTTTGTTATCGATAATAGAGGCAACGTTGTTGATATAGAAATAAGAGCACCACATATTAAACTAAAAAAAGAAACGCAAGCGTTAATTAAAAAACTCCCAAAATTTACACCAGGAAAACAAAGAGACAAGGCTGTTAAAGTGAAATATATATTGCCAATTTCTTTTAGGGTAGATTAATGTATTTTTAGATTTATAAAAGATTTAACCTAACTGAAAAGTTGGGTTTTTTATTATTTCGTATTTTTGATAGTATGAAAATCAACCAATATTTAGATGCCACGTATTTAAAGACTATAAATGAAGCGAATATTTCTGAAGATGAAAATCAACAAAAAGTTATTGATTTAATTCGTGAAGCAATTTTGTATCATTATAAACTGATTATGATTCGTGCAAACCACATTCCATTAGCAAAAAAAATGCTCTTAGAAGCGAATTCAGACGTATTAATAGGAACTGTAATCGATTTTCCTGAAGGAAATTCATCTATTAAAAGTAAATTAGAAGAGGCTAAAAAAGCAATTCTTTTAGAAGCAGATGAACTCGATTTTGTGGTGAATTACAAAGCTTTTAAAAAAGGGGAGATTGATGTCATAAAATCAGAAATTTTAGAGTGTGCAAAATTGTGTTTAGAAAATAGTAAAGTTGTAAAATTTATTATAGAAGTTGCGGCATTATCAACAGAAGAAATTATTGCAATTTCACAACTGATAAAAGAGGTTGTTTTTACAAATTTTGATGAAACGGCGGCTAAAAGAGTTTTTGTAAAATCTTCTACAGGCTTCTTTAAAACTGCAGATAACAAACCGAATGGCGCTACTTTAGAAACCATGAAGTTGATTTCAGAAAACGCAAAACCATTGCAAATAAAAGCAGCAGGAGGTGTGAGAGATTATGGAACAGCTTTAAAAATGATTTGTTTAGGAGTTGATAGAATAGGAGCATCATCGGCTAAAGAAATTTGTACAAAACAAGAAAATAATAATACAGAATATTAATTTTATGGATTATTTTGCACACGAAACGGCCTTTATAGATGATAATTGTACCATAGGGAGAGGTACTAAAATTTGGCATTTTAGTCATATCATGTCCAATTGTATTATTGGCGATGATTGTAATTTGGGACAAAATGTTGTAGTTTCTCCAAGTGTTGTTTTAGGAAATAATGTAAAAGTACAAAATAACGTTTCTATTTACACCGGTGTTATTTGTGAAGATGATGTTTTTTTAGGACCGTCTATGGTTTTTACAAATGTTATGAACCCAAGAAGTGCTATCAACAGAAAAAATGAATATTTAAAAACGCTTGTAAAAAAAGGAGCAACGATTGGTGCAAATGCAACGGTCGTTTGCGGTAATACTATTGGCGAATTTTCTTTTATAGGCGCGGGTTCTGTGGTTACCAAAGAAGTGTTACCGTATGCTTTGGTTGTTGGGAATCCGTCTAAACAAATTGGTTGGGTTAGTGAATTTGGTCACACTCTAAATTTTAATGCTGATGGTTTTGCAACTTGTAAAGAAAGTGGTGAAGAGTATCAATTGAAGAACAATAATGTTATAAAGTTATAGACCCATTTCTATAAAG